>DATAIH010000192.1:0-33200 GCA_036262755.1 Candidatus Acidiferrum sp.
ACCTTCAATCTCGACGAGTATCTCGGCCTGCCCGGCTCACACCCGCAGAGCTTCCAGCACTTCATGCATGAGAATTTCTTTCGCCATGTCAACGTGCCGCCGGAGAACATTCACATCCCCGACGGCAGCATCCGCGGCCATTACCATGCTTACTGTGCGTCCTATGAGCAATCCATTCGCACTGCCGGAGGGATCGACCTGCAGCTTCTTGGCATCGGCCGCAACGGCCACATCGGCTTCAACGAACCTACCTCCAGCCTGGCCTCGCGCACGCGGCTCAAAGTCTTGAGCCGCGAGACGCTCGATGACAACGCCAAGTTTTTCGGCCCGGCAGAAGGCCCAAGCTGCGCCATCACCATGGGCATCGGCACGATCCTCGAAGCACGCAGAGTTCTTTTGCTCGCCACGGGTGTCTCCAAAGCCGCTGCCGTCGCCAAATCCATCGAAGGCCCCATAACCTGTGCCGTCTCCGCGTCCGCCCTGCAGCTCCATCCTGACGTGACCTTCGTTCTCGACGAGCCTGCGGCAGCGCAACTCACCCAGCGCGATTATTACCACCGCGTCCTCCAAATGACCGCCCTCCTCACCCCCGAGCGGCTCTCCTGAACCTCGAAATTAGGAGACTCGGGAATCGAAAATGGCAGGCCGCCGGAGTCCGATCCCGAGCCTCGAGATGGAATGCCGGTTCGGTTTTTTCGATATCCCCTCTTTCCAAACGTGCGTATGCGGAGCGGCCGTGCCCAAGACTCTTGCGGAGCGCTGGCATGAATGTCCGGTATGCGGGTTGTCGGCGCCTCGTAACGTGGTCAGTGCGCAAGTCATACTCGAACGCGCCCGGATCGGGCGTTCGCGGCATAACGTAAGGGATGTCATCTCATGCGTGCCGCGAGATTTCTGAGGAATTCTGTCAAGGAGAAAATTTGATTTTCCCGGGAAAATTCACCTCCTCGCCCCACAGTTTTCACACACGTTTCTCACAACGCCGCCGTCTTGGTTGCTGCCACCGCGGCGAGTTGTGCTTGGCCAAGGCCGCCAGGTAGACTTTCTCGTCGTACGCCACCCGTTCCTTCCAGCAGCGATGGGTTATGCGAATCCATTTGAAGGCTAACGCCCGCACCGCCGCATGGTGCTTCTTGCCCCGGCGACACTGCAGCTCGTAGTAGGCGCGCGCCCATTGCGATTGAGGGATGGAAAGGGCGGCCCACTCGTGAAAGCTCTGCCGTAGGAACTTCCTTGCTGAGCAGGAACACCAAGGCCCCGCGGCTCTGCTCCACCGCCACCGCAATCGGTCGACCGGCAAAGCGCTGACTCATCCCTGCGACCCAAGTCTCAATGTCCTCCGGCATATGGCCCACTTCTCCGCGCTCCCGCTTGCTGGAGTGGGCCTCTTCGAGGCTCCACACGTGCTTTTCATCCGCCCAATCAATGGCCAAAAAAGCGGCATACTGGACTTCGGGTTGGTTTCCACTCATGACTTTTTCTTCATTCTCTCCTGGCATACGAACGTGTTGGCTCCTTTCTATGATTCTGTATCGTTGCTCCATCGCAGCAGGCCTGCTTGTTGTTCGGAATCCTTATAGCAGAGTCATGGTGTCATGGTGCGACGCCTGACAATATCTGAGTATTCGTTGCAACAAAGCGCATCCCGCGGCTGAACATCTCGCGGTAAACATCGAGTGTTAAGAGCCGTCTATTCATGACCGCAGGACGCCTGCCGCCGCCAGTGTAGCCGGTCAGCAAACTCAAATTTTTCACATTTCCACAGGCACGCGCGCGCAACAACAACTGTGGATATCTCTCCCTTGCTGAACTTCCCCCCAGAATCACTATAAGAAGCCGTCGCCTTGCAGGCGACGGAGTGATCACTTTCCGCTAGAATGAATCTGTGACAACTGCTCCCCGGAAGGCGCCTGCTCCAAGCCTTTTCCCCATGTTCCTCAAGCTCGAGGGCCAGCGCTGCCTCG
The DNA here is from genome assembly GCA_036262755.1 of Candidatus Acidiferrum sp. Classification (GTDB taxonomy): domain Bacteria; phylum Acidobacteriota; class Terriglobia; order Acidiferrales; family UBA7541; genus Acidiferrum. The sequence continues at coordinate 1,965 of DATAIH010000192.1, forward strand.
TCGTCGGCGCAGGTAACGTGGCTGAGTCCAAGATCGCCGGGCTGCTGGACGCCGCGGCCAAGGTGCGCGTCGTCGCTCCGGAAGCAACGCCGCAGGTGCAGTCCTGGGCCGCCGCAGGCCAAATCGAATGGCTCGCACGCCCCTGTGAGCCCAGCGATCTCGATGGAATGCTTCTGGTCGTCGCCGCCACTTTCTCGCCCGAATTGCACGAGCAAATCCACAGGGAAGCCCGGCGCCGCGGCGTACTCTGCAATGTGGTGGACGTTCCCGAGCTTTGCGACTTCTACTATCCTGCTGTGGCACGGCGCGGCGCGCTGCAAATCGCCGTGTCCACTTCCGGCGAGAGCCCGGCGCTGGCCCAGCGCCTTCGGAAAGAGCTCGAAGAACAATTCGGCCCCGAATACGAAGTCTGGCTCCAACAACTCGGCGAGGAGCGAGAAAAACTCTTCGCCGCCAGCATGGATCCCGAGGAGCGCAAGCGCCTGCTCCACGACCTTGCCAGCGCCGATGCATTCAAATCTTTCCTCCGCAGGCAGAAGCCCAAGCGCACAAAGAAGTAATCCCCGTAATCGACGGGAGCTTATGGCTTTTGTGGGACAGCCGGACCAACCAAGCCATCGGATTCGGCCTTTTCGAGAGGGTTGCTCCCGCCCATTCAAACCAATATCGAAAATTTCGATGCATTACATGGAATGTTCGCGGGAATAGATCGTCCAACGGGATGGTAGGCTCAAGCGGAGACCTTCGGCGAGGGGCATCGAACCTACGCCGGGGGGAATGCCGCCGGAATGCGCGGCGGCGGGGGCCAGGCCATGAACACGCCAATCCGGAAGGGAAAAGTTTATTTGATGGGAGCGGGCCCGGGGAATCCGAACCTCCTGACGGTCCAGGCGGTCGAGATTCTGAAGACGGCCGAGGTGGTGCTGCACGACCACCTTGTGGCACAGGAGGTCTTGGATTTGATCCCCGCATGGACGCAGGTGCGCAACGTCGGGAAGCGCTGCGGGCAAGCGGGGATTGCGCAGGACCAGATTCATTCGCTGCTGATCGCCGCGGCGCGCGAGGGGAAGCGTGTGCTGCGATTGAAAGGCGGTGATCCGCTGCTTTTCGGGCGCGTGGGGGAAGAGATGGAAGCGCTCGCGCGTGCCGGGGTCGATTTCGAAGTGATTCCTGGCGTAACTTCGGCGATGGCAGCGGCGGCGGCGGCGAAGATTCCCTTAACGGATCGGCGGTACGCTTCCAAACTGGTTTTTTTGAGCCACCACACGGCGGGAAACGTATCGCCAGTGTGGGATGAGGTAGCGCTCAAAGATGCGACGTACGCGGTGTACATGCCGGGGAAGAATTACGGCGCGATTGCCGCAAAACTGATAGAGGGCGGACTGGATCGATCGACGCCGTGCGTGATTGTGGCGAATGCCAGTCTCGCGGAACAGCAAACCCATCGGACCACACTCGAGGAGCTGGCGCTCCAGGAGCGGCTACCTGCGCCCTCGGTGCTCATCATCGGCGAAGTGGCACAACCGCTCCCGCCGGCCGAAAAGGAAAAAGACGATTTCGCATGGGAAACGCCCAAAACGGGTGAGGTGATTTTGGATTTGCGCGGAGCGCGGAAGCAAGAAGAGATCCTCGGGTGAGCAACTGGTTATAAGTGTGCGTTGTAAGCAAGAACCGGAAATTGCTTCCTTATTTCTTGACTGCGTCCCCCTCACCCCTTCCGTCGTCCCGCCCCAAACGCGATGTCAGGCTGAGGTACCTCCCTGCCGCTTCTTTCGAAGGAAGGCCGCGGCCTGTTCCGCCGTTTCCTTTACCAGAAAGCCCATCTTGGGATGAGAGGCTTCGAGATCGGGCGGAATTCCCTTTCGTCGCAATTCTTCTGATGTAGTCGGGCCGATGGAAGCAACGATGGCGCCACGCAAGCCTTGCGAGGCAGCCTCCTCCAAGTTCATCTCCCTAGCGACTTGGAACAGATGTGCGACTTGAACTCCGGTGGTGAAAAGCACCGCGTCGATTCTCCCGGCAGCAAGTTCTCTGACGGCGGATTCGAGGGGGGCGACGTCTTCGGGCAAGACCCACTGATAAACGGGGACGCGCGTCACGATGGCGCCGCGTTCACCGAGACCTTTGATCAATTCAGGATTCGAAACCCCGTACTCCTGGACGGCAATGCGCGCGCCCGCCAGGTGAAATCCCGGCAGGGACTTTTGGGCTTCGTCAAGCGCCTCAAGAAGTTCACGCCAGGTGTTCGGTTCAGGAACCATAACAGCGGGGGTTATTCCTAGTTCGCGCAAGACGGCAATGGGTTTGGGACCACGGGGAACAACCTTCACCCGTCGCAAAGCAGCGATGAAAGCGTCGCGAGGGTGTTTGGTCTCGGCAATCGTCAGAACGGCACGCGCGCCAACGCCGGTCAGAAAAATGACCATGTCAAATTGACCGGCCAAGAGTGTTTCAGCAAAGGACAAAGCTTCGGTGTTCGAATCGAGCGGGACCTCCCTCATGGCGGGAGCGATGACCGGTTCGCCGCCGTAGGTGGAGATGAGTTTCGCGAGTTCGGCTGCGCGGCGGCTTTCCAGCGCCAGCACTCGCAAGCCCGTGAATCCGCTCATGAGATGGCATTGTTAAACAGAATCGCGGGCAGTACCAGCGGGAAATGCCGAAACGATGCGGAAAGTTGGTGATGGAAACCATCGGCAAATGAAATCGTTTGGGCAACAACGAGAGGTTCCTCCGATCCGCAAAAGCGCCGAATCCCGGGAAATTAGGAGGGCGGAATCGCCCTAAGACTTCCCTTTGCTTTCGCCGCGATCTAGGTAATGAATTTCGTCTGCAGCAAACAGGCGGGCGGCGGCCGCTTCGGGAGTGAGGTCTCGTTGTGGCGAGGAGAGCAGCTCATAGCCGACCATGAACTTTCGAACGGTGGCGGAACGGAGCAGCGGCGGGAAGTAGTGTGCGTGCAGGTGCCATGCCTCGTGGGGCTGGCCGTCGGTTGGGCGCTGGTGGAAACCCATGGAATAAGGAAACGCGGTTTCAAAAAGATTGTCGTAACGGGTGGTGATTTGGCGAAGGATGGCTCCCAGGAGCTCGCGCTCGTCTTTGTTCAGCTGCTCGAGTGAAGCAAGGTGACGTTTGCTCAAGATAAGGGTTTCGAACGGCCAAACCGCCCAAAAGGGCACCAGCGCGAGGAATGCGTCATTCTGGCAAACGATGCGCTCGCCCCGCTGCAATTCCAATTGCAAATAATCGCATAGAAGACACGAATGTTTCTCCGCGTTGTAGGCGCGAAGAGATTCATCTTCGCGGGCGGGAAGGTTCGGGAGCGTTGCGTTCGCCCAGATCTGACAATGCGGGTGCGGATTGCTGGCGCCCATCAGTTCGCCACGATTTTCGAAAATCTGGACGTGGCGAACCCACGGAATTTCGGCGAGAGCAGAAAATTGCTCCGTCCAAGCACCGATGACACCACGTAACTCGCGCGCGTTCATGCGAGGAATCGTGAGATCGTGTCGCGGAGAAAAACACAAGACCCGGCAGATCCCGCGATCGGCCTGCGCCACGAGCAAACCCTCCGCATCATAATCGAGCGACGCAGTATCCGGGAGCAGCGCCGGGAAGTCGTTGTCGAAGGCGAACGTTGCCGCGTATTGCGGCGTCTGTTTGCCGCCCGCGCGCTTGTTTCCGGGGCACAGATAACAACCGGGGTCGTAAGCGAGGGAAGCAGCCGGCGGCAGTTTTTCCACTTTACCCTGCCACGGGCGCTCGGTGCGCTGCGGAGAGACCAGCACCCACTCCCGCAGCAGCGGATTGAAGCGTCTGTGGGGAGTGCCAAGCAGCTCTTCAAAATTCATGATCATGAACAAAACCTGTGAATATTAAGAGCTTCCGCGGCTAGCACGGCGAAGGAACAAGAGGTCCGTGGCCTCGCTCGAAACGGCTTTGATTCGATCCTTGGCCAAACGACCTCACGAATGAGCGTTGCCCGAGCCGGCTTCCCACCGACCCACTCCGTCGGCGGCCGGAGAGACATAAATCTCCGGCTTCCGTCCCGTCTCCTCGAAATATCCTGCGGCCACATGCTTCTTGAAGGCCTCCAGGGCGGAAGACTCGACGAGATTGATGGTGCAGCCACCGAATCCGCCTCCGGTCATGCGCGCCCCGATGACGCCAGGCTGGGCCACTGCGATCTCGACCAGCAGGTCAAGCTCTTTCGAGCTCACTTCATAATCGTCGCGAAGGCTGCGATGCGAGTCGCTCATCAACCCCCCGAGCCCGCGGAGGTCGCGGGATTCGAAAGCTTTGACAGCACTCTGAACGCGACCATTTTCCGTGACTACGTGATGACAACGCGAATATACCTTTGCGCTCAGAAGCCCGCGGTGCGCCTCTAATTGAGGGAGTGTGACATCGCGAAGCGCGCGAATCTCCGGCAGGACCTCGCGCAGAACTCGAACACCCTGCTCGCACTCCGCGCGCCGCACATTGTATTGGCTCGAGCCGATTTCGTGCTTCACCATGGAGTTGCAGATCACGAGTTGGATTCCAGGCGGCAACTTTACCAAATTGTATTCGAGCGAGCGACAGTCCAGAAGCAGCGCATGCAAAGCGCGGCCGTGGCAGGAGACAAACTGATCCATGATGCCGACATGCGCGCCGACAAAGTCGTTCTCCGCCTTCCGACACGCTTCGGCGAGGTTTTTGAGATCGACAGGGAGTTCACTCTGATCGAGCAGCGCAAAACCGGTCGCAACTTCGATGGCCGCCGAAGAGCTTAATCCGGCACCGAGGGGGACATCGCCGCAGATCAGGAGATTCGCTCCCTTCAGGCGTTTTCCTGAAGCTTCGATCGCCCAAGCCACGCCGAGGGGATAGCCGGACCAGTGATTCCTGGCGATGCCGGAAATAGCATCGAGATTTCCTTCGGCGCTCTCGTTGAAATTCTCGGAATGGATGACGAGCTTTCTATCGGTGCGCCGCGCGGCGGCGACCGAGCAGTAGAATTCGATGGCCGCCGGCAGGACAAAACCGTCGTTGTAGTCGGTGTGTTCCCCAATGAGATTGACACGCCCCGGCGCACGGTAGAGGGTGGCCGCCGAGCCAAAGCGCGCGCGAAACTCGTTCAAAAGCTGCAGGGAGTTATTCAACACCCGGTATTATTTCAGACCTTGCCTTCGGCGAGACGGAAGAATTTGCCGACGAGGATGCCGCAAAGTCGGCTGTCCCGACGCGAATCACCGTATCTCGCGTGGTTATATTTTCCGGCTTTTCCGTCCAGATTCCATAGACGCGGCCGTTCGCAGCCGCGAGCCCGTTGTAATCACCGATAAAACCGCCTTTGGCATTGAACGGCTGTTCGGTCCAAGAATAGTTTTGAAAGGATTGACCGCCGTCGGTCGAACGCGCAATCACGACAGCTTGTGCACGATTCTTTGGATCGCCGCGGCGGTCATAAAACACGGCGTAAATGGAACCATCGGAAGGATCCACCGCCATCCACTGGAAGAAATGGTCGGCGCCGTCATGCACCGGATCAGCGTTCACGCGAGTGGCCGACGACCAAGTAGCCCCGTAATCCTTCGACGACGAACAAAACACGTCGACTTCGCCATTGCGGTAGTCGGCCCAGGTTACGTACAAGCGTCCGCCCTTCGGCCCCCCGCGCGGGTCGATCGCAATCTGCGGGAAGCCATTGGCGCGAGCCACGCCTTCGATGCTGAACATGGTCGGTGCCGTATCCACGATGTTGCGCGTCGGCGCAAAGGTGTGCCCGCCGTCCGAGGACACCGTGAAAACCAGATGACGGCCGTCCGCCCAGACCACGTAGAGCATGCTGTCCGGGCCGACCGTCCCAGCGAAGCCCTCAACGGCGCCGTTGTCGTCTCTAGGAAGGCCGCGGACGTTGTCGATTTCCATGGGGTTCGACCAGGTCTTGCCCTGGTTGCTAGAACGCACGAACTGAATTTGGGAATCGGCGGTGGTCCAGCGCGTCCACCCAATATAGAGATTGCCCGCATAAGGGCCATGGCTGTTATCGGCAACGATGTAAGGCTTGTCCTCCCAAGGCACGTCCTTCTGGTCAGGCATTTTGTCTGGCTGCTGAGTGGCCACAATGTCTTTGGCTTCCCAGGTTTTGCCGCCGTCGAGCGAGCGCCGCACGTAAATCCCATTTCGCGAGGAGTTGTGGCCCCAGTAGCTGAATGTTCCGAGCTTGTCGAACGCAATGTAACAAATGAAAGCGTGACCTTGATTGTCGAAGGTCGTAGATACGTCTCCCGAAACACGGTAGGCGGTGGATTCGACGCCCGTGGCGATCTGCCAGGTGCGACCCGCATCGGTGGAATACGCAGCGTGAGCGTTGTCCTGATAGACAGCGACAACCTGCTGTGGATTATTGGGATTGATGGCGATGCCGGGCTCGGTGAAGTATCCGGGTTGCGGAGTCAGCGTGATGACGCTGGAGTTAGGAGCTTTGGGAGGGATCTGGGCGAAAGTGTTTCCTGCGATTGCGCCGAGCACGCCGGCCAAAAACGTTATGGGCAGCATCTTTCGCCTCAGGAAACGTGAGTTTACGCGTATGCGGCTCACGCTCGCCGGCAGGATTCTGGTTGAGTTCACGGATGCGCCTCCCTCACATATGTCTTCGGGTTGAGCAAAGCGGTTGATCCCTTTCATCGGGCCCGCGGCGGGGCATTTTCTTTCTCTTCGTGAATGGCAAAATCCGGCGGCGGATTTACCCCCAGCAGATACTGCACGAAATAATCCCAGCGCCGCCGGATCAAATACGGATTGCCGCCTTCGCCGTGGTACATGTTGGGAACGATGAGCTGATCGAAATTCTTGTTGGCTCTGATAAGCGCATCGGTCAAGCGCATTGTCTCCACGACGTGAACGTTGTCATCGACGTCGCCGTGCTCGATGAGCAGGTGCCCCGTCAAGCGGCTGGCCATGGTGACGTTAGATTGTTCGGCGTAGTCCGGACCGACGGGATAGCCCTGGTAGAGTTCGTTCCACCAGGCTTTGTCGAGGCGCGCGTCATGGTCGCCGGAAATCGCGACGCATACCTTGTAGAAATCCGGAAACGACAGGATGGCATGAGCGGCGCCGTATCCTCCCGCTGAGGTGCCATAAATGCCGACGCGGTCTCGATCCATGTAGGGTAACTTTGCGGCCATTTGCTTGATCATCTCGACGTGATCATCAAATGCGCCGCCTAGGTTGTGATAAGAAAACTCATGGAAAGCGCGCGATCGGCCGGTTGTGCCGCGCCCGTCGATCATTACCCCGATGAAACCCAGCTCGGACATTTGTTGCTGTCCATTGCGCAGCGCCGCGCCAAAGGTTTTCGGCACAAAAAATCCCTGCGGACCGGTATAGACCATCTCGACGACCGGATACTTCTTCGAAGAGTCAAAATTCGAGGGCTTCCAGATCAGCGCGTACAAATCCGTGGTTCCATCCTTGGCGTTGCCGCGAAACGGCTCGGGGGCTTTCCAGCCGGCCTTCACCAACTCGCCGGTGTCGGTCTGCTCGAGAACGCGAACCTGCGAACCGTCTTTCGTCCGCTTCAGCACCGAAACCGCAGGCAGATCCGGCCGGGAAAAATTGTCGACAAAATAGGTGCGATCCGGAGAAAAACCCACCGTGTGGCTGGCATTTTCCGCCGTCAGCAGCGCGAGGCCCTTGCCGTCGAAGCCCACCACATAGAGATGCGTCTGGTAGGGATCTTCGTCTTTCTCGCGGCCGTTCGCCAGGAAATAGGCGCGGCGTCCCTTTTCATCCACATCGACAATCTGGCGTACCACCCACGGCCCTTGCGTCAATTGGCAGCGAAGCTCGCCGGTCTTGAGACTCGAAAGATAAAGATGGTTCCAGCCGTCGCGCTCGGAGGTCCACAGGACTTCGCCCGTTTCGTGCAGAATCCGGAAATGCGTTTCTCCCGGATCGACGTAGCGATCAGATTTCTCGCGGACCACGACGCGTTGGTCGCCAGTCGTCGCATCCACTTCGCGCAGTTCGATGGATTTTTCGCCGCGCTCCCACGCGTCGTATGAAAATGCCTTGCCATCCTCGTACCAGTCGAATCCCGGCCCACCCTGAAATTGAATTTCGATGGGCGCGGTCTTAACTGGGATGCGCTTGGCGCCTTGCACTTCAAAAATAATCGGTTCCGCCGTCGGCAAGGCCTCGCCCGGCAACGGGTACACGACGGTGTATTCCTTCGGGCGAAGTTGGCCTGGAGGAACGAACTGCAGATAGCTAAAGCGCCCGGCGTTGCGCGTGTCCATGCGGTAGGTCACGAGTTTGCGGGAATCTGGCGACCAAAACACAGCCGGGCGTTGCTTGATGTCCTGGCTTCCTTGCGCGACCATGGGCCGGAGCGAGGGAACCGGCGTGGCGTAGTCGTAAGCGGGTTCGCCGTCGCGCGTCAGGCGGACCAATTCGCCGGTCGAAACGTAGCGGACGTACAGGTCGTGGTCCTTGACGTAGGCGACCCACTGTTTGTTCGGCGAAGCTTCTTCATATGGACCTGCTACGGGCTCGGGCCCTCTTTTGCACTCGTAATTTTCAAGCCCGCAGGACCAGGGCGCGCCGTCGAGTTGGAACGAAACGGATTTTCCATCCTCGGAGAAATCAATGGCGTCAAAGGGAAGCTCCGTCGGCTGAACTTCGCGTCCGAGGGCCTTGGAAAGCGCGGTGGCAAGGCGCGCGTGGTCGAAGGCAGGGCCGGTGGTGTTTTGGTCGGCGTCCACGAGAAGAAACTCTGCCCCCTTCGTTCCCGCTTTGTGGTACCAGAAGCGATTTTTCTTGGCGATCCAATGCGGCGCCACCTCGGCCACGTAGACACGATGACGCAGATTCGCAGGGAGGAATTGCTCGGCGCGATGATAGTCCTCACGCGTCCCTTGAGCCACGCTCCAGGACGCAGAAAAGAGCAGTGCAACAGCGAGGCAAAACCAGCGGCGATGACAGGCCTTCATCGTGATTTCTCCTCCTCAGGAAATTGTTCGCTACCTGCGCTTTGTTTGTCCGCCGCCCTCGTTCTCCTGGTTATCACTCGGCGGACGAACGAATGCTACGGGAGTGATGCCCTTATCGAGCAGCGCGCGATTGAAGGCCGGTAGCTCTTTCGCGACGAGGTTTTGATAACTGCTCTCGGCGTCAACCAGGTCTTTCTCAATCGTTTGCAGAATGGCCGCAGCCGTTTCGGTGGGAGGATTGTCCACACCGCCGGCGACGTCGCCCGCGCCGGTACCCACTTCGCCATTAAGCCAGATCAGCTGCAGATAGATCTTCTCGGGTATGGAATAGTACTTATCGTCGCTGAGCGCGTCGGCGCGAGAGATGAACTTGTCCTCCACATCTTGCGTCTTCTGATCCATGGCCTCGACGGCTTTGAGTAATTCGGGATCGGCGTTGGTTTCGCTCTTTTCCTGTTTGGCTTCCTCCTTTGCTTCCTCCTTTGCTTCCTCCTTTTTCTCCTGCCCCGGCGGCGCGTTCTTTCGCCCGAGCATGCCCGCAATCACATCGAGCTGTTTGCGCATCCACTCCAGTTTGTTGGTGGCTTCCGAAGTTTTGGTGATGTCATCGCGAATGCGCAGTTGCAGCTTGAACGCTGCCGCCAAATCGTCATCGCTCGCGTGAACGTTGGGGTTCTTCACGATGGTCAGAGGCTCGGTGAAACTTTGGCCGTCCATGGTAAGGCGAACGGTATATTTCCCGGGCAAAGCCATTGGCCCGACCTCCGCTTCGCGAATTCCCCAGTGTAAAACCTGCCGCGAATCGCTGCCGCGGAAACGGCGCTCTTCCCAAATGTGCGGATTCTCCGGCGGGGTCGTGCGCAGCGCGACCAGCTTGGGCGGATCGTACAGAAAATTCCATTCAACGCGATTCATGCCGGCGCGGCCCGGCGCATCCAGCTTTCGAATAATAGCGCCGCCCGAATCGAGGATTTCGATCTTTGGCGGAGCTTTGGCCGCCGCCTTCAGGGAATAGGTGATTACCGCACCACCATTGGGGAAAAGCCGAAACGTATCGCGCGGAGCGAAGAGGCGCACCGGTTCGTCCTTGGTTTTCTGGGCCATCTGCTCGAGCGGCGTGATGTCGTCGAGAATGTAAATCCCGCGGCCGTAGGTTGAGACCACCAGATCGTGAAACTGCTTTTCTACCACGTCCCAGGTGACCGGCGCGTGGGGCAAGCCCGCGGTGAACGCAGTCCAGTGTGCTCCGTCGTCAAGTGAGTAGAACAGACCGTTTCCGGTGCCTGCGAAGAGCAGGCCTTTCTGGTTTGGATCTTCCGCGATGGTTCGAACGTAACCCAACGCATGCTTCGGTAATCCTTCCGAGATCTTTGTCCAGGTTTTGCCGAAATCCGTGGTCTTGAAAATGTAAGGATCGCGGTTGTCCACCAAGTGATAATCGATCGAAACGTAAGCCGTACCAGTGTCGAAATGCGAAGGCTCGATGCGTGTAACCGTGCCCCACGGCGGCAACTCCTTGATGTTTTTCGTGACGTTGGCCCAGTTTGCCCCGCCGTCTTTGGTGTACCAGATCAAACCGTCATTGGTACCGGCCCACAGCAGGCCTTGCTGCACTTCGGAGGGCGCGATGGCGAACACCACCTCGCCATAAAACTGGCCGAGGTTGTCCCCAATGATTCCGCCTGAAGAGCCAAGGTACTTCGGGTCCTGCGTGGAAAGATCCGGACTGATGGGCGACCAACTTTGTCCGCCGTTGGTTGTTTTGAAAACGACTTGGCAGCCGTAGTAGACCGTGTTGTGGTCGAACGGATCGATGGCCAGTGGCGGGGTCCAATGACAACGGTACTTCAAGTCGCTTGGCGGCGAATCCAGAGAATGCATCCACGGACTTACCGAGCGCGCGCGCTTGGTCTTGGCGTCCCAGCGCGTCACTTCGTCTCCATAGCAACTCGCCCAAACGATGCTCGGGTCGGTCGGATCCGGGAGGGTGAAACCGGATTCGCATCCGCCCATGCGGCGCTCCCAGCCGGTATCCACCACGCGGCCGTATTCGAGCGGCGGGGCGATACTTGGGCCCCGCATGTTTGGTCCGTCCTGCATGTTGGTGTAGACGTAGTACGGAACCTGGTTGTCGACGGCAACGTGGTACATCTGCCCGATCGGGAGTTGTACGCGTTGGAAGCCGCGGCCGTGCACGGTCGAGATGTTCAGCCCGCCGTCGTCGGTGATAACGAAGCGATCCGGATTCTGAGGATCAATCCAGATGTCATGATTGTCGCCGCCCCAGGGCACCTCCTTGAAAACTTCGCCCCCGTCGAGTGATTCGAGAAAGCTGCTGTTGGCAACGTAAACTTCGTTGTCGTTTCCCGTAGAAACGGCGATGCGGATGTAATACCCGGCGCGCCCAATCAACTGGCGCTGGAAATTCACTACCTGCCAGGTCTCGCCGGCGTTGTCCGAGCGCCACAGCGCTCCTTGCTCTTTGGTTTGAATCAAGGCGAAGTAGCGGTTGGGATTGGTCGGCGCGACGGCTACGTCGATCTTTCCCAGAGGCGGCTTTGGCAGCCCGTGGCCTTCGAGCTTGGTCCATTTTGTTCCGCCATCCTTCGAAATGTAAACCGCGCTGCCCGCACCGCCGCTCATCTCTCCGTAAGTGTGCATTTCCACTTGCCACATTCCCGCAACAAGAATTCGCGGGTTGTGGGGATCCATGGCGAGTCCTGAGCAACCGGTATTGGGGTCGGCAAAAAGCACGCGCTCCCAATGTTGTCCCCGATCCAGTGTGCGATACACGCCGCGTTCCTGCTGCGGGCCGGTGGTGCGGCCCAGTGCGCACACGAACGCTACGTCCGGATTGGTGGGATGAACGACGATTCTCCCGATGCGCCCGGTGTCGTCAAGGCCCACGTGCGCCCAGTTCTTCCCGGAATCGGTCGAGACATAAACGCCGTTGCCCATCACGTCGCTATCGCGAATCGCCCAGGCCTCGCCCGTGCCCACCCAGATCACCGTTGGATCCGAGGGAGCGACGGCGATCGCGCCGATGGCTGCAACCTGCTCCTTGTCGAAAATGGGTTCCCAGCGATTCCCGCCGTCCGTGGTTTTCCAAACGCCGCCGGAAGCCGCGCCGGCGTAGTACGTGCTCGGGTCGCCGGGAACACCTGCAATCGATGCGACGCGGTTCCCCGCGCGCGGTCCGACAAAGCGAAACCGGAAGGTCTCTTCGTCGCCGCGGGGCCCAGGCGGCCTCTGCGCACAGGCGAGCACCGCACAACTTGCGCACGCCGCAAGGAGCAATCCCGTTTTTATCGCAAAACGACAAACCGGAGTAACGCACATTTCGCTCAATCCCCTTTCGCGTCTTAACGAAGAGTTGTGCCGCTCGGATGCTACGCGTTTAGGCTCGTGATGAAAATCGAATTCTGCGCCGGCAGGCTGGGCTCACCCTTCCCGCCATCACCGACTCACGGAGTTAGTGTTACCGTGGCGACCGACATCCGCGGCAGGTCTAGAAGCACAGCGGGGCCTTCGACCCTCACCGGATGCGGCTTGGGTACCACTCGATCTGGCGCATCAAAGCTGTTAGCCGCGTTCCAGTCCGCGTCATGAAGCAGAAGCGCACTCGCGTTTTTCGCCGTCGCGCCCCGCAGGGCGCATTGAATCTCCAAATCCTGGTCGGGAAGCGGATTCACTAGGCTCAGTAGGACCAGTCCATTTTTTGTCGACGCGGAAACCGACAAATCGAGCGATGGCTTTTCTCCATCGGCAGTTGCGGAATCAGTTTCGACCCTAACGGCAGTATTTCCCCGATGCCCCTTGAACAAAGCAAATGCGTGATACGTCGTCGTCCGAATGCACTGCTTCCCTTCCGGGCCATCCGTGAGTAGCAGCGACTGCAGCACATTCACAATTTGCGCGATGTTGCACATAAACAGCTTATCGGCCTGGCGGTTGAAAATGTTCAGTCCCAAGCCTGCCGCTGCCGCGCTGCGCATGGTGCTCTGCTGCCAGAGCTTGCCGAATTTCTTTTCGTCTTCTTCGGCAATGCGGTCCCACACGCCCCATTCGTCCAGGACCAGCGCTGTCTTGCGTCCTTCGCGATAGCTGTCGAACAGCGAGCGCTGCTGGGCGATGGCGTCCTCCACCCGCGAGAAAATGGCGAGCTGCTTCTTCAAATGCTCCTCGGTAAAATGCAGCGGATGATCCTCCCCGCCCTCGTAATAGTGCATGGAGATGCCTTCCGGCCTTCCGCCTTCGAGCGTGTCCATGAACTTGCGGGACCAGCGCGTGTCGTTTCCGTTCGGGCCGCTGGCAATCAGGAATGGTTGCGTATCGCCGTACTTTCGCAGATAGACGGAAAACTGCCGGTAGTAATCGGCATACACTTCCGGCCGCATCCACCCGCCGCAGCCCCACGCTTCGTTGCCCACGCCCCAATAACGCACGCGGAAGGGCTCGCTCGAGCCGTTCCGGATGCGCTCTTCCGCTAGCGCGCTGCCCGTGGGCATGTTGCAATACTCGATCCAATCGCGCATCTCGCGCGGCGAGCCACTTCCCACATTACCCGCGAGATACGGCTCCGCGCCAATCAGGCGGCACAGGCCGACGAATTCGTGCGTACCAAAGCTGCCGTCCTCCAGGTACCCGCCCCAATGAATATTGACGCGCTTCGGCCGGCTTGCCGCGGGTCCGACGCCTTCCCGCCAATGATAATCATCCGCGTAACAGCCGCCCGGCCACCGCAGTACGGGAACCCCAAGCCCTTTCAAGCACTCGACGGCCTGCCGGCGATACCCGTTGATGTTGGGAATCGGTGAATTTTTTCCCACCCACAAACCGCCGTACACGCAGGAACCGAGATGCTCGGCGAAATGGCCGTGAAACTCCGGCCGCACCGTGCCAATTTCCTCATCCGCCAGCACGGTAACCTTGCGAGTCGCGCCCGTAGCCGCACCGACAAGCCGCGGAAGCAGCGAGCCGAGCGACACCGCCGCAGCGTTCCCGACAAATCTCCTTCGGGAAATTTTCGCCGGCATCACATCTCCTAGTGGGAATGAATTTGGCCCCGAGCTTCTTCTTATTTTTTTCGTGCAAAGGGCAAATTCAAGGCCCCGCTTGTCGCGGCCTTGTTACGCGCTCTTGCGGTTCACTTTCCAATAGACGGTGTAGCGCTCGTCGTTCACTTGATAGAAGGGCGAAACATCAATCGCGCTCTTTTGCCCGACCGTTTGGAAAGCCAGCGTTTGTCCTTTCACCTGTTCCACCCAATCCGGAGCGTCGACCGAGCCGGTAAGCGGCGGCACGGAAATGTCCCTGGCTTCGTCCGGCCCCAGCGGCCCGTAGATGTGCTCGTGCGTCAACCCCTTCGTTCCTAGCCGCCCCGCGAGAACCAACGGCCCGTACATGGCTGCTTGCATGGCTGGTTCATCCGCGAGCGACGCGAGATGCAGACTCATGGGCATGGCCACTTGGATTTTGTCGCCATCATTCCAGGTGCGATCGAGTGTGAGGTAGGAGCCCGGCGCAGCCGTTACTTCCTGCTTTTTTCCGTTGATCGAAACCGTTACGCCGCGCGTGGCCCAATAGGGCGCGCGCACATGCACCGGCATCTTTACAGGCGCTGCGGTTTTGATCCTGATGGTCGTGCCTTCCTCCTCCGGGAAGCTCGTTTCCTGCACCACGGTGATTTTCTTTTCCGGCCAGCTCAGTTCCGAAGCAATAAACAAGTTCACGTACAGGCCCTGCCCGTCGTGGAAATAAATCGTGTCGCCGAACTTGCCAAATTCCTCCGCACCAGTCCCGGTGCAGCACCAGAAAGAATCGAAGCGTGTCCCGAATGTTCTCCAGAGCCCTGGCATCAGCGACACGTAATACATCTTCATGCCGTCGGTGTCTTGCGTCCCAAGGCGGCTGTTGAAGAGCGTCCGCTCGTAGTAATCCATCGTCGCCGGATCGCCCGTCCAACGGAAAAGGTGCCGCGTCAACTTCAGCATATTGTAGCCACAGCAGCATTCTTCCGCCGCTTCGCCCAGCTGGTCGGCAAATTTGCCCGGATCGCCCCGCCAGCCTTCCCCGTTGCTCGTGCCGCCCGTGCAGTACGCGCGCTCGGAGACGACCTCGTGCCAAAAATAATTCGCGATGTCGTGGTATCGCTGTTCACCGGTCAGCTCATAACCACGAGCCGCGCCGATCACTTTCGGAATGTTCGTGTTCGCATGCAGACCTTTCAGCTCATCCTTGCCCTCAGCCAGCGGATCAAAGAATTTCTTGTGATCAAAGCGCCGTGCTAGCGCGAGGTGCTGCTCTTTTCCGGTGATGGCGTACAGGTTGAACAGGGCCTCCTCCATACCGCCGAACTCGACCATTTGCATCTTGGCCCATTGCTCGTCGCCGATCGGTTTCAAGTAATTGTCGACCCAGCCGGCCATTTTTTCGGCGGTGCCGAGCGCCTGTTCGTTTCCGCAAAGCGTGTACATATCCAAGTGCCCGGCAAGAATCTTGTGATAGGTGTAGAAGGGCGCCCAAACGCGTTTCCCGTCCTTCAATCGGTCGTAGAAACTGGCCGGATAGGCGCTCAGATAGCCGCCCTGATTCAGCTTCTCCTGGCAGGCCGCCAGCTCCGAGACCAACACGTTTCCTTTTTGCTTGACGGCGTCGTCGCCCGTTGCTGCGTGGAGCAGCGCGCACGCCGAGAGCACGTGTCCTCCCGCAAAATGCCCGCGCAATTCCCCGTGCGGATGCTCCCAGCCGCCGAGCGGGTCCGCCGTCGAAGGAATGCCCGCCGTCAGCCGGAAGGTGTGCAGCAAGCGGTCGTTCGGCAACGATTCGATAAAGCTTTGATTGCTTTCCAGTTGGTCGAGGAAGATTCCCCGCCGCAAGCGCACTTGCGACAAAGGAAACTCTTTGAGTTTCGTGTCCACTCGATCGCGCACCGGTCCGCTCGCTGCGTTTCCAAACACGCGCCCCAGCGACGCGAAACCGCGGTTCGGAAGCATCGCGACCGCTCCCGCTGCGGTTGCCGCCGCCGAAATCCACTGTCGGCGATTCCAACGATGCTTTCCGCTCATAGCCGCCCCCCAGGTGAGATTTTCTGTCAGCACCCTTGCGCGTCCGGCTGGTGCCAGTGCACGTCCCAATTCAGATAGCGCGTCGTGGCTTCATGTACCGCTGACGCAGAACTCGAGAAACTTGCCGCCACGTGATGTTCGAACCCTCTTTCGCAAATAAACCGCAGCAGCTTCTGCAACCCCGGAATGCGCACTACGCCCGCCCCGCCGAAAGTCTCGAGCGGGTCGTCCGTAAACTCGCCCTCGCCGACATAGCCGCGCATCTTTCCCTCGCTATCGTTGGTGGAAAAGCGCGCGAAACTCATCGGTCCGCTCTTCACGCGGCCCACGCAGGTCCCGAAGGTATTCTCCTTGCCCACGGTCCCGGCAATGATTTCCTGAAAATCCATGCGCACATCATTGAAAAAGTGCTTTGGCAGGTTGCTGCAATGAAAGCACACGGCTTTGTCCGGATCATCCGAGTAGTTATTGTTCCAGTCGAGCAGCGCGCTCGGTGTTTGCGAGGCCAGTTGCAACGCATGCATCCCGATCACCCCCGCCACATCCACTTCGCACGCGCTCGATAGCCCGGAGTCGCTCATCATGCTCATCACCGTGCATGGCACGACGCCGAAGAACTCCTCGAGCGAAGTCCAGCACTGGATCGCGCTGATGGTTACTTCCGTCTCCTTCATCCAGTTGTGGATCACCGTGCCCAGCTTGGCCATTTTCACGAGCGCTGCTTCCGGAATGCTGTTCGTCGAGACGTACGCGCGAATGGCCTTGAGCCCGTTGAGGACCCCCGCATCATTGTCTTTGAGCCGGCCGATCCTCCCCATTACCTCTGAGAGATCCAGTGTCTCGACGGAAATTCCGGTCGACTCCAGGATTTTTTCGCTGTAGCGAACGGTGTTGAAGGCCGCAGGCCGTGCCCCAATCGCTCCAATCCGCAACTTCTTCAGTCCCTTGGCCACCCGGCATACCGCCAAAAACCAGTCCAGGTCCTCACGAAATTGTTGCGAATTCGGCGCTTCGGTATGCAGCGTAGTCAGCGAGTAAGGAATTCCGTATTGTGCCAGGTTGTTGCAGGCGGACATTTTTCCGCAGAAACTGTCGCGTCGGTCTCGAATGGTCATCTTGGACGGCGTGTCCGGCGTGGCCTGCATCAGCACCGGCACGCCAAGGTTCGCCATCCGCAGCGTTTCGGCGATGGCTCGCTCATCGCCGAAGTTCGGCAGCGCCACGACGACGCCGTCGATTTCTTCTCGATGCTTCTTGAACAAGTCCGCGCAGCGCGCGGCCTCCTGGCGTGTTTCAACGGCGCCGTGTTTGGAATCGCTTTCCCCGAGAACAATGGGTTGGATGCCCTGGGCGTTCAGCGCCGCGATCATCTCCTGGCGGCCCGAGCGCGCCAAATGGTCAGGGAAAAAGCCGCGGTTGCCGACAATGATGCCGAGCACCATCGCTGGGTTGGAAGATTGTGTCATGGCCTCGCCAGGGGCGATTTCTGCAAACGCTTGCATTCGAGACCTTACTGCGCTCTCTCTAAGCTTGTCAAGCTCGCTTTGCCCCTGCTCCTTTCCTCGACTGTCTCGACTCCGCTGGAGTAGAAGGAATCTTGCTGCCGTTTGCCTCGAGTCAGGGCGCGGCCCCTATCCCAAGGGCCCCTCCCACGCCGGAGGCTCGCCACGAGGGCAATTTTCGATAGAATGGGCCTGCCCCAAATCGAGGTGCTCTTTCATGCGCAAAAGGCGCACTCTGGCTCTGAATCTCGATGCCGTCGCCCAGAAGGCGGGTGTCTCCACGTCCACGGTCTCGCGCGTCCTCAACAATCTCGAGATCGTCAAGACCTCGACCCGCTCCCGGGTTCTGAAAGCCGCCGAAGAACTCAACTACCATCCTAACCTCCACGCTCGCTCGCTGGCACGCGGGAAGAGCCGCATTCTTGGAATCATCGTTTCGAATATGGAGAATCCATTCTTCCTGGACATTTATCGCACGCTCGAATCCGACGCGCACTCCCAGGGCCTCGAAGTGGTGGTCGCCAATACCGATTATCGCTCCGAACAGCTCGTCGCGAGCGTGCAGCTGATGATCGGCCTTCGCGTAGCGGGCCTAGCCGTCATTGTCTCCGAAATGGATGAGCACTTGATCCAGACCGTGGCGGGCAGCCGCATTCCTGCGGCCTTCTACGATGTGGGCACACCGCAGAAAAACATCACCAACATTCGCGTGGACTATCGCAAAGGGATCAAGAAAACCGTCAGTTATCTGAGCGCCTTGGGTCACCGCCGCATGGCTTTCGTCGGGCATCACTCGACGCTCGGACCCATCAGTGAACGTCGTAAGACCTTCCTCGAGTCCGTAAACCGTTGCTCCCCGAGCGCGGAGGCCAGGATTTTCGCAGGGCCGGACGGCCTGGATGGCGGCAGGCAGGCTGCGCACGAACTGCTTGAATCGGGCTTTCGGCCCACGGCGGTTCTCTGTGTCAACGATTTCATGGCGGTCGGCGTGATGCGCGAGTTGCGTGAGCAAGGGCTCCAGATTCCGCGCGATGTGTCCGTCACCGGGTTCGACAATATCAAGCTCGCGGAGTTTTGCTCTCCATCACTTACCACCAATCACATTCCCCGCGAGCAGATCGGCCACATCATTTTTGACAATATTCTTGGCAATGGCCGCGAAGACCGCGATACCGGCCGCGAAATCGTGCTGGACCCCGAACTGGTCGTCCGCGATTCAACGGGCATTGCGGCCAAGGGTTGAATTTATTTCACCTGCCGTCACGGTTCTGCGATTTGCCGGAGTCCCCGCCCCGGCAACCTACTTCCAGACGCGGATCATCACCGCGCCGTGACGCGGCACTTGCGCGCTGAATTCGTTCTCGACCGTTCCCAGATCCTTGTGCGCCCAGAGATCCCGCACATGCACGCTCCCGGCAAACCCGATATCCTTGAAACTCACTTTCACGGGAAACGTTCCCGCGCGGCTGAATAGACCGACCGCTACGCTGCCATCGGCCAGCGGTTTTGCCCAAACTTCCAAGGGACCTTCGGCCGAAACACGGTGTCCCTGCGCGCCCTTCCCGTCCTGGTCCACGGCAATGGCTTCTTTGTTCAGCAGAATGGCCTGATCCTCCGGAGTCACTCTGGTCAAATCATTCCCCGCCAGCAGCGGCGCCGCCAACAGACACCACAGCGTCATGTGCGTAATGTACTCGTCGCGCCGCATACCGCCGTTGCCGATTTCCAGCATGTCCGGATCGTTCCAATGCCCCGGGCCCGCGAAGACGTCCAGCCCCGCCTGCCCGAAACCGATATTGGTCATCGACTCATAGCGGTCCTGGATGTCGCCGGTCGTCCGCCACAAATTCCCGCCGACGTCCTTGCCCCATCTCCAAACCAGGTCCCACCCGTATTGGCACAAGCTGAACACGATGGGCCGGCCGGTCTTCTCGAGCGCGTCGTGCATTTTCTTGTAAACTTCCCGAATCTGGCTGACCGGGTAGACCTGCGAGGCGCTGCACCAGTCGTATTTCAAGTAATCCACACCCCACTCCGCGTAAGTTTGCGCATCCTGCGCTTCATGTTGGTAGCTGCCCGTAAATCCGGCGCAGGTTTCCGGGCCCGGCGAAGAATAGATTCCGAATTTCAGGCCTTTGCCGTGGACGTAATCGGCGAGCGCCTTCATGTCGCCGAAGTTTTTGTTCGGCTGAATGCGCCCTTGCTCATCGCGGCCGCCCTGCCAGCAATCGTCTACGTTCACGTACACGTAGCCGGCCTCCTTCATCCCGTTGCTCGAGATCGCGTTGGCCGCGCCGCGCACGTCGGCGGCCGTGACTCTGCAGGCAAAGTGATTCCAGCTGTTCCAGCCCATTGGAGGAGTTGGCGCAAGAGCGGTTTGCGCGGGCGAGGAACAGGCCGCGAACGAACACAACACGAAGAAACTGGCAAGCATGCGAATGCACATGGATGCTCCTTGGACTTGACGAAATCTCTTGCAGCCTTAAATCGTTATCTACATTAACTGCTATTTTTCCGCGGAAAACTTGTAGATCGTCGTCGTGTGATAGCGCTCCCCGGGCATCAGCACCGTGGAAGGAAACTTCGGATGATTCGGCGAATCCGGAAAATGCTGGGTCTCGAGACAAAGCGCCGAGCGCTTGGTGTAGGAGATGCTCTCCTTGCCGCGCACCGAACCGTCCAGGAAATTCCCGGTGTAAAACTGCACACCGGGCTGGTCGGTCCACACCTCGAGCACGCGTCCGGTTTGTGGGTCCACCACGCGCGCCGCCAGCGAAATCGGCTCGCCCGGCTTTCGCCGCAGCACAAAGTTGTGGTCGTATCCGCCCCCGAGCTTCAACTGCTCGTTGTCGTCATTTATGCGGGCGCCGATTGCCGTCGGCTTTCGAAAATCAAACGGCGTGCCCGCCACATCCTGAAGCTCCCCAGTCGGGATCAGCCCCGAATCCACGGGGGTGAATTTGTCCGCCTCCATCGTCAGAATGTGGCCAAGGATGTCTCCCGAACCCGGGCCCGCGAGATTGAAGTAAGAATGGTTCGTCAGGTTGACCACGGTGGTCTTGTCGGTGGTCGCCGAGTAATCGATTTTCAGTTCATTCGAATCCGTCAGCGTATAAATCACCCGCACGTGCAGATTCCCAGGGAACCCCTCTTCCCCGTCCTTACTCAGATAAGTCAACTCCAGCGCCTGGCCGTTTTTGGCGGGAATCTCTTTTGCCGCCCACACGGCCTTGTTGAAGCCCTTGGTTCCGCCGTGAAGGGTGTTTTCGCCATTATTCTTCGCCAGCTTGTAGGTCTGGCCGTCCAGCGTGAATTGCGCGTGCCCGATACGGTTTCCATACCGGCCGATGATCGCACCGAAATAACTCTTGTCGTTCACGTAGCCATCCAGCGAATCGTAGCCGAGCACCACGTCGCCGAGCTTGCCGTTGCGGTCGGGCACCTTGAGGGAAACGACCGCGCCGCCGTATGTCGTGATGGCCGCTTGCGTGCCGTTTTTGTTGGTCAGCGTGTACAGCTCCACCTGCGCTCCATCGGGTGTCTTCCCCCAGGACGTTTTAGTGGTCGTGCCGGATTCTCCCGCCGCACCGCGCGCTATCAGCGTGCTCATAAGCATGGCCCCCGTGATTGTAATCCACAAAGTTTGCTTCATTCGAATCCCCCGTTCGCTCATCGCGCGATGCGATTCCGATACTGTTTTATTGCCCCACACGTTCTTTCGCCTTCTCGATGATCTCCGTCATTACGTCGCGATGCTTCTCAAACGTATCGTCCACCACGGTGATGGTGGGAATCTGCTCCTTGCCAAGGTTGAGCGTATCCGGGTTGAAATGGCCGAAGCCGGATTCGTGCACCCCGCTGCTTCCACGTCCTGGTGCCGGCAGGCTCAGGTGCTCAAACGCGCGCACGTATTTTTTCATGGCCGGAGGATATCCACCACCGGAAAAAACTTGGAACAGGGGCATGAAGCTCATCAATGCGTCGTAAGGCATCTCGCCGCAAACCAGCACGCCGGGGAATCTCTTGCGCAAGCCTTCCACCAGCAGCCGCGTACCCTCGTGCATATCCGCTTTCGTATTGTTCTCCCAGCCGCCGGCGATGTCGAGGAAGTACGCGTCCGCGTGGTAATTCAAAATGGTGTCCGCGATTCGCGCGGAGAGCCAGTTGCGCCAGGAAGGCACGCCGAGATTCATGTAGCCGCCGTTCCCTTCATTGTGGCGGTCGTTGTCCCAGTCCACCCAATTCAAGTTGAAAGCGTCGCCGTCGATCTGATCCGTCGCGGCGTCGGCGAAGTTCTTGAATTCCGGGAGCAGTTTGTTCGCGGCGTTCATCCCGAACATGGGCATGAAATGGAACCCCAGGGTGTGGCCTCTGTCGATCAGCGTTCGAAAGCCCGCCTCGCCGCCAAGCCGCGGATCTGGCTTGTAAATCGGGTAGTTCCAATAGTACCGGCCGTCCCAGGCGGGGAGAAACACGAGAACCTGGCCCGGGGGAATTTGCGTGGCCACCCATTCGAGCGTTTTCAACGATTTCGCGAAGTCGTTGAAGATATAACCGGTCCAATGCATCCCGTGAAGGGAAATGACCAGCCGAACCTCCCGGAACCACGCCGGCAAGTCAGCGCGGCCTTCCCAGTCCGGAATCGCAAACGCTTTCTCGACATGCTCGAAATGCGGGCGGTAGGCCGCTTCCACGCTTGCGGCGCGACCAACGCGCCACGCCGGGCTCTCGATGCGATTGCTCCTGCCCCAGCCTTCGCGTTCGTGAATCAGCTCGACGCGGTAGCTCTTCTCCCCGGGCTGCAGGTAAAAACGGCTGGCGCGCACTTCTCTAAGCAGCGTCGAAAGGAAGAAATATTCCTTTTCTCCCGACTGAACGACGAGCACCGGAGAATCCATTCCCCCAGCGACAAACAGGGACCCGCCGCCGAACGGATAGCCGAACAGCAGTTCGTTATCTCGCGGGTCGAAAAAGCTTCCTCCGGCGACGGAGATTTTTCCGCGAGGCACGCCACGAACAATCGCAGCGAGCGATTTAATCGGCTGGCCCATTTCCGCGGTAGCCTGGAATTCCACGAACGATCCGTTTCGCGTGATCCGTGCTTCGAGCGTGCCGGGCGCTTTTTGTTGATCGCCGGCCCAAACAAAACCCTGCGAGCCGAGGCGAACTCCATCCCCGGCCGATTCCACGGTCATTGCGCTCGCGTCAGGCGCGTAGGTGTTCTCGAAAGTGTAGATCCGGAAGGAAAACTGCAGATTTTCGAAAGCGACGGAGGGCTCAGGAAAGTCGAAGCTGAACTTGAAAAAACTCCGGCCTTTCGGCGGAATGAACACATCGCTGGTACTCGTAAGAGGCAGGATTACAGAGGCGTTTGCGGGACGGGCATCTGCCGGGGCAACCTCCGGTTCGCAAGGCCAAGGAGCGGCACGAAGCAAAGCGGCCGTAGAAACTCCGGCAACGGTCTTCTTGAGCAGTTCGCGACGAGAAAGCCCCTCTTCCATGTGCGCTCCCTTCAAGAAAGAAGCGAGGGAGAGTGAAACGCAAGAGTGAGCGGGCTGTCAAGGAATAAGTGCAAGCGCTTGCACCCACACTCGCACTTTGCCAACAAAACGGCACCGTGCCACATTCACCTGCCCTGACGGGAAATCACCTAAGGTCTCTGGCTTGACCCGCTCATGTGCCGCTGCCGCGAGGCCTTGCGCCGTTCCTCTCGCGGCTTTTTTCGGTGGGTTCGATCGCCGAAGCATGTCGCTCGCGTCGGCTCTTGATGAATTCTCTCAGGTACTCGCCGGCCTCGGTGATGTGCTTCCACAAGGCTCGCGACGCTAGCTCCGTGTCCTTGGTCCTGCAGACTTCCAGAAGCTCGCGATGCGCTTGCCCTGCGCGGTGCAGATCACGGGTAAACACAAGATGCAAGCGGGTATAGCGGTCACAATTGATGTTCACGGTCTTTAGGAAAGACAACATGACCGGGCGGTTCGCCGGCGCGTAAAGTGCGGAGTGGAAACTCCAATTCCAGCGTCCCCAGGATTTCACCTCGGAGTCCTTCTCGAGAGACTCTTCATAGAGCTTAAGAATATCCTCCGCACGCTGGAAGTCTTCCTCTTTCGTGTTGGGGATCGCGCAGCGCAGCATGTAGCATTCCAGAACCGCGCGGGTTTCAAAGAGTTGCATGATTTCATCCGGAGAAAGTGCCGAGACCACCGCGCCCCGGTTCGCATAGATGGTGATCAATCCTTCCGCGGCCAGATGACTAAGCGCCTCGCGAACCGGGATGCGGCTGATCTGAAATTCATTGGCAATCGCGTCTTGCCGGAGTTGTTCGCCCTCGCGCAATTCTCCGTTAAGAATCTTTTCGCGAAGCCGCTCAACAACGGCTGCGGATAGCGATTGCCTCGGGATGGGCGACGACTTGGTAGGGGCAGCCGTGGCCATGATGGTCAGAAACCTACCTTCTTCCTTGCGAATAAGGCCGCGCGGATGCCACGGCACACAACGTTAGCGGGCCCTTGGATACACGAATCGTCATTGCAAAGATTGCGCAATGTTCCCGTATCTACAATATACATCACGCCCAACCGCTTGCAAAAATCCGACCCGCCTCCCGCGACTCACCTTCGCTAGGCGACCCGGATAGCTTTTGTGAGCGATTTCACCGGAATGTCCAAAATATACGCTTTTCCCGCAAATTGCAAAGAAATAAGGAGATGCAAGCGTTTGCAGAAATGACTTGACAAGCGGATTGGATATCTTATACAAAATCGCCATTGTTCCATCTTCGGCGAGGCTGGGCCTTGTTCGTCTTTGGCACTCCCCGCCGCCTCAGGTGGGATTTTTCCGTTGGGTTTGGGGTGGGACCTATGAATCTCAGTTCGTGAATCGCACGAGGATCGCGAAGTTCGGGGTGTTTCACCGGAGGTGAGTGATGTTGCAGAGATTCTTCTTCCTTTTGAGCCGCGCGGGCCTGGCTTCTACCGTCATCCTACTCGCTAGTTATGTTCCACCCGCCTCGGCGCAGATGGGTTCCGCAGGTACGGTCAACGTGCTCGTTTTCGACTCGACCGGCGCGGCAGTCGAAGGCGCCAACCTGCTGCTTCAAGATTTGGCGACCAACGATAGCCGGAGGATGCAAACCCTGGCGACGGGAACTGGGACCTTTGCAACGGTGCCGCTCGGAACGTACAGATTGACGGTGACGAAGACCGGCTTCGAAACCCAAGTCACAAACGCCGTCGTCGTTCAGGGCGGACGCGTGACCGACGTGAAGGTGACGCTCAAGGTAGGCGCGGCCAGCGAAACGGTGGTGGTGCAAAGCGCGACGCCGCTTGTCGAAACCACTTCAAACGCCATCGCCACGACGATAGACATGAAGCAACTCAATGATCTGCCTTTGCAAGGGCGCAATATCGCCAGGTTGGCGTTCCTATCGGCGGGATATAGCGGCACTCCAGTCAACGGAGGAGGCACATGGAACGGGCTTCCGGTCATTGCGCAAGGAAACAGCATTGACGGGGTTATCTCTTCGACGAGCCGCATGAAGTTCGGCGGAAACGTTCAGCCCGGTTTGCAAGCGAGGCTCGAAGACCTGGAGGAAATGACCGTTCAAACGAGCCAAGTGGATTTGAATCAGAGCCTGGGTACTTCCGCCATGCAGGTAAGTTTTGTGACAAAACGCGGCAGTAACGACTACCACGGGCAGGTATTCGAGGATTTTCGAAATTCGGCATTGAACGCCAACACCTGGCATAACGACGCCGTGGGCCTACAGAAGAATGCTCTGATCCTCAATGAGTTTGGTGGAAATTTCGGTGGACACATCATTAAGGACAAACTGTTCTTCTTTGGCTCGTTCGCGATGGCCAAGCAACCGGGAGGGTATACCGCTGGCACTGGATTTGGAAACATCCCACTAAGATTGGCTCTGACAGCCGCAGCTCAGCAAGGGATCTTTACTTACACAAGCGGACCGCAGAAAGGCCAGACGGTGAACCTGTTCACGCAAGTGGCGCAACCTGCAGGGCTCCCGACGACAGTAAATACCCAGATTGCAGCCGAACAAGCAATGGTTAACAAAGCTACGTCGAGCGGCGGCGCCCTACTCGCGCCAGTGGCCAACGACCCGAACCTGCTCAATGTGAACTGGGCTGTTTCCTCTCCGATTACGACCTATTTCCCCGCCCTGCGATTGGACTACAACGTTACGAGGAAGGTCCGGATCGATTTCTCCTGGGAAGAGACGAAGTTCCATCAGCCGAACGGCACTCCGCCGATTCTCCCGGGTTCAGATTTCGCGAGTCAGGCAGCCGAGAACGCGACCAATAATTACACCACTTCCCTAGGGTTGAATTGGACCATCACGCCGACATTGGTGAATCAGTTTCGCGGAGGCTATTACTACAACGCTGCCTGGAACAGCTTTGGAGCTAAACCTCTGTGGGTCACTCAGCCACAAGTAAGCTGGGCAATTCCGAGTCTGACTTCCGGCCAGTCGTTTAATCTCCCCGTATCAAATTATTATCCACTTATCAACGCTCAGGACAACGCAACTTGGCTGCATGGTAGACACTCACTGGCGTTTGGCTTCAATTTCTACCGGGAACAGGATCATTACTGGAACGCGCCAGACGGTATTCCAAATATCGCCCTAGGCCTCGTGACGGGCGACCCGGCCCTTAATACGTTCGACACTTATTTTGCCAATGCCTCCGCGGCGGATCGAACCGAGGCTGAACAATTGTACGCAACGCTCATCGGCCGAATCTCAGGCGTGGGCCCGATCGGAAGCGGTTTTCCGTATAACGTGAACACAGGGCAATACGCCACAACTCCCGGATCAGCTTATAACCTGGACGAACTGCAGAAGGGCTGGGGCCTCTATGCCCAGGACGCGTTCCGCCTCACGCCACACTTTACGGTCAACTACGGGCTTCGCTGGGATTTCACCGGCGACGATCACGACCTGACCAGCGCGTATCACGGCGCGACAGCAGCTGGGATGTACGGACCCTCCGGAATTGGAAACATCTTCAAGCCCGGTACCCTTACCGGCGTCACTGATCCCACGTATGATGCCAGCAGCCATCAGTACGCTCCGTGGAACGTGAGTCCTCAACCGACGATAGGCGTAGCTTGGAATCCGAATTATACCGAAGGAGTTTTGGGCAGGCTGTTTAGCGGAAACAACACGGTGATTCGCGCCGGGTTTGACATCAAGCGTTTCACCGAACCGTATCAGTACTTCTGGAACAACGCCTCGAATCACGGACTGGCCTTCTTCCAAACTTTTTCCCTTGTACCGGCGAGTGGGGGTGGCACGGGAACGTTCGGGCCCGGAAGTCTGTCCCTTGGTGATTCACTGCCTACCTACTTGTTGTCGCCCTCGGCCTACGCAGCCAAGATACCGGAGTCTCAGTTCACGTGGCACTACTTCTGGGGCGGTGCAGGCATCGATCCGCACATTCAGCAGCCCTACGTCCAAGAGTGGAACCTCGGGATTCAGAGGCAGATCACGCGTAACAATGTCCTTGAGTTGCGGTACATAGGTCACCGGAGCGTTCATCAGTGGATTCAGACGGACCCCAATGAAGTGAATATCTTTGAGAGCGGCTTCCTGGACCAGTTCAAGATCGCCCAGCAGAATCTGGCGATCAACCTAGCCAACGGAATCCGTTCCTTTGCAAACAATGGGTTCGCCGGACAACAACCTTTGCCGTTCTTCGACGCGGCCTTCCGCGGAGAAAAGGTAGGAGCAACGGGCGTGCCTCTCGCCGATTATGGGAACAGCACGTTCATAAATTATCTCAACGAAGGGGCAGCCGGAAGGTTCGCCGCTCAATTAGCCAGTCCGTTCGGAACCGTCCCGTACATTTGCAACTTGGTCGGCTCGTCGCTCTCTACCTGCCCGGCCCAATTCCCGTCCCGTGGGTACACAACTCCTGGCCCCTATCCACTCAACATTCTCCAGGCTAACCCTTATGCCGCCGGCTCATCCATTGGGCAGCCGCAAAGCTGGTTGTCAGCGGGAGCTTACGGTGATTATCACGCGCTGCAGGTAGATTTCCGACAGCGGCAATGGCACGGCATGGAGTTTGATGTGAACTACACGTGGAGTCATACACTTGGCCTGCAACCGGACGGGCAATGGCTCGGGACATCCAATGTCTTCACCATCCGCGACATCCGGCTAGGGTACGGGCCCACGAATTATGACCTGCGGCACGTAATCCATGCCGCCGGGACCTACGACCTTCCATTCGGCCACAGCAAAGCCCTGCTTAACCACTCCGGCGTTCTGGACCGGTTTGTGGGAGGCTGGACTCTCGGCACAATCTTCACCTACGAGACTGGATTCCCCTTCCTGCTAACGGGGGCGTGGGGGACTTTCAACGACTACGCTGGCACGAACAGCGGTCTATCGCTTAACGGCATCAGCGTATCGCAGCTGCAAAGCGCTGTTGGCGTTTTTCACGCGAACGGGCCCTTTGTGAATGACATCAATCCGCAGCTGCTAGCCGCGACCACAGGTGTGTGCAGCAGCCATCTTGCTAATGTTTGCCAGAATACCATTCCCGGAACCTTGGGCTCTCAAATCTGGCTGTATGGCCCGCACCTATGGAACGACGACCTTTCCATCACGAAGATGGTTCCCATCGGAGAGAAAGTTCGGTTCAACCTTCAAGGTGAATTCTTGAATGTATTCAACCACCCGAACTGGTCGAACCCCGGAGGTAACCAAAATCCAACAGCGGGTGCACTGAATATTCAAAACGCGAGCTTCGGCACGACGGGGACGGTGAGCAACATCAACGGACCACGCGTCCTGGAGCTGCGCGCAAACATTACCTTCTGACGATCTAGAACTAGTGAGGAACCACTATCCGGGTCCCTGGGCTTAAATCCGATACTGCCTTAGCGAAGGGGGCAATATGACGCTGGACAAATTCACTTTCTCCTTTTTCTCGAATCGACCGGGTCGCGTGCTTGGACTTCTCCCTCTCCTGGTTCTCGCGCTTGCCTGTTGTTCTCCTTCCTGGGCCCAGATGGGATCGTTCGGGACTGTCAGTATCGTCGTCCTTGATTCCAGTAATGCGGTTGTCTCCGGGGCGCAACTCGAACTCCGCGACCTATCTACTAATGATGTGCGCAACGGCTCTACGCAAGACAAGGGGCTCTACACCTTTGTGAATCTCCCTATTGGGACCTATAAATTGACGGTAACGAAGGCAGGCTTTGAGAGTGCTGCAATCGACCTTGTTCTCGTGCAGGCGGCTAAGGTAACGGACCTGACCGTCACACTCAAAGTGGGCGTAACAACCGCGATTGTTGAAGTTCATGAGGAGTCCGGGCCTCTGATGGAAACGACTTCCAATGCAATCGGCTCAACGATTGACGTCAAGCAGATTGAAGATTTGCCCGTGGGCGGACGCGATCTCACTGGACTGTCTTATCTTGTTCCTGGTTACACGGGTGCATTTAGCGGCCTGCCGTCCATTGCAGAAGGCAACAACATCGACGGCATCATCGGAAGCCCTAGCCGTATGAAATTTGTAGGAAACTCGCAGGCAGTTGTCTCCCCACGCCTCGAAGACATTCAGGAAATGACGGTTCAGACCGATCAAGTCGACTTGTCTTCGGGCTATGGGCAGGCAAACATGCAGATCAACTACGTGACGCGGCGAGGAACAAACAATCTTCACGGGAGAATCTATGAGGATTTTCGAAATGCCGCTCTAAATGCCAACACGTGGGTTAACGACGCTACGAACCAGGCGAAAAACCCTCTCATTCTCAACGATTTCGGAGGGAGCGCCGGGGGCGCAATTCTCAAAGACAAGCTGTTCTTCTTTGGGAGCTTTGCCATGAGCAAACAGCCCGGAGGCTACAATGCGACTAACTGGCTCTTGGCGCCCGCGACCCAAACTGGCAGTTTTACCTACACAGACTCAAATGGCGCCGCCCAGACGGTCAATGTTCTGCAGATAGCGCACAATTTCAACTCTAGTCTCCCGGGAACGGTAAATTCCGTGATCGCAGGCGAACTACAGCAAATCAATAGCTCATTGAGTCATGGAACGGTATCGGGTAACGGTGATGTGAATCTTCAAACGCTCACGTGGCCGCAGACTTCCCCCATCACGTATTACTACCCCACCGTAAGAATCGATTACAACATTTCGCAAAAATACCGCATCAATTTCGCCTTGAATGAGAGCAAGAACCACCAGCCGGGCGCCAGCGCCGCCTATCTCCCAGGACCCACGTTTGCTTCGCAAGCAGCTTCCACGAAGTCCAACTTCTACACGGCCTCGTTGGGCTTCGATTGGACTATAAAACCGACCTTGATCAATCAGTTCCGAGGGGGGATGCTTTACAATTGGACGGCTTACGCCTACGACGCAACGACAACCTACACGAGCAATCCAAGCGTGAGCTGGAACTACTTCGGGGTGCCCTATCCGTACGGCGGGAACATGTCAGGGCAGCAGTTCAATTTACCGATTTCGACGTATTATCCGCTCTTTAATGCTTCCGACACCGCCAGTTGGCAGCGATCTGCCCACACGATTAGCTTCGGGTTTTCCTTCTACCGAGAGCAGGATCACTATTGGAACGCTCCCGCTGGCATTGTGAACTACAACTTGGGCCTCGCCACTGGAGATCCAGCAATAAACGCATTCACTAACGGGCCCACTGGCTCGCTTCCTAATGCGTCTTCCAACTCACTGAGTGAAGCCCAGCAGTTATACGCGATCCTCGCCGGGAGGATCTCCAGTGTTGGCGGACAATATGCCTACGACCCGAAAACGGGCCAGTATCTAACGGGTGTAGGCGCTTATAATCTCGATGAATTGCAGAAGGCGTGGGGTCTGTTCTATCAAGATGCCTACAGGATCAAGCCCACTTTTACCCTCAATTACGGCTTGCGGTGGGATTTCACAGGCGACGATCACGACCTGACTGGTGCGTATCACGGCGCTACGCCCCAGGATCTCTTTGGCCCTTCTGGTGTGGGCAACTTGTTCAACCCGGGATCACTGAAAGGCACGATGGACCCAGTGATCGCAGCCAGGGCGCATCAGTACGCCCCGTGGAACGTCAGCCCGCAACCCGCTATTGGAATTGCTTGGAATCCGCAGAAGACGGATGGAATCGTGGGCAAGATAACCGGCGGGCAGACCGTGATTCGCTCTGGTTTTTCTCTTAGAAGATTTACGGAGCCCTATCAATATTTCTGGGATAACGCTTCTGACTATGGAAACTTTTTTTATCAGAATTTCAGCTTGAACCCCAGCAATACGGGACAGCCTGGAACGTATGCTCCGGGCAGTCTGTCGGTGGGAGATACGCTGCCTCCATACTTAAAGACACCAAGTGCGTACCAGGCGGTCGCCCACCAGTCCGATTTTACATTCGTGAGCGGCGCTGTTCCGGTGAATGGGATGGACCCGCGCATCCAGCAGCCTTACACCATGTCTTGGAATCTCGGAATTCAGCGTGCTGTGGGCCGGACAGGAGCTCTCGAAGTGCGCTACGTGGGAAGCCGTTCGCCTCACCAGTGGGTCTCCCTCAACGTCAACGAGGTCAACATTTTTGCCGCGCTCCCGGGTCAACCAAGCTTCCTGCAGCAATTCATTAGCGCACAGAAAAATCTGCAGATATGCATGACTAATAGCACGTGCGCAAATAACCCAA
>DATAIH010000193.1:0-3321 GCA_036262755.1 Candidatus Acidiferrum sp.
CTCGATAATTTCCACCTGCGCACAAGAAGAGGAAGGGAGAGCGAAGTTCCACCACGGTGAGCGCCGCTTCGTTCTTCATTCATAGAAAAGAGCAAGAAGTGGAACTGGAATTTCACCAACTCCAACTTCGTTACGGGCGATTGAAGGTCGTCCGCCCGGAACCAGAGAAGCGGTTGCTGGCCTCGCTGGCCGAAGTGGGTCAGCAGGTTCCCATCGTGGTGGTCGAGGAGGCGGCCGGAGGCTCGTTCGTGGTGATCGATGGCTATAAGCGGCTTCGCGCCCTGCGACGCCTGGGCCATGACACCGTGGGGGCGAGTTGCTGGCCGGGAGAAGAAGCCGAAGCCTTAATCGTCACCCGCTTGATGCAAACGGCCGAGCCGGAAACGGCGCTGGAGCAAAGCTGGTTGCTGGTGGAACTGCACGAACGCTTTGGCTTCTCTCAGGAGGAGCTCGCCCGGCGTTTTGGGCATTCGGTCAGCTGGGTCAGCCGTCAGCTGGCGCTCGTTCGCGAGCTCCCCGAGGAGATCCAGAAGCGTGTCCGCCGCGGCGAAATCGGTGCGCACGGAGCGGCGAAGTATCTGGTGCCTTTGGCGCGTGCCAATCGCCAAGTCTGTTTGGATCTGATGGAAGCGACCGGTAGCACGCGGCTGAGTAGCCGCGATCTGGGGATCCTCTACTCCGCTTATCAAACAGGCAACTGGGTGACGCGTCAGCGCCTGCTCGAGGCCCCGCTGGTTTTTCTAAAAAGCCACAAAGAGGTGCAAGCCGCCCCGGCGGTCGAGCCCGGTCTGGGCGACAGCCTGCTGACCGACCTGGAGATCCTCAGTGCCGCGGCGCGCCGGGCGGACCGGCGGCTACGTGCCGGGATTTTGCGGAATCTGCCGGAAAAAGGCCGTCAGGACTTGGGCCGCTTGCTCGACCAAGCGCAACATGAGATGCAACGGATGGCCGAACATTTTGCCGAGGAGATGGGCGATGCTCGATCAAGGCATGCGCGCTGCGATTCTGAAGCTCAAGCAACAGGGACATAGCATCCGCGGCATTGCACGAGCTCTGCGTGTGTCGCGTGGCGCAGTGCGTGACGTGCTCCGCTCCGGGACGGAGATCGTGCCCACCCTGGTGCGCGCGGAAAAGGCCGCGCCCTATCGCGACCAGATCCTGGAGCTCTACCCGCGCTGCAAGGGCAACCTCGTGCGCGTTCACGAAGAGCTGCTGGCTTCCGGGGCGCAACTCTCCTATCAAGCCCTCACGGCTTTTTGTCGGCGCCAGGGCATCGGCCAAGAACGCCAAAAACCCGTCGGGGAGTATCACTTCTCCTTAGGCCAAGAAATGCAGCACGACACCTCTCCCCACCGTGCCGACATCGGCGGCCAACTACGGCCCGTGCAGACTGCGTCGTTGGTCTGCTGCTATTCCCGCATGCTCTTCTTCGAATTTTTCCCAACTTTCACTCGCTTCGAGTGCAAGGTCTTCCTCACCGACGCTTTCCAGTACCTCCAGGGAGCCTGCAAAACTTGCATGATCGACAACACTCACGTGGTGGTGTTGCGAGGCACAGGCCGCGACATGGTGCCGGTGCCAGAGATGGCCGCCTTCGCGGAACGTTACGGATTCTGCTTCCAAGCCCATGAGAAAGGAGACGCCCAGCGCTCGGCTCGCGTGGAGAGACGATTTTCGTATATCGAAAATAACTTCCTGGCAGGCCGCCGCTTTCAGGATTGGGAAGACGCCAACCGGCAGGCGCGCGAGTGGTGCGACCAGGTCAATGCCAAGTTCCGCGACGATCTCAAGGCCAGCCCGCGCGAGTTATTCGTCGTGGAGCAACCCCACCTGAGGCCTTTGCCCCTCTGGGTACCGCCGGTCTATCTACTCCACCATCGCCTGGTGGACGTGCAAGGCTACGTCTCGATCGACACCAACCGCTATTCGGTACCCAACGACCTCATCGGACGCCGCGTCGAAGTGCGGCAGACCAAAGAGCACATAGAAATCTATCGAGGGCCGCGGCTGGTCGCTGCCCATCGACGCGTGCTCGAGCGCACGGGCTGCAAATACCGCTTGCCAGAACATGTTTACAAGCGCGGCCAGGTGCCCCCGCGCGCAGATTCCGCCCCGCTCGAAAAGACGCTTCTGGAGAGGCTTCCGGAAATTGCCGCATACCTCCAGGCGCTCAAGAAACACTATTCCGGGCATTACCTTACACCGCGGCTGCGGCGCTTGCTCGAGATGGTGAACGACTATCCGCGCCCCGTGTTACTGGAAGCCCTGGAGACGGCTCGGCAATACGGCCTGTTTGATCTGGAGCGGGTCGAGAAGTTGATCCTTCGCAAGCTCGCCCGGGAACACTTTCAGATCAACCCTCGTGGAGAGGACGATGAATGAGGAGATTTCTCAACTGTTGAAGAACCTTCGACTGCGCAAGATGGCGGAGATTGTGGCGGAAGAACTCGCGACCGCCGGAACAGCCTCGCCTTCCTACAGCGAGTTGCTAGCCCGTCTGCTTCGGGCAGAGTGGCTCGATCAACAGGAGCGGCGGTGGCGAGCGCGCGTCAAAGCGGCCCACCTGCCGGAGGCTTGGACCCTGGAATCGTTTCCTTTCAAGCGGCAACCCGGCGTTTCCCGCCGCCAAATCTTCGAGCTAGCCGAACTGGAGTTCATCCCCAAAGCCATCAATTTGGTGTTCGTCGGCAAAACGGGTGTGGGCAAAACGGGCTTAGCTTCCGGACTCTTACTCAAGGCCGTCGAGAATGGCTATCGAGGTCTGTTCATCAAAGCCCAGGATCTGTTCGATGAGATGTACGCTTCGATCGCCGATCGGGCTTCGCGCAAACTCCTGCGGCGCTGGGCACGTCTCGATTTAATCGTGGTTGACGAGCTAGGTTACTTAAATCTGAAACCGGAACAAACCAACCTTTTCTTCAAACTGATGGAAGAACGCTACCGGCGCAAGCCCACGATCATCACCACGAATCTGCCGTATGAGTCGTGGCCCTCGTTGTTCGGCAATAAAGAACTGACCGAGGCACTGCTCAGCCGGCTGCGACACCAGTGCCAGACTTTTCAAATCAACGGGCCTTCCTTGCGAGAGCCCCAGAGCTGATCTCACACTCTACACGCACAGACAGACTCATACTTCCGATTACACATTTAATTCTAAAATGGGGACGGTGTGATGTCGGAAATCTTCGCAGCGCAGGTTCTCAGCATGGGCAGCTGCTTAAGAGCACACCCTGGTCATTTTTCGAAAGCGCCGAGACCCCCAGATCGCCTGATCGTCCGATCTTGCTGTAAACGGCTGTTCGCTTCTTGGAAGGAGAAACA
>DATAIH010000194.1:0-25486 GCA_036262755.1 Candidatus Acidiferrum sp.
CAGTGGGTGCAAATCCCACCCGGGAGCTGGTTCGCTCCACCCGGTAGCAATCAGAGCAGTGGCGGAAGCAATGAAGCCGCTGAAGCCTCTGGTGGAAAGGGTCAAAGGTGACTCCGCGAGTCTGCAGGCCGTAACGTGAGTGAACACTGAGCAAGCCCCGAAAAGGACAATGCAGAAACCGACCCTCTCGTTAGATGGGGAAGGTCGAAGTCGATGGATGGTACGAGCGAACAGGTCCATCGGTTTTGCCGGGGTAGTGGTGATGGCATGTAGGCATGAAGGGGAACAGTCGCAACACGGGAAGTCCCAGCGGAGACTGCGGTGCGGGTCAACTGGCACCTCGCGAGAGTCAGGCCGGGCCGTCTGGGATGGCGGAGAGGCTCGAAGTACCGATGAAGCCGGGTAACTCCGGTGGAGGGAAGGGGCCTCAGTTGAAAGACAACGCAAGAAGCAGCAAGGGACAGGAGGATTGGCGATGAGTCTAGAAACCCCAACAAGCGTCCAGAAGCTGCAGACGGCGTTGCATGCGAAAGCGAAGGAATCGCCCAACTATCGCTTCTACTCGGTGTACGACAAGGTGTACCGGAAAGACGTTCTGGGATTCGCCTACCGATGCTGTAAAGCCAATTATGGCTCACCGGGAGTCGATGATCAGACGTTTGAGGACATTGAGGAGTACGGAGTAGAGAAGTGGTTGGACGAATTGGCGCAAGAGCTGAAGAACCGAACCTATCAACCACTTCCCGTACGGAGAGTGTATATACCGAAGCCGGACGGGAAACAGCGGCCGTTAGGAATACCCGCTCTCCGTGACAGGACAGCGATGATGGCAGCAGTTTTGGTTCTCGAACCGATTTTCGAGGCCGATCTGCAGCCGGAACAGTACGCCTATCGGCAAGACCGCAGCGCGTTGGACGCGGTGAAGTACGTCCACCAGCTGATCAACACCGGACATAGAGAAATCGCTGACGTGGATCTAGCGGGTTACTTCGACTCGATTCCGCATTCCGACCTTCTCAAGTCGGTTGCTCGGAGGATCGTCGACGGAGCGATGCTCCATCTGATCAAGATGTGGCTGGAAGCTCCGGTCGAAGAAAACGAGCATGGGAACAAGCGTCGGAGCATGCGTAATCGGGACGAGGGAAAGGGAACTCCGCAAGGGGCTCCGATCAGCCCACTGCTCAGCAATATCTACATGCGTCGGTTCGTGCTGGGATGGAAGAAGCTCGGGCACGAGAAGCGTCTTCAGGCGCGCATTGTCAACTACGCTGACGACTTCGTGATCTGTTGTCGAGGGAGGGCCGAGGAGGCCCTGGCCACGATGCGGGGCATGATGGGCAAGCTGAAGTTGACGGTGAACGAGACCAAGACGCGGGTTTGTAAGCTGCCGGAAGAGAAGTTCGATTTCCTGGGCTATTCGATTGGTCGGTGTTATTCACCGAAGACGGGACGGGCCTATCTGGGCACAGTTCCCTCGAAGAAGCGCGTGATACGCATCTGTCAGGCCATCAGCGCAGAAACCAAACGGACTCAAACCCAGCGGGAGCCACAGGACGTAGTAGGAAAGCTCAACCAGATGATCCGTGGATGGGCCAACTACTTCTGCCTGGGGCCGGTCAGCAATGCCTACCGAGCGGTGGAGCGACACGCTCGGAAGAGGCTGCGACAGTGGCTCTGTGCCAAGCACCAGGTGGCATGGCCGGCGTTCAAGCAGTTCCCGGAAGCCGACCTACACGACGTGCTCGGCCTAATTCGGCTGATCGAACTGCCGAAGAGTTTTCCGTGGGCGAATGCGTGATTCTTTCTCCGAGAGCTGGATGCCCGAAATGGGCCCGTCCGGTTCGATGAGCGGGATGTGGAAACGGAGCACGGTAAGGCTAGTGAGGCACCGGCAGACGAAAGGGCCGGCAACCGATAGGCCGCACCTAAACCACCGCGCCACATCTCGACTCTACCCGCAGTGTTTACTAATCCGGGGTAGGTCTCGGGAGCCCTGGCGCCGAGATTACTGGCTGCTCGCAACTTGTCCACCTGTTCTGAACGGCGACCAATCGGCTGACGCAGTTGAGAACACAAGTTTTGCAACGATTCACGAGGTCATAGCTCACCGCTGAGCGTACACGCGAGAAGAATTCCCTCGCCTCCCGGGCTCCCCGTGACATGATTGGAGCGTGATGGCACAATAGCTAGGTGGAACCAGGATGAGCTCCCAAATCACTAGCCCCAATACTGAGGCGGCGATTCTCGCCCGTGTCATCCAGGTGGGAGAGAAAGAGTTGTCGCACGGCGCAGCCGAATATTTGGTGTCGGTTCGTTTTGGCGAGCGCGATATCGCGCGCATGAACGAGTTGTCTGAGTTGGGTCGCCAGGGCAAACTGACAAGCCAAGAACAAGCCGAACTCGACAGCTATCTCCATGTCAGCAATCTCCTCGCTATTATGCAATCCAAGGGACGCTGCGCTTTGCAGCGCTCTGCTCGATAGCCAGCCATATTGAACGCTGACCTCATCCACAGGGTCTGGGAGCGAGCGGCGGCTCGTTGTGAATACTGCCACTTGTCCTCAGCGTTTCACCCGGCACCGTTTCAGATAGACCACATCATCGCACGCCAACACGGCGGCGAAACCGAGCTTGAAAATCTCGCCCTCGCTTGCCTCCATTGCAACCGCTTCAAGGGGCCGAACGTAGCTGGGTTTGATCCAAACACCGGGGAAATCGTGCGCCTGTTCCATCCTCGGCATGACAGATGGGAGGAACATTTCGAGTGGGACGGGCCTGAATTGAAGCCGCTAACCCAGATTGGGCGCGTAACGATTCTCGTGTTGCTGATTAATGACCCCGAGGTGGTTGCCGTGAGAAACGCACTTCGTGACGAAGGTGTTTTTGGGGCTTAACGAGACAAATGTATTGGCCCGACGAGCTGGCCCTTAGGGATGCCCATGGCACGGCCGTTGTGCGAAAGCCCCGCTTTGCAAGCAGGTGCTCTCGGTCTGTAACGAAGGCTGGAAGTACCCCAAGAAAGACCATGTCGGGTTAGTTGCCCTCCAAGGCGAAATTCGTAAGCAAATCTTGCTGAACATTTGCTGAACTGTAGGTTGCAAATGACGCTGCGCGGCTGCAGCTGGGACGAGTCTAATGCAAACAAAATACGTGAAAATCGGTCAGCGCGAAACGGGCCGGTGGGTTTAGCAAACCGCCGCCAATCAGAGTCTACTGTTTTTCCAACCCACAACACAACCCACACTACGGGCTGTCTTGTGCGACTTTCGGGAGTTTTGGCAGTCCCCGCGGTTCTGTAAGTTGTTGTAATGCCTAACCACGATAGATTGACACGGAAGAGGTCAGAGGTTCGAGTCCTCCCGGGCCTACCATTTTTCAGCCCCGCCAAATTTCTACCTGTGATTTCCTACCTGTGTTTTCTTTTCTCTCTGCACCAGCCACTCCTTTTTTGCTGGCGCTTGCCGAAAGGGACTGCGTTTCGGCGGATTCATTTCCGCGAGAGACGGCGCATGGCCTAGCTTGGCGTTGCCGTGAGGCTAGTACGACAAGGCCCGGGATTGCTGTTTGGTCTTGGCCGATGGGGAATTTGCCTTCGCCGGCTGCCCGGCTCTGGCTTCCTGATAGGTGGTAAACTCCTCGTAGTTGCCTTTGAAATCCTCGATCTTGCCGTCGTGGAAGTGCCAGATGCGCGTCGCTACTTCGTCAATCACGTCGTGGTCGTGCGTGACGAACAGTACCGTGCCGTCGTAACGCTGCAGCGCGATGTTCAGCGCGTTGATGGATTCGAGGTCGAGGTGGTTGGTCGGTTCGTCGAGCACCAGGAAATTCGGCTTTTGCAGCATGAGGCGGCAGAAAATCATGCGCGCTCTTTCGCCCCCGGAAAGGGTAGCCGTCGGTTTCATGGCATCGTCGCCGCTGAACAGCATCTGGCCCATCAGGCCGCGCAGTTCCTGCTGATTCGCGGCGGGATCGAATTGCCAGAGCCAATCGAGCGCAGTCATGCCCCTGGTGATGGATTCGCCGTGATCCTGCGCAAAATAACCTAGGGCCACTTCGTGCCCCCAGCGCACTTCGCCGTGGTTGATCTGAAATTTGCGGTCCTCGCCTTCGACGAATCCGGGCGCATTGAGCACCAGGGACTTAAGAAGTGTGGTCTTGCCTGCGCCGTTGCGCCCCATCAGGGCGATCTTCTCGTGACGGTGCACGTCGGCGGAAAACCTCGGAATGACTTTGTGCTCGCCGTAGGACTTCTCCACACTGCGAATCTCCAGGGGATGCTTGCCGGAATTGCGCTTCATGTCGAACTTGATGTAAGGCCGCTGGATGTTTGATTTTGCGAGTTCGGTGGTTTGCAGGCGCTCCACTTCTTTTTTGCGCGACGTGGCCTGCGCGGAACGCGTGCCGGCGGAGAAGCGTGCGATGAACTCCTGCAATTGGGCGATTTTCTTTTCGCGTTGCGCGTTTTCGGCTTCAATCCGCGCCCGAACCTGAGTCTTGGCGATAACCATGTCGTCGTAGCCGCCGTTGTACATGATGATGGTTTCGTAGTCGATGTCGGCGGTGTGGGTGCAGACGCTGTTCAAAAAATGGCGGTCGTGCGAGATGACAATGAGCACGCCTTCGTATTCGGTCAGGTATTTTTGCAGCCAGTGCACGGAATCGAGGTCCAGGTTGTTGGTGGGCTCATCGAGGAGCAGGGCGCTCGGATTGCCGAAGAGCGCCTGCGCCAGGAGTACGCGAACTTTTTGGCCGCCCTGCAACTCCCCCATTTTGCGTTCGTGCAGGCTGCTTTCGACGTCCAAGCCGTCCAGCAGCATGCCGGCGTCGGATTCCGCGCTGTAGCCCCCTTCTTCGCCGATGACGCCCTCGAGTTCGCCCAGGCGCATGCCGTCAGCATCGCTGAGTTCGTCGTGGTGTTTGGCGTAGAGTGCGTCGCGCTCCTCGAGGGCCGACCAGAGCACGGCGTTGCCCATGATGACGGTATCAATGACACGATATTCGTCGAAGGCGAACTGATCCTGGCGCAGCACGCCCATTCGTTTTGGCCGGGTGACGGAGCCTTTCGTTGGTTCGATTTCACCCGTAAGAATCTTCATGAAAGTGGACTTGCCCGCGCCGTTCGGGCCGGTCACGCCGTAGCGGCGCCCGGCGTTGAAGGTGCAGGTGACGTCCTCGAAAAGAACTTGAGGACCGAAGCGCATAGAAACGTTACTGACAGAGAGCATAAGCAATTTATTGTAGCGTGAATTCGCGGCGCCTGCTTGCCGCCATACCCGTTCGTAAAACTGTTGATGTTCTCGGAGGGAGCTGCCTGCAATTCCTACCTGTGATTTCTACCTGCGTTACGGGTAAAACGACCTACACGACGGACTTCTATGCGCTATAAGTGGTTGCATTTCGTAATCGTGCTAGGTTGACACGGAAGAGGTCAGAGGTTCGAGTCCTCCCGGGCCGACCATCCTTGAAACCCGCTGTTCCAAGGCCTCAGCTCGGCAGGCAATCAAAAGAGTCGAAAGTATCTCGCGCTTCAGCCCACGCGAAGATTCCACGCGATGGGCGCCAGATGCCAAGTTCGTTGATCCTCGTGTCGGTTACTGCAGGGGCAGATTCCTGCGGACGGCGTATTTCATCCTCCAACCCCATCTGATTTAGCTGCTCCGCGGCGCAACGCGCAACCTGACTTCGAATCCCTTTGGGCATTCTTTCCGGCTAGCTATGATCTCCAGCACGTTGCTGAGCCGGTCTCTTCGAAAAAAGTCCTCGGACAAGATGGCCTTTCCACATCCAAAGTCCCGAAAGGACAAGTACAGGGACGAAGACAAACCGAGTAGGGACGGCATAGTTTGGAATTTTGTCAAACGGACTGTAGATGTAGCCTGCTATTGGAATCGCAAAGATGATGTGAATCCAGCGAACAATCGAACGTGTTGTGGCTTGGTTCATGATGTTTTCTCCGTTTCAGCATGGGCCGAGATGTCATCCCTTGGATTTGGTGGTCGGTTTCTTCTTCTTTGCCGATTCATGACTCTTGAGCCGCCTTGGGTGGCCAATCGGGAGTCTCAACGCCGAATTGCTTTGCGTACTCGGCGTTCAGTCGCTGCCAGCCGAACTTCATGGCCTCGGGGCCGACGACCCGTCCAATGGGCTGTCCCGCGAGAAGCCGATCCAGCACATCGAAGCAGATGTGCCATCCGGCAGCGCCCATCGAAATGAAGCGCCGGCCGATGTTGGTCCACAGCGTCAGGCGCGTGCCACCAGCCAGGGGTTGAAGTTCCCA
Source organism: Candidatus Acidiferrum sp. (assembly GCA_036262755.1). Classification (GTDB taxonomy): domain Bacteria; phylum Acidobacteriota; class Terriglobia; order Acidiferrales; family UBA7541; genus Acidiferrum. The sequence continues at coordinate 6,278 of DATAIH010000194.1, forward strand.
GCGCATGTCGAAGTCACCCCAGGTGTACTCAAGCGCCTTGGGAGCGTCGGCCCTCTTCACGATTGTCTCGGTGACGCGCGGCGCGGGCGCTCCCACCGTGGTGAGCTTCACCCTAGCTCCCACCGCGCCCAAGTTCCCATCCGCGTCGAAGGGCGCCCACTCGCGCAGATGCTCCGGGTCGGTAAGCGCCTGCCAGACCTTTTCCGGCGAGTGGCGCAGCTCTCTCGTGAGAATGAGGGTCCACTTCTCTCCTTCCTTTCGTACCTGCGCCCCGCTGGCCGGACCCGGTGTGTACGCGTGTGCGCTCATCTTCTTCTCCTTGTCATAGCGTTCAATCGGCGGTCGTCGGCGTCCACCGGCGTACTGTCGCTCTAAACGCCCGCGCTTACCACTTTGCTAGTTGAGTGAGCTGAATGAGGTTACCGCAGGTGTCCTTCAGCATGGCAATGGTCGAACCGGTCACGTCGGTGGGCGGCATGGTGAACTCGGCGCCGCTATTCTTGATTCGCTCGTAGTCGCCCTTGACGTCGTCGGTGTAAAACATCATCGCAGGCTGCCCCTGTTGAAAGATCGACTGCTGATACGCTTTGGCTGCAGGGTTATTGTTGAGCGCGAGTTGTAGTTGAGTGCCGTCCGGTTCCTCGGGCGAAGCCACAGTCAGCCAGCGATATGGGCCCTGACTGAAGTCGGTCTTCTTTACGAGGCCAAGTACCTCCGTATAGAAGCGCAGGGCCTTATCCTGATCGTCCACGTACAGGCTGGTGACTTTGATTTTCATTTGCTTTCTCCTTTGTTAGGTTCGCGGTGCGAGCCGCGTCGTCTCGTTGTTTTCGTTTTCGTGGGTGCCCTTTTCGTCCGTGTTAAAGGATCCATGCGGTCGAGGTGGCGTTCAAGGGCGTCTGCGTGAGCGGACCAGAAGCGACGGAACTGAGCCAGCCAGGCCTCCACCTCCTGAAATGGTTCAGGTTTCAGCCGGTAGAGACGGCGCTGTGCATCCACGGTGGACTCCACGAAACCAGCCTCGCGCAGCACTCGCAGGTGCTTTGACACCGTCGGCTGCGGCATACGAAACTGACGCTCGATCTCTCCCACCGACCGTTGTGACGAGGCCAGCAGGCTCAATATCGCGCGGCGGTTCGGCTCCGCAATAATTTCGAACACGGATTCCATGTCTTAATATACCCTGCAGAGCATATACGTGTCAAGGCATATGTGATAGAGCTTTTTTCGAACGACTCCTATGAATACACCGACGAGTGGGGCGAGGGCGAGAAACCCATGGAACTGGGTATAAGCGGAAGTGCACTCGGGTCGCGGCCACCAAGCCCGCGGCATCGAAGCCGGCGCAGTGACGGCGTTTCACTCATCATCCACGGTTGACGGGCAAACCGGAATGCAAAGGCAGCCGCGAACGAAAGTGGTCCCTGCGATTCCTACCTGGGATTCTTACCGGTGATCACGGTACAACACCTGCGGAAGGCATGCTCGATGCGGGTCTAAGTCACGTGTCACTTCATGGGGTCCGAACCTTCGGGCAGGAAGTCGAAGGCCAGCGTGTCACGGTAGCCGAACTCGTTGCCCTCCATAACTGCCACGGGAGTCAACATATGCCAAATGCGATCATCGTCGAAGACGTAACATTCACCCGATTCACGCATGGTGAAGCGATCGATCTCGCGTTTGTCATTGTCGGTGATGATGACTTCGCCGCCTTGAACACCGCAGCGGCCCAGTAGATGCGTCGAGATGTATTTTTCGCCGTCCTTGTGTAAGCCTGGCGGGCTTGTGTCACAGGGCCGGCCCGGCGTAGCCGCGAACCTGATTACATGCATGTTGACCAGATACTTCGCGCCCATCGCCGAGAGCGGCAGGTATTGCAGGTGGTAAGCAATCAGCTTGCGCACGCCGATAGAACCCGCGATCGCCTGGGGCAGCGGAGTATACTCTCGCTTCTGGCCGCCCAATGTCGTGTTGTATTTTTCCAGCTGCACATAAGGCGTGCTCTCACTGGTAGACCAAACTCTTACACCGCCCTCAACTATCTCGGCCCGAAGACGATTTAAAGAACGATACCTGTCGCCGCCATGGTAGTACTTGTCTTTCGGAATCGACCAGGCTGCATGGGCCAACACCTCCAGCGTCCGCGCGATCTCCATGTCGACCCTCAGCGGCTGACGACTAAGCCCGCGCTCGAGGAGGTCGTTTCGCGATCTGGCGTTCGTTACTACCGGAATAAAGCCCTCTTCACGCATAATTCGTCTGGACCATCCCCCTCCTATTGCGGGTTCGGAGGGTACGCAACAAGGGGGGCAGCCTGTCCCCGCAGGCCACTATACTCTTCAAACGCGCGCGGTTTGCAAATCCCAGCACTACGCGGGCCCGCGCGCCTCACTGCTCGTCGCCTTTCTATTTGCGACCCGGGATGTCGTCATTGATGCTTGGCGGGTGGAGATCCTAGAGATGGACCTGCAGGGTCCCGGTGCAGGCATGATCCAAACGGCTACCGGATTGCCATGCTGGTTTCCAGCCGACCCGAATGCGCGCCGGGTTTTCCGGGCCACGGCACCCGGAGCTCCTTCGCAATTGTGACTCTGCCAAGCGCAGTGATGGCCAGGCCGGTCAGCGTAACGCCGCGCTAAACGCCGGAAACCACGGTGCAGATCGCCCAGCAAACTTTCGACGACGCGGGCGCGGGTCGAGCCAGTGCCCCCGAGCAGCTTGAACCAGAGCACGGCGATCATGCTTCGCGCATCGACCGGACGGTTGGCCTCGCGTTACAAGTGAAGACTTTCCTAGGCGGCGGCTGGGGCTGCTTGGTTCCGCCTGTGCCAGTAACCCAAGGCGGCGAACAGAAGGACGGCAGGCAGCCCGGTTAGTCCGCAAGCGATAAAGAAAATGCCGTAGGCGTGAATGAGGCCGTGCGTGGCGCTCAGGGTTTCGACTGCAGCGCCGGAAAACCCCTTCAAGATCTTTCCCAGCCAGGCATAGGTTGAACTCAAGAGTGCATACTGCGTGGCGGTGTATCCAAGATTGGTGAGGCTCGACATGTACGCAACAAGCGCAACGCCCGCAAAGCTGAGGCTGAAGTTGTCACCTACCATAACAAGCGCGAACAGAGGAATGCTCGGGCGCACGAATGCGAGCGCCGCATAAGCGGCAGTTGCGGCTGCCTGCGCAATGCCCCCGATGATGAGGGCGCGCATGTAGCCAAGTTTCAGCGAGCAGAATCCGCCCACTGCGATGCCTGCAAACGTAGCGATGAGTCCGATGGAGCCACGCACCTCTCCGACCGTTTGCTTCGAAAGACCGATGTCGTGGTAGAAGGGATTCGCCATCGGACCCATGATGTAGTCGGGCAGCCGGTAGAGGCTGATTGCCGCTAACATCACAAGCGCGAGCCAGCCATGTGCGCGGAAGAAAGCGATGAACGGTCCCACAACTGCGTCGAGGAAACCGCGCGGCGTCCAAAGCGGCGCTTCGCGCTTTTCATTCATCACCGCATCGGCGCGCTCCGGTTCCTTCGCGAACCAGGTCGCGATCATTCCAACGGCCATACCTGCGCCGTAGATACCGTAGGACATGCGCCAGCCCACGATCGCCGCCACGATGAGGATAACGGAATCCGTAGCCAGGAGCGCCAGGCGGTAGCTGAACAAATAGGCAGACGCGAGGAGGCCTTGCTCGTCTCCGTCGTCTGCAGATTCAATTCGCCAGGCATCAACCACAATGTCCTGTGTCGATGACGCAAAAGCGACGACGAGCGCAAGAGCGCCGAGCCGGCCGAGCCCGGCCTTCGTGCCGGTTCCGCCCATGGCAGCCAGCGCCAGCCCGACGACGATCTGCGAAAACATCAACCATCCGCGCCGATGTCCAAGCCGTTTGAACAGCGGTAAGTCGACGCGATCCATTAAGGGCGCCCACAGAAACTTCAGAGAATAGGCAATGCCCACCCAGGAAAGAAACCCGATCGCTGTCAGCGACGTGTGTTCATCGCGCAGCCAGTAGCCGAACGTATTGCCGACCAGATAAAAGGGAAGGCCTGAAGAAAACCCGAGCAACAACATCGCCAGCGTTTTGGGCCGGAGGTAATCGGTGATCCGGTACTTGTGCGGACTCACGCCTTCATTCTCTACGGGAGCCTCGCGAAACTCAACGCTCATACCACCGAATCTTGTCCATGCTGACACTCTCCCGAGTGTCACCAATCATTCTGGCAACACACTCTCTGACAGCGCGGGCGCTGGCCGGAGTGATGGCAACGCCGCTTTACATCTCGCTCGGGTTTCGCTCGACGAGATCGCCGCTGTTTGCAAACTGGTCGGGTTCTTTGCGACCGTGACCGGAGCTCAGATCGGCGGCGCGGCTTGGCGCCCGGCACGCGCTCCTGCTGTGCGGATTGCTCCAGTCCACCGGCAACCTGTTCGATGTGCTACAGGCTGTAGGCGGGCATCGGCTCGGCTATCTTGCGCTCTGTGTCGGTCGAGAAAGCATAACGGGCGCAATCGCAAGGTCAGCCTTGGTGGCCTATCTCTCCGGTCTACTGCTCGCCCGTTAGCCAATTGCAATCAAAGGAACTTGAATTTGTACTCAGGTCCTTTAACATTGCAGACTCTCGGACGAAGGCGATTCATCTCGACGGAGCGCTAAGAATATCTTCAGGGAGACGCACGTGATGCGGGTTCTTCAAGACAGGTTCGTCGCGGGTTTTTCCTCCTTCGTGTGGTCGCTGGCTCTGCTCGCAGTTGGCATGCCGCTCCACGCTCAAGCCGATCGAAGCTACGGGATCGTGGAGACGAAGAACGTGATGGTGGCGATGCGAGATGGTGTAAAGCTTGCGGCCGACATCTACCGCCCCACGCAAAACGGCCAGGTGATGGACAGCAAGTTTCCGGTGATTCTGGTGCGCACGCCGTACAACAAGGATGGCGCGACCGAGGTTGCGAATGCCCTCGTGCCACACGGATACGTCGTCGTCATTCAGGATGTGCGTGGCCGTTATAAGTCCGATGGGCATTGGCGGCCCCTGGTGGACGATCCAAACGATGGATTTGATACGGCGCAGTGGATTAGGTCACAGCCATGGTGCGACGGTGGGATCGGAACGGTGGGATCGTCCTATGCCGGTGCGACGCAACATGCGCTGGCCATCGGCAACGCTCCTTACGTGAAGGCGATGGTTCCCCGTAATGCGATGTCAGACTTCGGTCGCTACGGTGTCCGACACAACGGGGCTTTCGAACTGCGCTTTTTTAACTGGGTTTTCACTCTCGGCAACGCCAGCGGAACTCCTAACGCGCTTCTGGCGGCCAGGCGCGCCGCTTCCGATCCCGAGGCGGCGCAAGCCCTCGTGGACATGGGTATGCACGTTCCTGAATATGTGCGCGGTCTTCCGTTGCGGCCGGGAGCGACTCCGCTCAAGTTTGCTCCCGATTACGAAACCTGGCTGATTGAGGCGATGAGCCACGGCGATTACGACGAATTCTGGAAGGATGCCGGCGCCAGCGTAGTCGACCATTTGGCGGAATACAAGGATGTTCCGGAGTACCACACGACCGGTTGGTACGATTCCTGGGGCACGCCGGTGGCTAACTTGAATTATGTCGGGCTGCGAAGGGAGAAGAAAAGCCTTCAACGGCTGATCATTGGACCATGGATCCACAGCAGTGAAAACCTCAGCTACGCCGGCGAAGCGCAGTTCACCGGCGACGCAGCGCTCGATCTGACGGCGTTCCACCTGAGATGGTTCGACCACTGGCTGAAGGGCGTTGACAATGGTGTGGATCGTGAACCTCCGGTACAAATCTACGTGATGGGCGGAGGCGACGCTCACAAGACGCCCGAGGGACGCATTTTCGTCGGAGGCCACTGGCGCAACGAACAGGAATGGCCGCTGGCACGGTCGGCGCCAACGCCTTATTATCTGCACGCAGACGGAATCCTCTCTCCGGACAAGCCCGCAGAAGATCGGCCCATCACCTATCAGTTCGACCCTCGGAACCCGGTACCAACTTTGGGCGGTAACATTTCCTCGCAAGGAACGCTGATGTTCCAGGGAGCGGCCGACCAGCGGTGTCGGTCCGACTTCTGGCTGTGCTCGGACGAAGCCTCTGTCGGCTCGCAATGACGTCCTGGTATTCCAGACGCCTCCTCTGGCAAACGACATAGAAGTCACCGGACGCCTCATCGTAAAGCTGTGGGCGTCTTCGAACGCCCTCGATACCGATTTCACGGCCAAGCTGGTTGACGTGTATCCTCCCAATGCCGACTTTCCGGCCGGAGTGGATCTCAACATTGCCGATAGCATCGTGCGGGCCCGCTATCGCAACGGCCTCGGGAAAGCGGAACTACTGAGGCCCGGGCAACCTTACGAGTTCACAATTGAGATGTATCCGACATCGCTGGTGTTCAAACGGGCGCACAGGATTCGTCTCGACGTCTCGAGCAGCAACTTTCCACGGTTCGACATTAACCCGAACACAGGAGAGCCGCTCAACAACAACCGCCGTTCGCAGGTTGCGGAGAACACGATTTATCTGGACGCGAAGCATCCATCTCAGATCATCCTCCCCGTCATTCCATCGGCGATAACGAGTCTGTCCAAGCAGAAATAACCGCACTCCGAGTTTGTTCCGCGCAATCAAGGTTTCGCCATTTTAGGTTCGCGGACAACATCAAGGCGCCCGTTGCTCTCCTTCACGGCGAAGCGGACAACAATTCAGGCACATTTCCTTTACGCCGTCGCACGATTAAGGGAATGACGCGTCCGAGTGCCACGTAACCATGCCGGAGGAAGCGCATGCTCACGTCGCCCCGGAATCGATCGAAGACATGCTTTCCGCAAGGCTGCCGTGGTTCCATGAAATTCGTGAAGAACGCAGGTCCTCGCGAAACGTGCGCGCAAGCCACCTCGGACGCACAGCCGTAACCGACCCTGCGATCAGGCGAAATCGCCGACAAGAAAGGCTCGGGCATTCAACCGCCCGAGCCCCCAACTACGCTGCTACCAGCTACCCGCCAAACAGCTACGGATGGTATTCAATCAGCGTCGAATAGTTCCCGCCTCCTTTTGCCGGAGCGGTCACGCCCACGGCCCACAAGCCGCCACCGGGTATGGCAGTGATCGCTGCAAAGCCGGTGTCCGAACCCTTGCCGAGGCTCGGGCTCGAGACGAGCGACCACACGCCATTCTTGCCCTGCAGGATGAGCGGGTCGTGGTTGCCCGTGGTCGCGTTGATGTCCCATCCGATCGCCCAGGTCGAGCCGTCAGCAGCGGTTGTTGCAGCAAACAGGTCGTTCTCGCCGGTGCCGGCGTTCGGAGTGGCCTCGATGGACTCCGTGCCCGGGGTACCCGCAGCCACGTAGGTCGTGTAAGGCGCGGTATCGGTCTCTTGCTCACCCACGACGGTTAGGGTCGAGGATGTTGCCGTAGCTCCGAGAGGCAGCACCGAACCCGACGCATCCGCCGGGCTGGAGACCACGCGCCAGGCCTTTCCGTTCCAATTCTCGACAAGCGCCTGATTCGGGAATCCCGCTCCGGCTTGCTGACCGACGGCGTAGACGTTGTCCGAGGCAAGAGCCTTGACTGCGTAGAACTGATTGCCGCTCGAGCCGGCATCGACCGCGCTGACGACAGACCACGCCGTCCCGTCCCAATGCTCGGTGAGCGCGTGCCAGAGCCCGCTTGCGTCCTGCTCGGCTCCCACGGCCCACACGTCGGAATCGGTAATAGCCGCCACGCCGAAGAGGATGTTCTGGAGTGCGCCCGGGCTCGGGCTCGGAACCACCGTCCATACAGTTCCATCGAAGTGCTCAATGAGCGTTTGTTGCACAAACTTTCCGCTCATGTAGTACCCGACTGCCCAGGCTTTGCCCGTAGTGGGCATGGAAACGGCGTAAAGCACGTTCTCTTGGGTGCCCACATTCGGCAAGGAGAACGCCGTCCAACGGTTCCCGTCAAAATGGTGTGCCAAGGTCGCCAGCACGTTCGAGGAAGCTGGGTAGTAGGCTCCCACCGCCCAGGCATCATTCAAAGACGCTGCCGACACGCCCGCCAGAACGTTGTCAAGCGAGCCGAAGTTGTAACTGGGCTCGACCGTCCAGCCGCTGGCGGCGAGAGAGGCTGCTGCGGCCGGTTTTCCCGGCCCCTGAGGCGAGATCGTGTCGGAGGTTGTCGGAAAGCTGAAGGGCGGAGGCAGCGTCGGAACATCGGTCGAGCCGGAGATCCCAAACAGCGGAGCCATCGCAGTCGCCGCGCAACTATTGACCAGGCACTCGAGGCCAAAGGTCTGCTGTAACGAAGCAAGTAGCGAATAGTGGTTGTAGCTGGTGTTGTCGGTCACGCCGCGCGGTCCGTGGTTCGTGATGACGATGGTGGCGACCTGGCTCGAGACGGTGTTGCCTTCGTCGAAGGTGACGACGATGGCGTTGTTGCCGGTCTCCCAGATCGAAGACGAGGTGATGAGGTTAACCACGCTGCCCGCAAACTTGTCTCCTTGCGCGATGAGCCAGCTCTGCTGGACTGTCCCCGTGTTGTCCGAGTCCACGCACCAGGGCGGCGCGCCATGCATGTCATGGCACTCGTCCGGAACGATGTAACTGAAGTTCGGAACCGCTCCCGACGCTAGATCGGCCAACAGCTGCGTGTAGGGGAACATCCTTCCCAGTTCGGCTGGTGTTTGCAGGTCCGCGAAGTTCACGATGCCGTTGTGCTTTGAGACATATTGCGTGTCCGCGTCGGGAATGCCGTTGCACTTGTCCGGATAGCAATAACCGCGGTAGCCGGGGTACGGCATGTTCTGGAAATAACCTCGCCAAGTCCTGCCAGCGCCCTCGAGTTGGGACATCAGGTTATCCGCGCTCACCGTGTGCCCCGGAAACCAGTACGGGTCGTCGCTGTTGATTCCAAAGAAGTCGCCGCCGAGCATGGCCACGTAATTGGGTTCACTGGGGTCCGCCACGCCCCTGTAGTTCGTTGCCAGCCCATAATCCTCCGCCAAGGCATTTAAGATCGGCGCATACTGGTTGCCGATGACCTGGTTGTAATTCTCATTTTCCATAATCAGCAGGAATACGTGATCGTATTGTGGGAACGATTGCGCATTGAGCGCTGCGGCCGATGCGAAAACCAGGCACAACGCCGCCACTCCACACCAGAAGCGTGCCGATAGCAGATGTTTCCAGCGATTCATACAGACTCCCTTCTTTGTTGAAGATGTTCGTGATTTACGTAACGGCCGGGCAGGCCATCGCACGCTAAGGCGCGAGTAGTTAAACGCAGGTAAAGGCGGAATAAATTTCTTACGACTCGCCAAAAAGGAGCCGGGAAGCCTCATTTAGTCTCAACTCGGCAAAGTCGTTCAAACGCACCAGGCCCGAGGATTGATGGCCCCAACCCGCAGGCGAACGCAAAAAGGCCATCTAACTCCCTAAGGGGAGAGCCCTTAAGCGGTGATTGGGCACCGTGCAAGCACTCGGCATTCGCCAACAAATCAATACCAGCGAGTGCGCGGAGGGCGATACAGGCGGGCGGTTACCGTTGCTGGCCGTGCGGCCAGTGCGCCGAGAAAGGCGGCACTGCACGGTTGGAGTCTACCTTTTTACGGTTTGTCGAGGTACGCTCGCGACGGTGGTACGTGTTTGACTTTCCTTCGGCCGCGCACCTAACATGACATCCGGTAATCCCGCGCCAAACCGGAATGCGCAAGCTTTCCCTCATCGAGAGCGAGCGGCGGACTTCGGCTTGGAAGAGAGGTTTCAGCATGCAAGCACGGCGAATCTTGGGTCTTACACTGGTTCTGGTGGCGATTGGGGCTGCGCTGGCGCTACGTTTTTCGCCCTCTTCCGCAGCGCCCGCGGCGATGAAGCCCGGCGAGGTAAATGACGAGCGCCTCTCCGCCGACGCGGTCACGGGAGTCAACTGGCTAGTGAACGGCCGCACCAACGACTCCAAGCACTTTAGCCCGCTCAAGCAAGTCAACTCCTCGAACGTCGCCAATCTGGGCTTGGCCTGGTCTGTGGATTACGAGGGGCAAATGGGTGTCGTTTCTGAACCCATCGTCGTGGATGGCGTCATTTACGTTAGCGCGCCCCTGTCGAAGGTTTATGCCGTAGACGCCGCCACCGGAAAACTCATCTGGAAGTACGACCCGCAAATCCGGCTGGATCAGGCCTTGAACGGCTCCTATTCGGCACGCACCAATGGCGGCGTGGCCGTCTGGAACGGAAAGGTTTACGTGGGCACGGGCGATTGCCGCCTCATTGCGATTGATGCCGCAACGGCCGCCAAGATCTGGGAAGCCACGGTTTGCGAACCCACGCAAACGGGAATCACCGGAGCGCCTCGTGTCGCCAAGGGAAAAATCCTTATGGGCTACAACGGTTCGGACGATGCTGTCCGCGGCGCCCTGGCCGCTTACGACGCCGGGACCGGCAAAGAAGTCTGGCGTTTCTGGACCGTCCCCGGCGATCCCTCCAAACCGTATGAAACGAAAGAGCTCGAGATGGCGGCGAAGACCTGGCACGGCGAAGGCGCATGGAAAATTGGCGGCGGCGATGTTTGGCACGCCATCACCTATGACGACGCCACCGGGTTCGTGATTTTCGGCACTGCGGGCGCCGACGTTGGTTACGGAGAATTGGCAGGCACGCAAATCACCGGCGAAAAACTCTTCTCGCAATGCATCGTTGCCGTCGACCTGGAAACGGGAAAATATGCCTGGCATTTTCAGACCGGCACCGAAGGGGTGCACAACGAGAACAATCAAATCGTCATGGCCGACCTGACGATCAACGGCGAACGGCGCCACGTGGCGATGACCGCCCCCAAGAACGGATTCTTTTACATTCTCGACGCGAAAACCGGAAAGCTGCTTTCCGCCAAGCCGCTGGTGCAAACGGCTTGGGCTTCCGCTTACGACCTGGCAGCGCAAAAGCCCATCCTCCTCCCGGCTTCGCAAGGCGGCGGCCGCCAGTGGACCGTGCACAACTGGTGGCCCATGAGCTATGACGCCCCCACCGGCCTGGTGTACATTCCGACCACCGATCGCCGCCCGGACACCAAAGCTCCCGCGGAGGCCGGGGAAAGCGGCGAAGGCCTGTTTGGCCGGCTGATCGCATGGGATCCTATCGCCGAGGCCGCGCGCTGGTCGGTCGAAGAGGACGTCGCCGTGAATGGCGGTGCTCTCTCGACCGCCGGGAACCTGGTTTTTCAAGGGCAGGGAACTGGCGAGTTTGCCGCCTATGCCGCCGACACTGGGAAAAAACTCTGGTCCATCCAGACGAAGTCGGCGATCGACTCCATCCCCGTCACTTTTTCCGCGAAGGGCGAGCAATACGTCATTACGTCGGTAGGTTGGGGCTCGGGCTCGCGCTTGTTCGCGCCAGCGCGCACCATGGCCACGCCCGAATCGAAGCGCGGACCCACGCGTCTCTATGCTTTCAAGCTTGGCGGCAGCGTACCATTTCCCTATCCGCAAATTGAAGTTCCGCCGGTTCCGAAACCGCCCGAACAAAAAGCCAGCTCGGACACCATTCGCAACGGCGAAAAGCTTTACGTTTCTTTTTATTGTGAAGGCTGTCACTCCCCCGGCATTGACGGCAGCGGGGCTTGGGTGGAAGACGGCGCTGTCCCGGATTTGCGCTACGCGCCGCCGGAAGTCCATAAGGATTGGTATCAAATCGTGATGGGCGGCTCGCATTGGTCGAAAGGCATGCCGGGCCTCGCCGACCCGCCAAAATTCGCTTTTCCCAACGCCCACTTGACGGTTCAGGAAGCCGACGCCATTCACGCTTACGTCATCGACCAAGCCTGGAAAGCCTACAAAGGCGAGCAGACCGCCGCGCACTCCCAGCGCGAAAACTACTAGTTGCCTTTGTGACGCGACCAAAGCATCGCTTGCCCTGATCGCTTGCTAGGAGTGGTGATGGAAACTACGGACAATCCGAAAGCAAACTGGAGCTGGCTCATCAATGTGCTCACCGATGTTCAGTTTTGGGTGCCGGTTGTGGTGCTGCTCGTGGGAGTGCTGCTGTTGCGCTCCATGCACTAGGGACAGGAACCGCTAATGATGACATCTACGGCGCAACCTCTCCGCTCAGCCGAGGCTCAGAACGCATCGCGTTCCAAAGCACTTCAGCTCCTCGGCATCCTTTCCGGGTTTACCGCGGGCGCGTGGCTGGGTGCCGCCGAGGCGCCCACCAAACTTGTGTCCGTCGGCATTTCCCCCATTGCCATTTCCCTCATCATGGTCATCGGCGTTTTCCTAGCGCGCTGGAGTCTTCCTGCGCTGATACTCGGGACTTCGTCCGTTCGCGCGGATGTCCGCCGCACGCCGCATTTGATTATCTGGGCCGTTCTCGCTGGCTGCCTCTGGGCGGTTGCCAACACGCTGACCATCTTTGCCATTCGCGATATCGGACTTAGCATCGCCTTCCCGCTCTGGAATTCCAACAGCCTGCTCGGCATTTTTTGGGGCTTTCTTTTCTTCAACGAACTTCGCCAAGCCGGCTGGCGTCGCTGGACCGGCGTGCTCGGCGGCGCTCTCGTGTTGTGCGCTGGCGCCACGCTTCTGGCCATCGCTTCTTCCACGCAAGGGCCGGCAGGACATTCCTTGCGCGGCGTTTGGGCCGCGCTTGGTGCAGGTGTCCTCTGGGGAACGATGTACATTCCTTATCGCAAGGCCTATCTCACAGGAATGAATCCCCTCTCTTTCGTAACTTTCTTCACCTTCGGCGAAGTGGGCATGATGTCCGCGCTGGCCGTCGGCTATACCGGTTTGGCCCCGCTTTGGCAGGAATTGCTCAGCGCTCGCGGCGTTATTTTCTGGTTGATGCTTGGCGGCTTCATCTGGGTGATCGGCGATCTCTTCCAGCAGTACGCCGCTAAGTATGTCGGCATCAGCCGCGGGATTCCGCTTTCCAATTCCAATCAACTCTGGGGTCTGCTCTGGGGCATTTTTGTCTTTGGCGAGCTGCACGGTCGCAGTTCTTCCACCTATTTACAAGTCGTTGGCGGTTCCTTGCTCATGATGCTCGGGGTCGCGGCCGTTGCATTTTCTTCAGCTTCGGGCGAGGAACAAACGCGCTGGAAAGAAGCGGCGCGGCGCGAGGCCCGCCGGTACGGTGTTGCTCGAGACTACGTCGAAGCCCGCATGGACGGCCGCCGAGCTGCGGATGAGTCGGCGCATGCCCGCAGCATCTGGGACTGGCTTCTCGTCGCGGCCGTCAGCGCCATCTTTGTAGTATTTGCCGGCGTGGCTCGGGTCCCGCAAATGTCCTTGCACGCGGGCCCCGCTGCGCTGTTGATCGCAGCGCTGCTCCTGCTGCTGTTTATCTGTACCCTTGCCCTCTGGCGCACTACCCGCTTCAATTGAAATTGCCGGCTGCTTGGAATCACCCGCGCCTCGCAGTCGTCCCGGCGTGCCATGCCGCGCCTAGGGGGTGGCGCGGTCAGTTGTGAACGCTTCTCTTTCGCGCCTTTCGAACGGTTCCACTTTGCAATCCTGCCTGCTTCGTTCTACAGTGGCCTCAGTCAGATGAGCGCCCTCTCGAAGGTGGAAAAAGTCGATCTGGTCGGCGTGGGCCTCAACGCCACCGACACGCTCATCCCCGTTGCACACTATCCCGCGCGCGGTACCAAGGTCGAAATTCGCCCGACTACCGTCCTGCCTGGCGGCCAAACCGCCACGGCTGTCATCGCCTGCCAGCAATGGGGACTCCGGACACGCTACGTCGGCAAGATCGGCGGGGATAGCGCGGCCGCGCTGCACGTCGCGGAATTCTCGCGCCTCGGCGTTGAAGCGCGTCTCCTGACCGCGCCGGATTGCCCCAGCCAGCAAGCGTTCATTCTTGTGGACGATTCTGGCGAGCGCACCGTCTTGTGGCGGCGCGACCACCGCCTCGCGCTGCGCCCTGAAGAACTGCAACGCGATTGGATCGTTAACTCGCGCGCGCTTCACCTCGACGGCCACGACACTGCAGCGGCCGCGCAAGCCGCCGCTTGGGCGCGCGCTGCCGGCGTTCCCGTCATCGCCGACCTGGACGAACTCTATCCCGGCGTCGAAGCGCTGCTGAAAAACGTCGACTATCTGATTACCAGCCGCGATATTCCTGGCAAGCTCGCCTCCACCGACGATTTGCAACAATCCCTCCCCTCCGTCCATCACCGCTTCGGCTGCTGCCTTACCGCCGCCACACTCGGCATCGATGGCGTGCTCGCCTGGGACGGTGCACAATTCCACTATGCTCCCGCGTTTCGTGTCGACACTGTCGACACCACCGGTGCCGGCGACCTCTTCCACGCCGGCTTCATCTACGCGCTGTTGCAAGGTTGGCCCTTGCAGAAGCGCCTGGACTTCGCTTGCGCTGCCGCGGCGCTCAACTGCACAGCCGTCGGCGCGCGCGGCGGCATCCAGTCCGTTCCGAAGATCGAATCTTTGCAGGACAGCAGCGATCGATATCCCGCGGCGTTCCGCTCCTGAAGTTATGCACAATTCTCCCTCGTTCGCTTGCTAAGCGTCCCGAGCAATGCCAGAATATCTAGATGCAAAAACCATCGATCTTTGTGCTGACCATCGTCGCCACCGGAGCGTTCCTCTGGTCTACCGCCCGAGCGCAACAAGCGCCCGCTGCGACGGCGCAAAATCCCCCTGCTAAGGCCCCTTCGCAAGCGCCCGCTGCCACCGCCACCAAACCGGCCGCCAGCAAGTCCGCGCAAACTTCCACCACTAAGACTTCCGCTCCTCGCGCGCTCGAGACGCCCAAGGATAAACTGAGCTACAGCATCGGCATGAATATCGGCAAAAGCCTTAAGCGGGATAACCTGGATGTGGATCCCGACCTTGTGCTTCGCGGCATCAAGGATGTGCTTGGCGGCGGCGCGCTACTCATGACCGATCAGGAAGCGCAGTCGACTCTGAACGAGCTGCAAGCCGACCTGCACAAGAGGCAGGAACAAGAGATGCAGCAGCTCGCGGAGACCAACAAGAAAGAAGGCGAGACATTCCTGGCCGCCAACAAAACCAAAGCTGGCGTGATCTCGCTCCCCAGCGGCTTGCAATACAAGATTCTCCAGGAGGGCACGGGACCAAAACCGACGGCAGCTGACACCGTCACCGTCAACTATCGCGGCACTCTCCTCGACGGCACGGAGTTCGACAGCTCTTACAAACGCGGCCAGCCCGCGAGTTTTCCCGTTGGCGGAATCATTAAGGGCTGGACCGAGGCGCTGCTGTTGATGCCGGTGGGGTCCAAATGGCAGCTCTTTATTCCTCCGGAGCTGGCTTATGGTCCGCGCCAAGCGGGTCCCTCGATCGGCCCGAACTCCACCCTCTTGTTTGAAGTCGAGTTGCTCTCCATCCAAGCGAAACCTGCGGGTGCGCCGGCACCGGCGCCCGCTGCAAAGCCTACACCGAAACCCTAAGCATTTTTTGAAAGCGGCCTTTCGTTGTATCCTGCCTGTTATGGTGGAACGCGTCGTTTCTGCGCCAGAAGTGCCGCAGACCTCGCGGCTCGAGCACTCCCGGCGCCAACTCGAAGCCCTGCTCGAAGTGAGCGAGGCCATTGCGCAGCAGCGCGATCTCCCCGCGCTGTTCCATGATCTTGCCGCGCGGCTTCATTCCGTAATTGATTTCGACTTCCTCACCCTGGTTCTTCACGACGCTGCGAAGAACGTCATGCGCCTGCACATTTTGGAAAGCCGCATCCCCGTCGAGAAGCACACCGGCAGTGAAGTGCCCCTCGAGGACTCCCCTTCGGGGTGGGTCTGGCAGAACCAGCAGTCGTACTTGATCGACGATTTGGACCTTGAAACGCGCTTTCCCCAGTTCATGCAACGGTTGCGCCAATATAACGTCCGTTCCATGGCCATTATTCCGCTGACCACCGCGCAACATCGCCTCGGCGCCCTATGCTTCGGGCACACTGTACCGCGGCGCATCACGGATACCGAACTTCAATTCATGCAACGCGTGGCCAGCCAGGTCGCGGTGGCGGTAGATAACGCGCTCAACTTGGAAAACTCCCAGGCCTACCAGAAGCAGCTCGCGCGCGAGCGCGACCGCTTCCGCGTGCTTCTCGAAGTCAACAACGTGCTCATCAGCAGCCGTGAACTCCCGGAGCTCTTCCCGGGCATCGTTTCCACGCTCGAGCGCGTCATCCACCACGACTACACCAGCCTTGCCCTTTTTGATCCTGATTCGAAAACGCTGAGAATCTATGCCTTCTATTTTCCTTCCAACCAAAACATCTTCAAGCCAGACACCATTGTTCCGTTAGAAAACACGCCCGCCGGTCGCGCCATCGCCACGGGACAGCCACGTCTTGCGCGCGGCGCTGAGCTCGACCATTACCCCAGTGAAGTCGTGAGCATTCTTCGCGCCGAAGGTTTGCAAGCGATTTGCTGTGTGCCGCTCATCCATCGCGACCGCACCTTTGGCACTCTGAACCTTGCCAGCCGTCGCCTCGACGCTTTCACTCCCGCGGACGTGGAACTGCTTCAGCCGGTCGGCGCCCAGATCGCTATCGCCGTCGAAAATGCACTCGCGTTCAAGGAAATCGACGCGCTGAAGGACAAGCTGGCCGTTGAGAAGCTCTACCTCGAGGAAGAAATCCGCAGCGAGATCAACTTTGAGGAGATTGTCGGCGAAAGCGCGGCGCTGAAACGCGCTCTCGGCCAGGTGGAGCTCGCCGCTCCTGCCGCCACCACCGTGCTGCTGCTCGGCGAAACCGGCACGGGCAAGGAGCTTTTCGCGCGCGCCATCCACAACCTGAGTCCGCGCCGCGACCGCACTTTCGTGAAAATCAATTGCGCCGCCATCCCGTCCGGCCTGCTCGAGTCGGAGCTTTTCGGCCACGAGAAGGGCGCGTTTACCGGCGCCATCAACCAAAAAATCGGGCGTTTCGAGCTGGCCGACCGTGGCACGCTTTTCCTCGACGAAGTCGGCGACATTCCGCTCGAGCTTCAACCCAAATTGCTTCGCGTCCTTCAGGAGCAGGAATTCGAGCGCCTCGGCGGCACTCGGACGCAGCGCGTGGACGTCCGCGTCGTCGCCGCCACCAATCTCGATCTCTCGAAACTGGTCGCGCAGCGCTCCTTCCGCAATGATCTCTATTACCGCTTGAACGTTTTCCCTATCCAAATCCCCGCGCTCCGCGAGCGCCACGAAGACATTCCCTTGCTGGTGCGTTACTTCGTGCAAAGATTCAGCCGCAGCCTCAATAAAGAGGTGCAGTACATTCCGGCTGACGCCATGGACGCGCTCGAGCGCTACTCCTGGCCCGGCAACGTCCGCGAACTCGAAAATCTTATTGAACGCGCCGTGCTTCTCTCTCCCGGCAAAGAGCTGCGCATTCCGCTCTCCGAACTCAAAGACGAGGCGGGCTTGGCCGCAGCTCCAGGCGCCGATGCTTCGTCCCCGTTTACGTCCCAGGCTTCCCCTTCTTCCTCAAGCTCCTCGATTTCCACTCTCGAAGAAGCTGAGCGCCAGCACATCTTGCGTGCGCTCAAGCAAACGCAGTGGCGCATCGCCGGCCCCAAAGGAGCCGCCACTTTGCTCGGCATGAAGCGCACCACGCTCCAGGCTCGCATGCGCAAACTCGGCATCCGCCGGCCGGTGTAGCCTGACCCGCGTTACGTGAGCTTCCTTCCGGATCTCTATTGGGTGTTGGGCGAACCGCGGACCGAGCCCGCAGACGCGAGAACCGAGCGCGGCCGCGGCCCAACCGTGACCGTCTTTCGCAGGTCTTGCAGTCCTGGAATCCGGTTGCGCCCTGAAATACGGCCAACCGCGGGGTAAGAAATCGGGGGTGGGGCGGTCGAGGCTAGACGGATCAGATCAGCCGACGCAAAGAAACTCGATGGTTATCGCGCGCGCCATGCCGGCTTGCTGGAAACACACGACCTTGGCTTGCTATCCGCTGCGCGTGTGACTGGAGATCCTGTCGGAGTTCAAGCTACGGACAAGACACTCCCACTCCCTTGTCCAACTGCTGCAGTTTCTTGATGGCCTCGGTGTTGCGTTTTTCGGAAGCCACCAACAACAAGACACGCGCCTGCTTGCAGTTCTGGGGCACGCCGTCGCCCTTGATATAAAGTTCCGCCAGTTCCACCGCCGCCTTGCTGTTTCCCGCTTGGACCTCGCCCCACAACTGATTCGGCGTCATGCCTGACTTTTTTCCGGTCGAGTTGTTTGCGGTCGAGGCGGTGCTCGGTGACGGTTGTGCGGCTGCAGGTTGCTTGGCTCCCTTGGCTGCAACGTTTCGAGGTTTGTCCCAATAGGGGTCCGCCGCCTGACCTTTCGACGTCAGGCTCGGGGTCACTCCTTTCTTATTCTTGAACGCGATGGGGGGTGGCTCGGAGAAGACTCCCGCAACTGGATAGCTTGGTTTAACGGCGGGCGGCGTCGCGGATGAACTGGCCGGAGGCTCGGTCGGCACATCGTTCGCCAGTGAGGAAGACTCCGTAACCGCGGACTTTATCGAAGCGGCATGCGTGCGAAGGTTCCAAAACTTAAAGACGAGCAGCATCACCACGGCGGACATGCAGATTCCCAGAATGACTCCGCAAAGAAGCTGGCGCTTCTTGGCCGAGAGATACCGCTGCAGGGGAACCAGTTCCACCAGGGACTCGAGTCCCCTGAAAGAGAGCGGCGAAAACTTGGAATCTGCAGGCTCGGGGCCCGGCGTGGCTCCGGTTTCAAGGGAGAACATCGAGCGGTTGGGACGGGCCTTTGGCGGCTCGACTTCTAGTTTAGGTTCGCTCGCCAGCGGTGCAATTGCCAGCGCGGGAGGCTGAGCACCTTTCGCATCTTCAGTGGGCTTGCCTTCAAAAGAGGAGCTCAGGCGGGCGCGAGCCTTGGACACGAACCTTGCCACTCGGTCCGGTTCCCCGGCCTTTCTCTCCCGCGTCTTGATCGGAACGGGCTGCGCGCTTGGCTGGTTCGCTCGAACTGGCATGCTGGCGGATGAGGATCCGCTTACAAGCTGTGGAACAAGGTGTCGCCCTTGTTCGGGAATCTCCTCTTCCTCCACAACTTCCACCTCGTCCAGAACCTCGCGTGAGGTCTCTTCGGGACGCAGCCGCGAGAGCCACTTCTGGATTTGTTCGCGGCTCCCCTGGGACAGTTGCGTGAACCTTAAGCCCCCGACGGTTCTCGAGAGATCTGTCCACGCCACTTCACCCATGGCTTCAATCCGGTCTTTGAGGTTGAAGGA
>DATAIH010000195.1:0-3158 GCA_036262755.1 Candidatus Acidiferrum sp.
ACCCTGCGCCGGGGGCGACATCTACGAAGTGAGCGTTAAAAGGACGTCCGGAAGGCGCCGGCCTCGGCACAGGCTTTGCTACGTGCGTAGCTACGCCTTGCGCAAACAGCCGAGTGGCGTTCGTTGTCAGTGCCGATCCCACGGACAATCGCACAAACGTGCGCCTCGTCAAAATCATTGAAAAAGATGCTCCCTGGCTGCGAGTTCAGGCTGCTCGGCTCTTAAGGCCTATACCGAATCTTTTACCCTCATGCTCGTCGAAAGTCAGCCCATGCGGGATCTCGCGTCCTATGGATGAGTGGACGGTTTCTCCTGCGAACCTTCTTCGACTAATTTATAGCGGTAACGCTCTCTTTCTTCTTTCGTTTCCTGTTCACGGAGCGATGCGAGGCGTTTCAGCAAGTCGGGGATTTCGGCCCTATTCCCGGTTTTCCGCAGCGCTTGAATGAGGCGGTACAGCGCTGTCTGGTCCTTCGGATCGATCTCCAGAGCCTTGCGGCACTGGTCCGCAGCCGGTTGGTACTGCCCCGCATCCATATAGAGCTTGGCTAAGACGCCTCTCGCAGCTGCTAGAGAGGGCTGCAAAAGTACTGCTTTCCTGGCGGAACGCATCGCCAGTTGAAATTCCGGGCTACCTGGTTCCGCGCCTTTTTGAGCAAGCACCTCCGCCTGCAGATAGAGCAACAGTGGATCGTTCGGCTTTCGCGCGAGCTTGGACCGTACGCTCGCCAGCGCGTGATCCAAGTCGTTCGCCTGCACCGCGGCCAGTCCCTCCGCTGCCGTGCTCAAGGACTCGTTGGGATCGAGCTGCTGCGCTTTTTCGAAATCCGCCTCGGCTTGATCGTATTGCGCTAATTGCACGTAGAGAACGCCACGCGCCAGGTAAAGCTGCGGGGCTTGCGGTTGCAAGGTTAACCCTTCATTGATCACATCAATGCCCACCTGAAAAGACTCGTGCGCGAAGGAGATGTTCGCGAAATCCAGATAAAGGCTCACGTTGCGGGGGTCCAACAAAATCGCCTGCCGAAGGGTGCTTACCGCATTTGGTGTGTCGCCAGCGTCTTCGTAGGCCGACGAAGCAAGGCTCAGAGTTTCCGCATTCGGGTCGCGGGTCTCAATCATTGGCTGCAGAGTTTCAAGAGCCTCCTTGGGACGGTGAAGCATGAGTTGCAACGAAGCGAGCAACCGGCGTTCCTGCGGATCCTCGGGGTAAAGGGCAACCGCTCGCTCGAAAACCCGTTCGGCCTGATCTAGCTTCTTCTCCTTTACCAGGCACGTGGCGTAGGCATGTAGTGCATCGCGTTGAGAGTTAATCAGTTCTCCGGCCTTTTCAAAATGCGCGGCCGCGACGGCGCAATTCCCTTGGCGGTACTCGAGGACCGCCAACATGGCGTGCGCGACCTGGTTCTCAGGATTTACCTTGAGCAAGCGATCGAGCAGCGGCACCGCCTCACGGCTGCCAGCTTGATACTCGATTTGCGCCGCCCCCTCCAGAGCGGCAATGTTATCGGGAGAGAATTTCAGCGCTTGTGTGAAGGCAGATAGCGCCTCCTTGCTGTCACCTTTACTCGCCAAGGCGATCCCCTCTAACGTCCATAACTGCGGGTTGTTCGGCGAACCTTGTAAGGCCGCTCGGCTCAGCTTGATGGCATTATCGAAATCCTTCGCACGGAGAGCGGAACGGATGGATTCGAGTGGACTCTCGCGGGTCTGCCCCAAAATCGGGCATGTGCAAACCAAAAGCAGGATGGAGAACCGCAGTTTTCCCAGACGAGACATAGACTTTTTGCGCGAATAGCATAGCTTATTCAAGAAAGCGATTACAGCCCAGCATCGCTAGCTCGTTAGCTTCGGAGCGCAATGGCGTAACCATCGGGGTCGATGCCCCGAAGGTTCGGGGTTGTTCGGCGAGAATATGGAACTCTTTTGGGTACGACGAACCGACGCCTTGCGTACAGCGCAAATGGGGAAAAAACGATTGAAGGAATCGGCCGAGTTCAGCCCTGTTTCCCGTGTATCTGCGCACCCACAAACGTTTGACGAGGGGCGACGGCGCAGCTTCGCTGAGTTGGGGTTCGACCACGGCTTACACGGATTTGCGAGGCTGCCGCTACCGCTTTAGGCGGTTACTCCATGATAGAGCCGGTACGGTTCGTTCTGGATGGCGGCAAAGGCACGAAGCGTCATCGTTCCTCCCCTACCATGAACGGTCCAAGCATCCGAAGACTGGGCAGAGAGTGTGGCCCCCAACAACTGATCACGCGTCACATCCGGAAAGCTATTGCCAATCGCAAACAGCGCCAGAGGACCTCGCATAAGCGCTACGGTGTTGGGATTTGCATCGTCAACGGCTTCGAGTCGCAAAGGCATCTCGATTTCGAATTCGACTCGGTCCCCGTTTTTCCACATCCGCGATAACGCCAAGAACTTGCCTGGGGTGAGTTCGTTCTCGATGCGTTTGCCGTTCACCGCCAGCGACGTCTTTGGGCCCGCCCATCCAGGAACGCGCACATAAATGGTGAAACTCTCTGGGCGAGCCATCGCCAAGTCAAATTGGATGAGGTTCGCCTTCGGGTAATCGGCCTTTAGTGTCAGGGAGCACCGCGTACCGCCTTGCGTCCAGGTGAGCCGCGATGGAAGAAATAAATTGACGTAAACGCCGTCCCGGCTTTGGTAATACGAACTGATGCCGTAATCCGCGGACAATTGAGGGAACGTACCGGAACAGCAAGGCCATTTGTCCCTGTACCATTCCTTTTTGGCTTCGCGGCTGTTGTAGTCGGAATAGTAGAAGCTCGTGCCGTCTTGCTGGATGAGCCGCGCGCCGGCAATGGTGTTGTAGAGCACCCGCTCCATGCTGTCGCCGTAACGCGAATCACGCGTCACACGCAACAGGTAACGAGTGATCTTAAAGTGGCCGTATGCGCCGCACGGCGTCTCGAAGCTGGAGTGCGTGCTTTCGAGACTTGCTGCAATCGCGCCTCTTCCCGGTTCCACGAATGCCTCGTCTGGTCCCCATCCTCCGGTCGCGTAGCTCTGTTCCTCGACCATCCGCAGACCGTTGCGCGCTGCCCGCAAATACTTGTCATCCCCCAACACGAGGTAGGCCTGCATCGCCGAGCTTAAAGCATTGACGTGGCTATAGGCATGTTCGCCGG
>DATAIH010000196.1:0-104982 GCA_036262755.1 Candidatus Acidiferrum sp.
GAAGAAGCCGTTCCAGTTTAATGACCTAGGTGTAGCCTCCCTGCTCTGCAATGTGCACCCGGAAATGTCTGGTTATGTTGTCGTCACTCCGACTCCCTATTTCGCAGTCACCGACAAAGACGGAAACTTTGAAATCAAGAACATTCCTGCCGGAAAGTACACGCTGAAGACTTGGAGCGAGGACGGAAAGCCAACCACGCAGGCCGTGGATGTGAGCGGTGCGACGGCTACCGTTGAACTGACGGTAAAGAAGTAGCGGAGATTAGGGACCCGGGGTGCTTCTTGAAGAGCCGAACCAAATTGGTGGACCTCGAGTGGCTCGAGTCGAACTTTCCCTGCATGCAGGCCTGTCCCGTCCATACGCAGGCAGGCCGCTACGTCTCCCTCATCGCCGAGGGGAGGTATGACGAGGCCTATCGCTACGCCCGGGTCCCTAATCCTTTTGCTTCCATCTGCGGTCGCGTCTGCGGTCATCCTTGCGAGCCAGCCTGCCGACGCGGGCAGTTTGACGCGCCGATTTCCATTCGCGCTTTGAAGCGCTTTGTAACCGAGCGCCATGGGCCGGAATCACGCAACCCCATCGACGTTTTTTCGGCCCGTCCGCGCCTCACGCGCTCCGAAAAGGTGGCCATCATCGGGTCTGGCCCGGCAGGCCTGTCTGCCGCGCACGATTTGGCTCTGCTCGGCTATCCGGTCACGGTTTTCGAAGCTGCTGCGGTGCCGGGCGGCATGATGCATCTCGGCATTCCGGAATACCGCCTGCCGCGCGACGTCTTGCAGGCGCAGATTCGCGAGATCCTCGACCTTGGCCCGGAACTGCGCCTCAATATGCGGCTGGGCCGGGACTTTTCTCTCGAAGACCTCCGCCGCCAGGGCTACAAGGCCATTTTGATGGCCTTCGGTCTGCACCGCAGCCGCGACCTCCATCTTCCCGGCAACCATCTGGACGGCGTGGTGAAGGGCATCGACTTTCTCCTGAATGTCAACCTTGGCTACCGCTTCCAAATTGGCAAGCAAGTTGTCGTTATCGGCGGGGGAAACGTGGCCATTGACGTGGCGCGTTCCGCCATGCGCGAACAGCAGCAAAAATTCATGAAGGACATCGCCGACGTGGTTCTTCCCAACGAGCTGACCTCCAGCGAGTTGGACGTGGCCATGAAGGAATTCATGGACGTCTCCCGTCAGGCGTTGCGCATGGGCGCCCACGAAGTCCATCTGGTTTGCCTGGAATCTCGCGCGGAAATGCCCGCGTCGGAGGAAGAGATCGCAGAAGGCCTGATGGAGGGAATCAAGATTCATCCCTCTCTCGGCCCTAAACAGTTTGTGGGCCAAAACGGAAAACTCACCGGGCTTGAAGCGGTCCGGTGCACTTCGGTTTTTGACGAGCAGGGGCGCTTCAACCCGAAGTTTGCCGAGGGGACGGAAACCATCATTCCTTGTGACACCGTGATTCTGGCCATCGGGCAGGCTTCCGATCTCTCTTTCCTCGAACCTTCCGATGGCATCGAAACCTCCCGCCAAGGAACTTTGAGGATTGATCCCGAAACGCTGATGACCACCGCGCCGGGAATTTTTGCCGCAGGCGACATCGCTTTCGGGCCGCGTCTCATCATCAATGCGGTCGCCGACGGGAAAAAGGCTGCCGAGCACATCGACAAGTTCCTTCGCGGCCCGGAGTGGCAAAGGAAGCCGCAGTTCGTCGAAATCACCGTCCTCGACCACCACAAAATGGCCGATGAATACGACGAGTATTCCCGCCTGGCGATTCCTACGATTCCTCTCGAACGGCGCACCGGTGTTTCCGAGGTGGAGACCGGATTCACGGAAGAGCAAGCTCGGCGCGAAGCTTCACGCTGCTTGCGGTGCTGGATCAATACGATCTTCGAAGGCCATGACGCCAGGGGCAGCGAGTGCATCCTGTGCGGCGGCTGCGTCGATGTTTGTCCGGAAAACTGCTTGCAGCTGGTTCCCTTAAGTCAATTTGCATTCTCGGAGGGGACGCGCCAGCAACTCGCCTCCACTTCCGAAGCACGCGCGAACGAACTGCTCGATCTTTCGCCCGCGGAGCTGGGAACTGCGGAAGGCTCGGTGATGGTCAAGGACGAGACGATTTGCATCCGCTGCGGCCTGTGCGCCGAGCGCTGCCCGGTCGGCACCATCACCATGGAAGCTTTCGAGGTTTTCGACGAGGACCCGAGTTTAGTCCAAATCGAGGAGATGACTCCCCCCTCATGAGCGACACAAAAACATCTTCGGTTGCCGGTTCGCCGCAGGCCATCGCGGCGGGCAACGGAGTCTCGCGGCGCGATTTTCTCAACGAGATGACCATGGGCGCGCTCGGCATCGCGGGCCTGGGCTCCGTGCTGGTGACCTATCAGTATTTTTCGCCGAATGTGTTGTTCGAGCCTGACACGACTTTTCGCGCCGGTAATCCCGATCTTTATCCCGTACCTTCGGTTACGTTTCTTCAGGACCAGCAGGTGTACATCGTGCGCATGCCGGAAGGTTTCTACGCCGTGTCCGCCGTGTGCACGCACCTCGGCTGCATCACGCAATGGAAGCCCGACGCCGACATGATTGCCTGCCCATGCCATGGCAGCAAGTTCCGTCCCGACGGCGTAAAAATCGAGGGGCCCGCGCCCCGGCCGCTTCCTCACTTTGCGATTTCTCTCACGGCCGACGGCGAATTGCTCGTGGACAAGCTGCAACTCATCAAGCCTTCGCAGGTCTTGAAAGTGTGAGGGATAACCATGGCTACCTCTTTCGAATCCGCGCTTCACAATCTTCGCGAGACGAAAGTGTGGAAGTCCATCTTCCGCCGCGGCCCCGCCAATACCAACCGTACTCGCAGCCTGGCGATTCTCGGGAATCTGTTCCTCCACTGGATGCCAGTAAAGGTTCGCGAAAAGTCGCTTCGCGTGCGCGCCTCCTACTATCTCGGCTCGATTTCTTTCATCCTTTTCATCGTTCTGTTCGTCACCGGAATCTTGCTGATGTTTTATTACCACCCCGCGACGCCACATGCCTACCGCGACATGAAAGACCTCCAGTTTGTCGTTTCGAACGGCGTATTCCTCCGGAATCTGCACCGCCTGGCCGCACACTTGATGGTCTTCGCCGTCTTCTGGCACATGTTTCACGTCTTTTATCGCGGCGGCTACAAACCCCCTCATGAATTTAACTGGGTTGTCGGGGTGGTGCTCCTGCTGGTGACACTGTTCCTTAGTTACACCGGCTATTTGCTGCCCTGGGATCAACTGGCGTTCTGGGCCGTCACCGTCGGAACCAACATCATTTCCGCCATGCCGTTCATCGGTCACAAAGTGCGCTTTCTGCTTCTCGGCGGCAACATCGTGGGAGAAAACGCTTTGCTGCGTTTTTATGTGCTGCACGTCGTGATTCTTCCCCTTGCCGCGTTCGTATTGATCGCCATTCACTTCTGGCGCGTGCAAAAGGACGGCGGATTGACCGTCAAGCCCAGGGACGAAGATGGAAAAGAATAAGATTGAAACCGACTTTAGCTCGGACGCGAAAAAAGACCCGCGCCGCGTGGTCTTCGTTACAAAGAGGACTTCCGCCAAGGTTCTGGGCGAGCGCGGCCCGCAGTTGATGACCTTCCCGCATCTGCTGATCCGCGAAGCCATCGCCTTTCAGGTTTTGGTGATCGCCATGGTGATCGTGGCGCTCGTCTGGGACGCGCCACTCGAGCAACTCGCGAATCCCTTGCTCACCCCCAACCCCGCCAAGGCACCGTGGTACTTTCTGGGCCTCCAGGAATTGCTGCACTTTTTCCCGCCGTTTGTGGCCGGCATCCTGATTCCGACGCTCGTGGTGATCGCGCTGATCGTCATTCCGTATTTCAACGTGAACATCGAGGGCCGGGCCCTCTGGGCGCACCGCCCGGCCGAACATCTGCGGGCCATCTTGATCGTGGTGTTAGTCCTGCTCGGGTTCCTCGCCGCGTTTCATGCCTGGACGATTTTTGTCCCGACCGCGCTTGTGGCCACGCTCCTGCTGATCTCCTTTGCCGGCAGGCAAGCCGAGAAAGCCTGGTTCGCATCCTTGGGCAGCAAGCCGCTCTCCTGGTGGATCATGACGTGGTTCATTGCCGTTGCCATTTGCCTCACCGCCGTGGGCACCTTCTTCCGCGGCCCAGGCTGGTCTTGGGTGTGGCCTTGGGGGACTCATGCCGGCTGAAGAGATGGGCAAAGTAACCGACCGCATGCGCTTGGTTTTTGCGGTGTCCAGCTTGATCTTCCTGGCGGTCCTGGCCATTTCGCCTTTCAAGGACTACCAACGCGAGTGGAAGCAATACAAACGTTCTTATCTGCGTTTTGCGCAGGTTCGCCCGGATACCAAGCGGCTGACAGCCGATTATAGCCCGGACATCGATCAGATCTGGCTTCCCGGAATGAACGTGGTGGATCGCTGCACCACCTGCCACCAGGGAATCACGCAAGCGAGCCTCGCGGATAGGTCCGTTCCCCAGCCTTTTCGCGCGCATCCGCCGATTCCGCATAATGTGCGCGAGTGGGGCTGCACGATTTGTCATCGCGGGCAAGGGCCGTCGACCGAAGTTGCCGAAGCGCACACCTCCACGCTGGCCTGGGAGCAGCCGGTTTTGCCCACGCACTTCATTCAAGCGTCCTGCGGCACCTGCCATCAATCGGACCTTCCGCAAGCGCCGCAGCTCGCTCGCGGCCGCCGGCTCCTGGCGGAATTCAATTGCCAAGGCTGCCACAAAATGCAGGGCATCGAGCGGCCCGCAATGCTGGGGCCGGATCTTTCCAGCATCGGAACGAAAGTCAGCCGCGAATGGATTTACAAGTGGCTCAAGGAACCGCGCACGATGGTGGACAAGGACGGCAACGTCACCGTCAATGGCTACGAAACCGAGGAAGCGCCGCGCATGCCAAAGTTCCGGCTCACCGAGACGGAACTCCGCGCGCTCACGGCTTACCTCAGCGTTCAAAAAGCGAAGCCGATTCGACGGTATGGGATTTCTCCGGCCGTCGTGGCCGCTTGGAGCAAGAATCCGGAACTGATTTCGCAAGGGGAGCTTCGCTTCCGGCAGATGTTCTGCACGACCTGTCACTCGCTGGCGGTCATGCGCGCCGGAGAAACGAAACTGATCGGCGGCGATATCGGCCCCGAGCTCACCAAAGTGGGCAGCAAGGTCAACCCGGACTGGCTCATCGCCTGGCTGAGGGATCCCGAAGGCTACCTCCCGCACACGCGCATGCCGCGTTACGGCTGGTCGGACGAGGACCTGTACAAAGTCACGCAATACATCACGACAAAGCTGGTTGACTCCGATTTGCTTCGCGACGTTCCGGAACTGGATCCGCCAACGGATGCCGAAATCCAGCTGGGGCGCAGGCTGTTTACGGAGAAAGGTTGCGCGAGCTGCCACGTCCTCGAAGGCTTGAGCCCGCAAAAGGAGTTTGGGCCGGACTTGAGCGCGTTTGGGGGAAAGAACGCCTCGGAACTCGAATTCGGCGGGGCAAAAATTCCGCACAACCTGGTTTCTTACATCCAGGCCAAGCTCGAGGATCCGGCTTCGGTCAATCCCGCCTCGCGCATGCCGCAATACAATTGGAATCAGGCGGATTTGGACGCCGTCTCGACGGCGCTGCTTAGCATGAAAGGCCCGCCGCCGACGAGCGCCTTCGAAAACCTGGTGGTGCCGCGCAAAGAATCCTCCTTCCGCCCGGCCGGCTCGTTTGCCGACCTCTACGAGCGCTACAAGTGCTACACCTGCCACCAATTCTCGGGCTACGGCGGGGACCTCGCGCCCGACCTTACCTACGAAGGCAGCCGCGCCCAGCGCCAGTGGCTCGTGGAGTTTCTGAAGAGCCCGCAGACCTTGCGCCCGACGCTCATTTTGCGCATGCCGCAATTCAACATGAGCGACAAGGACGCGGCGACGCTCGCCGACTACATCTCTACGGTGCTCCAGCATCCTGCCGTGAATCCGGCAACCACGGACGCCAAGCAGTTCACTCCGGCGATGGCCACGCTTGGCAAGCAGCTCTATGAAGTGAAATTTCAATGCCAGTCCTGCCACACCATCGGGGGCTCCGGCGGGTACGTGGGACCCAACCTGAATAATGCCGGGGCGTGGCTGACGCCCGCGTGGATCGAAGCCTGGTTAAGAAATCCTCAAGCGCTCGTTCCGGATTCCATTGAGCCGCGGCGGAACTTCACCGACGAAGAGATCACCGCGCTGACCGCCTACCTCCTGAGCCTGCGCGCAGCAAGCAAGCCGCAGAAGACTGCTTTCCGTACCGGAGCAATGGCCTCGGGGCAGGGAGCGGGCCGATGAGAATCCGCGGCTTGGCAATCGCTGCCCTCCTGATCGTCGCTGTTTCGACTGCGTCCGGTTGCCGCAAGCACCGGGAAACGGTTAAAGCCGACCCGCTCCTCGCCGCCTACGATTCCGAACCCGACTGGAACGATTCGACGAAAATGGTTTCGCTCGGTTACGAGCAAGCTCAGGGTAAGCGCGTCTTCTACCAATATTGTGTGTGGTGCCACGCGGAGGCGACTCCCGCGGGCCCGTCAAATCGCTCGAATCTCACGCCCGTCCCGCCGCTGCTCGCCGACGGCTCGACGCTCAACGCCCAGAGTGACAACTACCTCGAGACGATCATCACCCTCGGGGGCAGCGCCATGGGCAAGTCCGCGATGATGCCCCCTTACGGACGCACGCTCTCACCGGAAGAGATTCGCTCGGTCATCGCATTCACGCGCGCGATTGCCCAGCCGCCCTATCAGCCTCCCGGCCGGCCGGGATCGCAATATTCGCCCAAATAGGAGGTACGTCTTCGGCTCATGAAATCCAGACGCTCCCTAGGTTTCCAAAGCAAGAAAACGCTGCTCGCGCTGCCCTTGCTCGTGTTTTGTGCCATGCCTGGCTCGGCGCAGGTTAGTCCCGCGGAAATCCTGAGTCCCGACCTCAAAGCTCTCGAGCAGACTTACTTTGAGCAGTTGATTGGGATCAACCAGTCCGTCGCCAAAATCAAATTTCCTTTCCCTTTCTATCTGAGCCGCTACGTCGCTCTCGATCCCGCAAAGCAGGCGGAAGCGGATTCGCGGGGACTGGAATTTGTGCGCTTTGCGGACCGTGCGATTCTGAAAGTCAGCGGCAATTACAACGCGGCCTACGACACGCTTCGCCTGACACAAAACGAACGCGCTGCCGCTACGTTTCGTTCCGTGATCCTCCCGATTTTGCAGGCGGTGGCCGCGGCGCTGCCCGAGGATTTGGCGTGCGATGGAATCGGCTTCGAGATCGCGCATCACACGCGCACCAACGATCGAAGCTACGATTTTGAGGGGAAAGAGACCTTGGTGGTGGTGTTGGACCGCGCCGACGCCTGGGCCATGTCGCGCGCGAGCGGCGATGCTGGACGTCAGGAAATCCTGAACCGCTCGAAAGTGTTTGTGAGCGGGGTGGACTACGGGCTCTCGCTCGACGAGCGTGATCCGCTGAATGTCCAGACGCTTCCGCGATCCATACCCGTCAGGCCGGATGCCACTTCCTCGGCGCGCAGCTACACGCTGACCTCGCATTCCGTGTTGCTGAAACCGGTAAATCCTTCTCCACCTTCCGCGCCCCCCTCCGTGCCGGTTGCTGCCGAATCTGCTCCCGCAGCCGCGGCCAGCGCCAAGCCCGGCTTACCTCGAGCAGCCGATCCCTCCGCGGAGACTCCCGCCGCAACGCGAGCGGACGCGGACCGCCTGGGTGAAAAATACCAATCCGAGCTGAGCGCGCTCGAGAAAGAAGGCGTGGCGAAATTCCATTTCGTCGCGTACGCGCCGCCTACGTTTGTGGTTTTCCACGACAAGATCGCGCTCGAGATGACACTGAGGAACTCGCTCGAATTCGGGCCGGCAAGAGGTTCGATTTACAGGCGGGCCGCCGAGAGCTTCGATCTCTTCCTCGCTCCGCTGCTCAAGGACATTTCGGAGCGCATTTCGCAGGACGTGGAGTTTCAGCTTTTCGACTTTTCCGTGCTGAACAAGCTTCGACCGACAGCGAAGCAGACCTCCGAGGCTATAGAGTTCATCTGCCCGCGGGCCGAGCTCGAGAAATTCGTCAACGCGGAAATCACCAACCAGCAGTTGCTCGACGAGAGCGTCGTGCTGGTCAACGGCGTGCGCATCGCCCTCAACTTGCAACTGGTCGAGTAGATTTGCGCCGCGTCGAACGGGGCGCAGGGTTCTCCAGAGAGAACTCTTTAAGCCAATCCGGCTTTGGACAGCGGCAATTCGCGGATGCGTTTTCCACTCGAGGAAAAAATTGCGTTGGAGATCGCGGGCGCAATCGCGGGGAGACCCGGTTCCCCGATCCCGCCTGGAGGCGCGTCGCTTTCCACGATGTGCACGTGGATTTCCCGTGGGGCCGTGTTCATGCGCGCTACGGGGTAATCGTTGAAATTCGACTGATCAACGGCGCCATTCGTCGCGGTGATTTCTCCGTAAAATGTGATGCTGGTTCCCATCACCGCCGCGCCTTCAAATTGATTGCGCACCATATCCGGATTCACGACGGTCCCCGCATCGAGGGCCGTGTCCACGCGCTCGATTTCGACTCGGCCCGCGTTGTTCAGGTGCAACTGCACAACCGATGCCGCGTAGGTCAGGAAACTCCGGTGCATGGCCAAGCCCATCCCGAATCCATTGCCTGGTTTCTTCTTGCCCCAGCCGGATTTTTCCGCAGCCAATTCGAGCACCCGGCGGAATCGCGCTGTGTCGATGGGATACTGCTCATAAGGCTGTCCGTAGTTTTCATAGTCCTTCGGCAACTCGCTTTTCGGAATAATGCGGTCCGGTCCGAGAAGCGCGAGGGAATATTCAAGCGGGTCTTTCCCGGCGGCATGCGCCAGCTCATCCGCAAACGACTGAATCGCAAAGGCGTGATAGATGTTAGCCACCGACCGGAACCATCCGATGCGCACGTGAGCCGTGGCCGGTCCGTTCTCGGAGCGGTGATTCGGGATGGCGAACGGCAGGTCGGAAAATCCCAGCCCGAGTTCCCCTGCGTCCGAATAGACCGCGTCGGCATTGAACGTCGAGCCGATGGGAGGAAACACCGTGCGCTGCAGCCAAGCGGTGGGCTTGCCATCCGCGCCGAGCGCGGCCTTCATGTACATCGCCGAAACGGAGTGGTAGGTGTCGAACTTGATGTCGTCCTCGCGGCTCCAGACGACTTTCACCGGTTTCCCCGTTTTCTTCGAGAGCACGGCTGCCTCCACCGCGAAGTCCGGGAACGATTTTCGGCCGAACGCGCCGCCCAGCAAAGTAACGTGCACGGTCACGTCTTCCTTCTTCACACCCACTGCTGCGGCAATGGCATCGCGTGCCCCCACCGGACTTTGCGTGGGTGCCCAGGCTTCTACTTTTCCCTCGCGGTAAACTGCGAGCGCTGCCGGGGGCTCCATCGAAGCGTGCGCGAGCAGCGGGGCGTAGTACTGGGTTTCGATGATCCTTCCGCCTTGCGCAAACGCGGCGTCCACGTTTCCCACTTCACGCACGACTTTTCCGGGCTTTTGCGCGGTTTCCTGCAATTCCCGCCGATAGGCGCCGGAATTGAAGACCCGGTGAGAACTCTCTTCCCACGCGACCTGCAATTTCTTTCTGCCCTGCATGGCGGCCCAGGTGCTGTCGGCGAGCACCGCCACGCCGCCGAGCGCCTGAAACAGAACCGGGGGCTTGAACGTATCGATGGTGGCCGTCTGCTTTACCCCGCGGATGGCCAGCGCCGCCTTGTCGTCCACCGATTTCACGGTGCTGCCCAATACCGGAGGATGCAGCACGCTCGCATACAGCATCCCCTCCATGTGGGTGTCCTGGCCAAAAACGCCCTTGCCCGTGCACAAGTCCTTCAAGTCGTAACCGGCACTGTCTTTTCCGATGTACCGCCATTCGCTACGGGGCTTAAGTTTAAGTTCTTCTTTCTTGGGCACCTGCTCTTTCGCCGCCGCGGCCGCCAGTTCTCCATACCCCAGCTTCTTCCCGGAGTTCTTGTGCACGACCGCGTGCAATTCCGTGGAGCATTCCGCCTCCGGAACGTTCCATTGCTTCGCTGCCGCGCGCACCAGCATCAGCCTGGCCGTCGCACCGGCTTCACGCAAAGGCACGAAGAAGCTCACCACCGAGTGCGAGCCGTCGGTATCCTGGTCCCCATATTTCTCATCGCCCGTGGCTTGCACAACTTTCACGCGCGCCCAGTCCGCGTCGAGTTCATCGGCAACGATGCGCGGTAAAGACGTTCGCACGCCGTTCCCCATTTCGGAGCGGTGCGCCACGACATAGGCCGTTCCATCCGCATCGATCGCCAAGTAAACGCTGGGCTTGAGCACCGCCGTGCTCATGGCCTCCGCGGGATCGCCATTCATGGTTGCGGCAAACAGTTGCTCCGGCATCCAGCGCACGCTCAACACAAACGCACCCGCGCCGAGCACGCCCTTCAGAAATCCCCGCCGGCTGGCTGAGAATTCTTGCCCGGTTTCCGAGATATTTTCTATGTGAATCATGGGTCCTCGCTCTACCACAGAATGAAAACGAGTCCAAAAGCGCTCAACCGTTAGCCACCATCCTACACCATTCCCGGTTTCTCGAAATTCAGTGAATCACTGGGGGTTGGCCATTCGCCGAGCGCTCGCCGGAGATCGACGAGTTGGCCGAGATGATAGGCGTTGTGGTCCGCCACCAGCAGCGCTTCGCGCAAAATCGTCTCGCCCTGGCCGTGCGGAATCCTACTGTACAAATCCGCCTTCGGATTTTTCACCAGGTTGATCATTTGTTGGAGATCCCCCCGAAAGCCCTCGACGGCCTTGGCCCACGCTGCGGCATCGGGCGGCCCGGGCGTTTTCGGCCAGTAGCCTTCGGGAAACCCGGGGGAAACGTGCTTGGGGTTGCGGCTGAACTCCAGGATGTCCCATTGCGCGATCCGCGAATGTTCCAGGAGCTGCCAGCCGGTATGCGGGAGTCCCGCAACAAAGGCACCGCGTTTGGCGTCGGGAAAACCCTCGACGGCGTCCATGAAATGGACGTGCGCGCCGCCGCCCTTCAACAGATACACGAGGTGCTCACGCAATTCGCGATCGTGACTGCTTGAAGCAGCTTCCTTCTTGCGTGCCGGTTTGGCTTTTTTCTTCATAAGGTTTCCTACTTCTCGGAAAGCAGAACTTGTTGCGGTAGGTCCGGAATGGGATGCACAGTCGTTTTCGAGAACCCTGCGTTGCCGAACATCCTCTCATATTGCGCGAAGGTATAGGCGTCTCCTCGGTCGGTACCCGCCAGCATCACCAGGCTAAAGGCGGCCGCCGTGGGCGGCGACACGCGGTCCTCGTTCGGAACAAATTCGAGCGTGATGGCTTTGCCCGCCGGCCCGAGCGCTTGATGGACTCGGCGCATCAGCTTCTCGCAAGTGGGCGGATCGAAATGATGAAAGATGTTTGTCAGCAAAACAAAGTCGTACCCATTGCCCAATTCGACCTCAAACGCGCTTCCCGGGCGCGTCGTATGGCGTTCGGCCACACCGAATTTCTTGGCGTTCTCTTTCGCAACTTCTAAGACGGCAGGCCAATCAACGGCAACGATCTCGGCTCTCGGATTGCGCCTCGCCAAGGTGATGCCATACATTCCGTGGCCCGCCGCGATGTCCAGAACTTTCGCGGGCCTGGCTGCGGCGGCACCGGTCAGCCCGGCAATAAACTCTGCCGCCGGTATCGTCAGGGGCGCCATTGAGCGCGCAAAGTTCACCCAAACTTCTTCATGAGCCTTCCGATGGTCCCCGGTCTCGCTGGCTGTCCCGCCTTTGCGCACCGCCTCCGCCAGCGCTCGGAAATTCTTCCGGCTCCAGGGACTAGCCAGGAAGTCTATCATCGAGGCGAGGCAGGCCGGCGAATGGCGATTCAAAAAAGCGGCGGATTCCTCGGTGAGCGAATACTGGTTGGACTTTTTGGTCAGCAGCTGTTTCACGGTGAAGTAGTCGCACAGAATTCGCATCCCGCGCTCGGAGGTCCCCGTTTTAGCCGCCAGCGATTCCGCGGTGTTCGCGCCTTCCGCAATGGCCGTGAAAATGTCCAGCTCAATCGCCGCTCCGAGCGCCTCGGTTTCCTGGAACGCGATCATAGTATTGAAAATACGTTCCGGGTTTGGCTTGGATGCCGGTGGAGATGCGGCCATGAACGTTGGCTCCTACTTTGAAAGGTAAGCGCTTCTGCTGTTCGAGATGCCCGTCTCTTGAGAGATGGCATGCCAACGGGCAATTTTCCTTCGGATCGTTGCCCGGGACCGGCTCATGCTGGCATACTTTCTCTCCCCGCGGCAAGCAAGAGGCGACAAATGAAACGCGAATACCAGCGCTGGTACTCCCAGCGGCTCGGCCTGGAGCTTGGCGTTGTGGTCTACGGCCACTGGGGCCCGCCACTGCTTGGCTTTCCGACCAGCGCCGGCGACGAGTGGGAACTCGAAGGCCAGGGCATGGTGGGCGCGCTCGGCGACTTCATCGACGGCGGCAAAATCAAATTCTATGCGGTGAATGCCATTAACGGGCTCAGCTTTTACAACAAAGGCGCGCATCCGTTCCACCGCAGCCACGTGCAGGCGATGTTTGACTCTTATTTGCGCGAAGAGGTCGTGCCGTTCATCTGGAACAATTGCCAGACGCAGGGCCTGGTCATTTCCACGATGGGCGCCTCTTTTGGCGCGTATCATGCGGCGAATTCGCTCTTCAAGCACCCCGATGTCATCAAGCGCTGCTTCGCCATGTCCGGCGTCTACGATCTGCGCAATTTCATGGACGGCATGTACGACGACAACTTTTATTTCAACAATCCCGTCGATTACCTCGCAAACATGAGCGACGCCTGGTTTTACGAGCAGATCGCGACTTGCGACATCCACATCTCGACCGGCACAGGTCCCTGGGAGAATAGTGGACCGAGCTATCGTCTCTCCGAGGTCCTATCGAGCAAGGGCATCCGCCACTCGCTAGACAACTGGGGCCCGCAGGGCGGCCACGACTGGCCCTACTGGAAGCACCAGATGCGCGAATACGTGGCGAGATTGTTCTGATCGATGGCAACCGGACAAGGCGCTTCAGACGCTTGGCGGTTAGTCTGAGTCCAGGATGGAGCCTATAATCCCTCCAACGACTCCGCCTTGAACGGCCTTGTTAGCCTCGATAGGCATGTACTCCATCAGTTCGTGCGCCAGCCTGGCGATCGGCAAGGTCTGCAGCCACACACGGCCCGGACCGGTCAAGGACGCCAGAAAAATTCCGTCCCCGCCAAAAATCATGTTCTTGATTCCAGACAACGTAGTGATCTGGAAATTCACGCTGGTTTGGAATGCCCCGACATGCCCCGGATGGACGCGGAGCGTCTCGCCCGCCTGCAAGTCTTTTACCATCAGTTCGCCGGAAAGTTCGATCCACGCCGTTCCCTGTCCGCCAACATGTTGCAGCACGAAGCCGCTTCCTCCAAAAATTCCCGCGCCCAGGGACTGCTGGAAACCCACGCCAATCTCGACGAGCGGCGTGGAACAGAGAAATCCGTGGCGGTGAATCATGTATTCGCGTCCAGGTCCGACCTCGACGGGCACAATGTGCCCAGGAAGTTTTGTGGCAAATGCCAGCTCGCCGGGCCTTCCCACCGCGCGGTATTCGGTCATGAACAGCGTTCCGCCGCCCACAACGCGCTTTAATGCGCCCAGTACCCCTCCCCCGCCGCCAAACTGCGTATGCGTGGTCATCTCGATCGAGCTGCCCATCCAGGAAAGCTGGCCGGCTTCGGAAATGATCGAATCATTGGGATCCAGCGTAAACTCCAGTACCGGCATGGTCGTGCCCACAATTTGGTTCCGCATCACTCCACTCCTTACGGGAATGTGGTGTTTCCACAAAGAACTACGCACTGCCCGCGCTTGATATTACAGGAAGATCCCTGATCCTACCGGGGGCGGAGTGACGGAAATGATTCGCCGCGGGTGGTGAATTACGATAGCCCGAGGTGTTCGAGCTGATAGCGCCCTTTTTCGATGACCTGGTCGTCATCGATCCACACGTCGCACTCGCGGCTGAGCACGTCCACATGCGTCGTGGATTTCCAGTCCGCGTGAGTCTGACTGCCGTAGGGATCGCCAAACGCGAGATGCACGCCGGGAAACTTTTCGTCCTGGAGCAGCACGCCGATCATTTCGGTTAATCCAAGATTCGTTCCGAACGCCAGCTCTCCGACGCGGTCGCTGTTTTCATCGGTGTGGCAATACTCCCAGAACTCCTGCTGCAAGTCCTTGCGCGCGCAGGCGACCTCCACGAGCCGCGCGGCCTTAATCGTGAGCGTAAGCGGTGTAGGCTGCAAGTCGCCGTATTTCCCGCAGAAGTGATCGCCCGCGGTCGCGTCACAGACGAATGTGCCATCCACGGTCGCGGGAGTCGTAAAAACCTCGCCCGCCGGCAGGTTGGACCAGTAGCGCGGGTTGATCAGCCCGCTGGTCTTCACCCAATCGAGCCGCCGGTCAAAGTGAGCGGCAAACTCCGTGCCCGCCTCGGTCTTTACGGTCAGCGTCTCGGCCCGCAGCATGCGTTCGCGCAGCTTCTCGCTCAAGCGGTCCACCATGCGGTAATCCGCGCGCATGCCTTGCTGCATGATCTGCGGCGTTACGCCGATCATGTGCGCATAGCGAATCTGGCGGCGCTCGACGACTTTCACGATGGCCATGCGCGCCGCGAGTTCGCCGGGTTGCGGGGCCATGCACAAAACGCCGACATCCGCCGTCCCGAGCGCATCCAAGACTTCCGCCGGTGCAGCGGCCATCGGCCGAGGGCCAAATTCTTCGAGCAAAAGTCCCGTCGCACGGGCTTCGCGCTCACGAACGGCAGCGGCAATGCTCGCGGCCACGGCGCGGCTTGCCTCATCGGCGATCAGCGCGACGTTTTCGCCCGGACGGACGCCCAAGCACGTTTGCACGGCGTTGCGCGCGCCGGGCATCAGCTCTGGAAGGGGAGCGCCGAAGTTCATCCAAATTAGTGTACTTGAATCACGAGGATTTTCTAGCCTGGTCGCTTATCGTGGAGCCTTTCTTCAACCGGGCAGGCCATTCCGGAATTCGTTGCGGCTCATGATTTTGGGCTGACGCGAAACGCCGGCACCTGCCCGCCGCCGCTCGTGACGTTGGCCAGTCCCGTGGAGCTGAGCCGCGTGAGGAACCCGCAAAGCTTTCCCCGGAACAAGTACGGCGCAAAGTCCACCAGCATGTCGCGGTAGTCCACGCGACCCGCCCGGGCGATGTAGGGGAACACCTCGCGCCGGATGGGAATGCGTTCTTGCGCGATCCACACGCCGTTCTCGGCGGCGAGCGCCCGCTCGATGGCCTCATCCCAGGCCGCTTCGCTGGTTTCCCAACCCAGCGTCACGCCCGAGCCGCCGTACTCATCGCTCGGCTTTAGTACCAGGTTTTCCCGCTGTTCGCGGATGAATCGGAGCAGCTCAACCGTCCCTCCGTAGTGCGCGGTCTTTACGTCTCTAACCACCCGCGTCCAGGGAATGTGCTTGCGGATTAATTCGCGCTCGCGGAGCGAAAAAAGCGCACCGTTTTGCTCGTCGGTGAGAACCGCAAAGAAAGCCTTCACGTGCGGGATCTTGCAGCGGAAGTTGTTCGCCACGCACACCGCGCCGGCCGTGTACGCTTTGACCAGCGCCGAACACTCCGCCGGCTTCGAGACGATGTCGTTGATCAGCACGCGCCGGTAGACCAGGTCAATCTTCCGGCCCCCCACGGCCAACGTTTTTCCGTCCCATTCGAGCCGACGTGGATCGGCGATGAGCGTCGATATGCCCGCGTTTTCGAAGCGCGCCTGCAAAATCTCGAATTCACTCCACGTTGGAACTCCTTCCCAGTCCACGATGGCGATTTGCGGTTTTTGCGCGGAGCCGCCCCAGTCGCGGTAGCTCTGGACGAGCGCCTCGAGCAGCCTGCCGCTCAGCGCATAGCGCCCGACCTCATATTTCCGCGCGAACTGACCCATCATCGGGAGTTCGTTGAAGATTTCCGCGAGCGTTTCCGCGTAGCCCGCACCGGCAGGCGATTCTCCGTTGTATTCGGCAAATTTCAGTGAATCCGGCAGCAGGAAGGCGTCCAAGCGCGAGGCCGTGCTGGCAGGGCCGTAGCCCACGTGGATACGCGCCAAGCGTTCCTCTTCTTCGCTCAAATGCAACTGCGCAAAAACGTGCTGGTCATCCAGGGCCGCCGTTACCACGCGTTCTGCAAGCTCGGCGATCCTCTCCGCGACCGTTCGCACGCGTTCTTCGTCTTCCGGGGAAAGAAAGAACGGCCGCAGGAAGGGGCAATGAACCCGCTCACCGAAGATCAACTTCGCCTTGCGCATGCGCGCGAACAAATCCTCGGGAAGGCCCGGCATGCGTAAGAGCATGGGCTTCAAGATTTCATGCCACTCCTCGGCCGGGGAAGGGGGCGGAACCGGGGTTGCGGGAGCGATCGTCACGGCGTCACGAACCCGGCGGCGAACCCGAGGCCAAGACCGCGGCGGGTTTTTGTCCTGCCTTTGCGCCCTTGGGCGCCCCCGTGAATCCCGCGGCGGGCCCGATCCCCAGCATTTCTTCCCAGCGCGGCCAGGAAGAGTAGGTCTGTCCGTGAAGCGCGCGGTCGATCACCAATCGCGCCATCTTTTCCACGACCAGCTCAAAATAGAATTCCGTGATGCGGTCGCGCTCAAAATCCGGCGCGGGATTCAGGAAGTCGATGGCATAGGGGACGCCGTCCTTCACCGCGAACTCGATGGTGTTCATTTCGTACCCGAGCGCCTGATTGATGGTTTGCGCGTCCTTCACGATGCGCACACCCAGTTCCGACGCTAAGTAAGCATGGTCAACCAGGTATTTGCGTTCCTTTGGATCATAGTGAACGGGGATAATGTCGGTCTTGCCAAACGTGAAGCAGCGCACGTATTGGGTGAAATCGATGAATTCCTGCAGAGTCATGCAATACGGCGAGGTCTGGTCGTAGGCAGCCAGGAGCTCCTGTTTGTTGTGGACCTTATAGACGTGCTTCCAGCCCCCGCCGGAAAAAGGCTTCAGAATCGCCGGCCGCCCGACGTAATCCAACAGGCCCTCCCAATCCAATGGATATTCCAGGTTGTGGAGCGATTCCGAAGTGATGTCCACCTCGCTCGGATAGCCCTTTTGCGGCAGCAGTAACGTCTTGGGAATGGCGATTCCCAGCTTCGCTGCGACCGAATAGTTGAAATATTTGTCGTCGGCCGTCCACCAGAAGGGATTGTTGATGACGTAAGTGCCTTCGAGCACGGCGTGCTTCAAAAAGCCGCGGTAATACTCGACTTCGTGCGAGATGCGGTCGACGATCACGCTGTACTTGGCCGGCTCGCCCATGCGCGTGCCGCCCAGCTTCACAAATTCCGCGGCAACGCCTTCTTTCTTGCCGAGCTCGTTCACCCGCACGATAAACGCCGGAGGAAAGCTGTATTCCCGCCCGCAGAGAAGGCCAATCTTTTTCATTTGCGTTCTCCTGCCAGGAAGCTCTGGAACTATGTTCGGTGATCCCGTCAATTCACGGCGTGCGCCGAGGAAGGACGCGGCTCGGTCACCCCGGCGCGGGTCTCCGCAACCAGATGGCGCACGACCGCTTTGGGGTCTCCGGTTTCGTGATAGACGCGCAGTTGGCGGTCCGCGCTGGTGCCTTCCTTCAAGATGGTGTGGACGTATTCGACGGCGCTGCGGCTTCCCAGGTCGTCCACCACGTCGTCCACCAGCTCCAGCAGTTCCGGAATCAACTGCCGCATGTTCACTTCCGCTTCTTTTCCGAAGTCAATCAGCTTGCCGTCGATGCCGTAGCGCGCCGCCCGCCATTTATTTTCCTCGATGAGCGCCCGCCGATAGAGCCTCCAGCTCTGGTTCCAGGTATATAGCCGGTGCAGCTTCACGAGAATCGCTTGCGCCAGCGCGGCAATGGCCACCGCCTCCTCGACTTTGGTGCACACGTCGAACATCCGGAATTCCAGCGTTCCGAACATCGGGTGCGGGCGCACGTCCCACCAAATCTTCTTGCCGTTGTCGATACAGTGCAGTTTGACAAGCAGATTCACGAAATTCTCGTAAGCACTCCACGATTCGAACTGTTCCGGGACGCCCGTTCGCGGAAATCGGCGGAACACCGTGGTGCGAAAAGATTTCAGTCCCGTGTTTCGGCCCATCCAAAAGGGCGAACTGGTCGAGAGCGCCAACAGGTGCGGAAGGAAGTAGCGCACGCCGTTCATCAAGTCGATGGTGGTCTGCCGGTCCGGCATGGCCACGTGCACGTGCATCCCGAAAATCAGCAGCGACCTCGCCAGTTGCCCCATCTCCTCGACGATGTGCTCGTAGCGCTCTCCCGGAGAGATGACCTGGTCGATCCAGCTCGAAAACGGGTGGGTCCCCGCCGCGGCCACCTGTAGGCCCGCGCGCTCCGCCGCGGCCACGAGTTCACCGCGCGTGCGGTGCATTTCGATCCGCAGGTCGCTGACGCTGTCGCAAATCCGCGTCCCGGTTTCCACGATGGATTGGTGCAACTCCGGTTTGACCTGTTCCGCGATGTCCGCCGAAGCCTGGGAGATGAGCTGGCTGACGTGCGAGCGCAACTCGCACGTCGCGGGGTCAATAATTTGAAATTCTTCCTCGACACCGATGGTAAAGCGGTGAGCCATGGGCTGGCCCTCCGTAGGACATGCGCTTGCCGGGGACGGCGTCGACCGTATCATACCGCGCCACGGTCGAAAATTGCACTTTTGGTACGATTGCTACCTGGCATGGTGAGGAACGCCGGCGCAGGAGGCAATTTGGCGCTGGACCGAGAGGGCGGGCCTTGCCAGACTTTCTGCCATGCACATCAAGCCCTTTCGCATCGAACAGTATTTTGGGAAATACGAATTCACCGCCAAATACCTGCTTTCGAGTTCGGACGCGGAGTCCCGCACCATCCAGGAG
Organism: Candidatus Acidiferrum sp.; assembly: GCA_036262755.1. GTDB lineage: Bacteria > Acidobacteriota > Terriglobia > Acidiferrales > UBA7541 > Acidiferrum. The sequence goes on from DATAIH010000196.1 coordinate 19,014, forward strand.
CTGCTCGACCTCGAGCCCGGGGCGCATGAAGGTCTCCTGAAGCACTGGTGCGGCTACACCGAATCGCCGGGAGCGCCCGCGCTCCGGGAAGTCATCTCGGGAATGTACCGCGGAATCGAACCGCAAGACGCTCTCGTCCTGGCCGCAACTGAGGAAGGCATCTTTGTTCTGTATCACGCGCTGCTTTCGCCAGGTGATCACGTCATCGTTGAGACCCCGTGTTACGAAAGTGCCCTCGAAGTGGCGCGCAGTACCGGAGCGCGAGTCAGCGAGTGGCGCCGCGACTCCGAGAACGGCTGGGCCCATGATCTCGCCGCTCTGGAGAAACTGATCGAGCCCCGTACGAAAATCATCTACATCAACACGCCCCACAATCCGACCGGACTCCTGATGCCGGTGAGCGTGTTCCAGCAAGTGACAAAGCTTGCCGCCAGAAGTGGAATCATCTTGTTTTGTGACGAGGTTTACCGCGAACTCGAGCACGACCCCGTGAATCGCCTTCCGGCCGCGTGCGAGGTCTACGAACGCGCCGTCAGTCTGGGTTCCATGAGCAAAACCTACGGCTTGCCCGGCCTCCGGCTCGGCTGGCTCGTTTCCAAGGACGCGGAAATCGTTCGGCGCTGTCTCGAGTTCAGGTACTACACCACCATCTGCTGTAGCGCTCCGAGCGAATTCCTCTCAGCGCTGGCCCTGCGCCATCGCGAAGTCCTGGTCGAGCGCAATCGCGAAATCGTTTTGCGCAACCTGCCTCTTCTCGATTCTTTCTTTCGCGAGCGGCCGAATCTTTTCGCATGGGTAAGACCCAACGCGAGCCCGATCGGCTTTGTGCGCTACAAGCCGCAGCGCGACGTGCTTTCTTTTTGCGAGGAGGTGGTTAACAAGGCGGGAGTCCTACTGCTGCCCGGAACCGTCTACGACCAGCCGCAACACATTCGCTTTGGCTACGGCCGCAAGAACATGCCCCAAGCACTCGCGCAATTCACCGCCTACCTTGACGCCCATTCTGAATTTGGCGTCACCGCCCGCTGACGGCCGAACCTCTCGGGGGGAAATGGAGGGAAACAAAACACGGGGACAAAACCGATTACCGTTCAAAACAAAGAGCGGGACGGAAAAACCAATCCGCCCCACCGGAAACCTTCTCCCCTGCGAGCCCTTCGCCCTGACCCCTCATCTCGAACTTGCAACTTCTCGCCTACGCCGCGCCCATGGCCCGCCGCTGCTGGAAGCATTCCCTGCAAAAAACCGGCCGCCCCTGGGTCGGCCGGAAGGGAACGGTGGTTTCCTTCCCGCACTGCGAGCAATTGGTCTTGGTCTCCGTCCGTGCCGGAGCGGCATGCGCGCCGCCTTCGGCCCTTTTCGCTTTGCAGCCCTTGCAGCGCTTGGGTTCGTTCTTAAATCCCTTGTCGGCAAAAAACATCTGCTCGCCGGCAGTGAACACGAACTCGGCACCGCATTCGCTACACTTCAACACCTTGTCGTGGTATTCCATGAGGCGCTCTCCCCTGGTCCCGTAGGCAGGGGTTTGGGAGGACTTTGCACCTGAGAGCCAAGATGCTTGAGGAGACCAGTATCCGGGGACGCCGGGCGCGGATCCCTTGGGCCAGCGGGTACGAAGCTGCGAAAAACATCCAAACGTTCTGCCTGAACGGGGGCCTGATTCTCGGAAGAGTTCTGCGCGCCAAGCTGCGACGGATAACCGAAGGGCGGCCCATTCGGAAGGACCGCCCTCGGTAGTTACTCCGATTCTCGCCGCTGCTTTTTGCGCAGTCGCTTCCGCGAAAGCGCTTCCTTGGCCCGGCGCTTCTCGCCGGGCTTCATATAGAAACTATGTTTCTTGATCTCCTTGATGATGTCTTCCTGTTGCACCTTGCGCTTGAAACGCCGCAGGGCATTTTCCAGAGATTCATTTTCCTGGATGATGACTTCTGCCACTTTATAAACTCACCCCCAATCCGGTTGGGATTGGTACCTGGCGGAGCCTCTCGCCGGCTATGCTCCCGCCGGCATGCAGATTGTCGGGCAACGCGCCTGTTTTCATTATCACATGTATTGGCCGTTTCCGAGAACGCACCATGCAAGGTGGCTGGCTTCTTCTAAATCAACTCCCGCGCTACAGTCAAGGAGTCTTTGCAAATTCGTTCCGGTTTGTAGGTACTAAGACCACCTGATAACCACCTCGCAACTATCGTAACGCGAATATAATAATTCGCGGGTTCTTGGGCCCGCGGCCGATGGGCCTGCCCCGGGGGCAGGACGTGGTCCTTTCCGCACGCAGTCCGGTTGTCCCAGGGCCTGTTTCTGCTGTTAGAATGAGCCCGCTTCTACCTCAAGCATCCTAGGAGCCGGCCCATGTCCGATACCATGCGGGATGCCATCGCCGTACTTCTGGCCGGCGGCCAGGGGGAGCGTCTTTGGCCCCTTACGCGCGACCGCGCCAAACCCGCGGTTCCCTTTGGCGCCCTCTACCGCATCATTGACATCACCCTTTCCAACTGCATTAATTCCAGCCTGCGACGGGTTTTTATCCTCACGCAGTACAAAGCCCTCAGCCTGAACCGCCACGTCCGCGCCGGTTGGTCGCTGCTCGCCGGCCTCGGCGAATACCTCGAAGTCATTCCCCCACAGATGCGCGTCTCACAATCCTGGTATCAAGGCACCGCCGACGCGGTGTACCAGAACATCTATTCCATCGGGAGCGAGCGATCCAAATTCGTCTTCATCCTATCCGGCGATCACATCTACAAGATGAACTACGCCAAGATGCTCGAGCAGCACACCGACAGCGGCGCCGACGTCACGGTGGCCACCATCCAAATCCCCGCCGAGCAGGCCGCCCGCCAATTCGGCGTCATCGAAGTGGATAAAGACTGGCGCATCGTGGGCTTTGAGGAAAAACCTGCGACTCCCAAGCACTCCCCGCATCACCCCGGCCATTGCAATGCCTCCATGGGCATCTACATTTTCAATACCCAGCTTATGATTCCTATTCTTCTGGCGGACTCCGAAGATCCCAAGTCCAGCCACGATTTTGGGAAAGACATTCTTCCGCGAATCATCACCAAGCACCGCGTCTTCGCCTACAACTTCGTGGATGAGAATGCCAAGGAAGCGTACTATTGGCGCGACGTGGGAACCCTCGACGCCTACTACGAAGCCAACATGGATCTGGTCAGCGTTTCTCCGGTCTTCAACCTGTATGACAAAGCCTGGCCCCTGCGCACCTGGCAACAGCAGTATCCGCCCGCCAAATTCGTCTTCGCCGATCCCGAGCGCATGGGCGTGGCGCTGGATTCTATCGTGGCGGGCGGTTCGGTGATCTCCGGCGGCCGCGTGCAAAAGTCCGTGATTGGTTACGACGTACGCGTGAACAGTTATTGCGAAGTGGCAGATTCCATCATCTACAATCACGTGACCATCGGCCGGCACTCGCGCATTCGCCGCGCCATCATCGACCGGCACGTCAGTCTTCCCGAGCACACCGAAATCGGGTACGACACGGAAGCCGACCGCCGCCGCTTCCACGTCACCGATTCGGGTATCGTCGTCGTGGTGCGGCAGGAATCGCTCATCGAGGAGCCGGAATCGACGTAATCGCGCGGCCGCTCCCGGCGGCGGGCACTTGCTCGCGTCCCCGGGGCTTCACCCTTTCCAGACATACTTTCCACAAGGGCAGGGCACCGTGTCGGTGGGGTTTGTCTTCTCCATCGGCCGCTTACATACCGGACAGTTCTTCCGCCACATACCGTCAACCTGCCCTTATTGAGCCAGCCCGGTCAGGTTCAGTCGCGCAATCATGCCGTAGAACTCCTCACGCTGTTCCAGGGCGACAAGAACGGAGAGCGCTTTGCCATACGCCGCGATCGCTCCGGTAAGACGGTGAAAGGCCGCGGAGTCCTGGGCCGTCATGCTTCTTTCGATATGGGCATCCGCGGAGAGCTCGAGAACTTGCTCAATGGCCGCGTTCGCAAGACCTGTGTCTGATGTCATCACGGCAGGCCTCCTTCCTTGCAACATCGATAAGGGTATCGGTCGCCGGCGTAATTGGCATAAAGAGAATGCCTGCATTTGGGCACGGGGCCATAGCCGATGCCGAATACGGGTGTTTACCCGGTCTGGCCGAAGCCTCCGGAATCGGAACGCCGTCCGAGTGGATGCCCGTTCATGGCCGTGCTCGCCGAGACCGCAGCGCAGCAGGAATCCACAACGGCAGCGCGGCCCGCCCGCATTGCTCGAGCAACCGCTGATCGCCTGCCGAGAACGCGTTCGCGCGCTCGCTTTCGACGTCAATGGTTCCGACCACTTTTCCACTTTGCGGATCCACAATGGGAACGATGATTTCCGAAAGCGTGCTTCCGAAAGCGGTCAGGTACCGCGGATCGGTGTGCACATCGCCCACGAGGACGGTCGCCTTCTCCCGGATGGCCGCGCCGGTCAGCCCTTCGGTGACGGCAAAGGTCGGGTAAGCCGGCGCCCCCAGCCCGCTATAGGCGATGATGGACACCCTTTCGTTGCCCACGTCGTACACCCCGGTCCACCGGTAGTCCCCCAACCCGCGCACCGCTTCCGCGAGTTGCTTGGCTTTTTCGCCCCGCGTGTCTTTTCCCGTGACAATCGAATGAATACGCTTCACGATTTCGCTGCTGCGGCTCATTCTAGTTGCTTCTCCAATTTCTTTCCCTTGTCGAAAGAAGGACGATCGACCGCCCGCGTAGTGTCGCATGCATGCCAAAAACCAGGGATTTAAAAAATGCGCGCTGCCTTTGGCCGCCGGCGCCGGGCCCCGCTTCTCCTGTCTGCTACAATCGTTGCTTTACCTTTCGGCGAGGAGATGCGTCAAGACATGTCCGGAGGAATGGCCACGAAAATCACCAAGGTGTATGCACGGCAGGTACTGGATTCGAGAGGGAATCCCACGGTGGAGGCGGATGTGTACGTGGGAAGCAGCGCGCGCGGGCGCGCCTCGGTTCCTTCCGGAGCGTCCACCGGGGAACATGAAGCGCTGGAGTTGCGCGACGGCGATAAGTCCAAATACCTCGGCAAGGGGGTGCGGAAAGCGGTTAGCAACGTAAACGGCGAAATTGCCGAAGCGGTCGTGGGGCTAGACGCCCGAGACCAGCGCGCGCTCGACAAGCGGATGCTGGAGCTCGATGGCACGCCGACGAAGTCGCGCCTAGGCGCCAATGCGATTCTGGCTGTTTCGATGGCGGCGGCGCGCGCTGCGGCGGCGGCCGAAAACCTGCCGCTCTACAAATACCTGGCGGGCTATTCCACGGACAAGTCCGCGAATCTGCTGCCCTGCCCGATGATGAACATTTTGAACGGCGGGGCGCACGCCGATAGCTCGGTGGACTTCCAGGAGTTCATGGTCATGCCCGTGGGCGCGCCAAGCTTTTCGGAAGGGTTGCGATGGGGCGTGGAAGTGTTTCACGCGCTCAAGTCGGCGTTGACGAAGCACGGCTACTCCACGGCGGTGGGCGACGAAGGCGGCTTTGCGCCGAGCTGCAAGTCGAATGAAGAGGCCATCCAGATCGTGCTCGAAGCGATTGCCGCGGCCGGGTACAAGCCTGGCGAGCAGGTGAGCATCGCGCTTGATCCGGCGGCAAGCGAATTCTTCGACAAGGCCAGCGGCGAATACGTCTTCAAGAAGTCCGACAAGTCCACGCACTCGAGCAGCGAAATGGCCGCGTACTGGGCGGGGTGGGTCGAAAAGTATCCGATTGTTTCGATCGAAGACGGAATGGCGGAGGACGATTGGGCTGGCTGGAAATCGCTGACACAGACGATCGGAGGGAAATCCTCGACGAAGAAAATCCAATTGGTGGGCGACGACCTTTTCGTGACCTCGACCGAGCGGCTCTCTCGCGGGATCAAGGAGGGAATCGCCAACGCCATTCTCATCAAGCTGAATCAAATCGGCAGCGTCACGGAAACGATCGACGCCATCGAGCTGGCGCGCCAAGCAGGTTACCACTCCATCATCTCGCACCGCTCCGGCGAAACCGAAGACAGTTTTATCGCCGATCTCGCCGTGGCCACCGCCGCCGGACAAATCAAGACCGGCTCGGCCAGCCGCACCGACCGCACCGCGAAATACAATCAGCTTTTGCGGATCGAAGAGGAGCTCGGCTCCGCGGCACGCTTCAACGGCAGGGCCGCCCTGGGCTAGCAGGCGCGGTTTACCCCGACCTTCGCCGCCCGGGGAGGGAAGGGGCGCCCTGGCCCGTCTGAAGCGGCCTCTCTCGGGCCCGTTCGGGCCGCGGCCCTCAGACGGCCGGGAAGCGACCGAGTACCATTGACAGGCCCTCCCGCGGCGCTTAACTTGAAGGTAACTCCAGCCCCATACTATTTGTTTTTACAATTTGGAGTGGCCCATTATGGCAAAGGTCCTTTATTGCAATGATCTTGTTCCCGGTTGCAAGTTCGAAGCGCGCGGAGGCTCGGAAGAAGAAGTCTTGGGGGAAATCGCCGACCACATCGCCATCACGCACAACATGGTGAATATCTCGGACGAGGTCCTGGCGATGATCAACAAGGCAATTCAGGAGGAAATTCGCGTTCGCGCCGCGCGCGCATAATTCGATTCCGGTGCCCGACCGCAGTTGCCGGCGAAGAGCGCGGCAAAAGTCTTTGATAGACTCGGTGCATGTCAGCCTCAGTAAGCCTTGGCTCCGAAGCAAACAACATCCCGATTCGTTTTGCCCAGTCCGTCGATGTTGAACCGCTCGCGCGGCTGATCAATCGGGCGTTTGTCGTGGAGCGCCCGTTCATCGAAGGCGAGCGCATCGATCCTCCGGGTATTCGGGCTTACCTGGAAAAAGGGAAATTCCTGGTTGCCGAAGATAGGCACGGCCTGGCGGGATGCGTGTACGTGGAGCTGCGAGGAGAACGCGGTTATCTTGGGTTGCTGGGCGTGGAGGCCGGGCGGCAAGGTACGGGGCTGGGACGCAAATTGATGGAGGCGGCGGAGAATTATTTTCGCGCGGCCAATTGCCGCGCCATCGATCTACGCATCATCAGCCCGCGCAAGCCGCTTGCCCGGTTTTATGCGCATCTGGGCTACACCGAGACCGGCACCGCGCCATTTGCTCCGGACGTTCCGCTTAAGGTGCCTTGCCACTATATCCTGATGTCGAAGTCCCTGCTGTGAATCCGCTAGGGCGTTTCTGCGGATTTGAGTCGCGCGTCGATGTCCTCTAGGACGGCATCCGCCTCTGCCAGGCTGTCAACAACGTAGTGCGCCCCGGCGTTCCGCAGTTCGGCGCGGGCCGCGATCAAGCGCGCTTCACGCGCTCGAATGGAAAGCGCGTGAAAGTCCTCATAAGAGAGTCCGATCATATTTCCTGTCGCGGCTACGCCAACAGACCACGTTCCCGCGTTGCGTCCTTCTTCGATATCGGCCGGTGTGTCGCCGATTTTGGCGATCGCGGCCATGGGATACACCTCGAGCCTCACGGCATTCTCATAAATCATGTAAGGGTGCGGCCTGCCGGAGCCCACATCGCCGGGTGAAAGATTACAATCGGGGATATAACCGGTTTTCTTGCTGGCCTCCACCAACAGGTCGAGCATCTCGCGCGTGTAGCCTGTAGTGGTGCCGATCTTTAAGCCGCGGCGGCGGAAGCGTTCGGCTGCCTCCACGACGCCCGGAATGATCGCCGAGTATTCCAGCAGGCAAGCAAACTGCAGCGGGATAAACTCCCGGTACAACTCCTCGACGTCGGCCTCCCGAGGGGCGCATCCATGGAGGCGCGTCCATTCGTCACGCACTTTCGGGGTGGAGCGGAGGATCGCGCTCAAGTGCTGTCTCTTGGGCAGGCCCATGTGCCGCCGGATCTCGGGTTCGTCTACCTTTAGGTTTCGGCGAGCAAACACCTTTTCGATCGTACGCACGGGAGCCAGGCTCCCGTGGTCTACGGTGGTTCCGGCCCAGTCAAGAATGACCGCCTGCAGCTTCCCGCGATATTGCCAGGCCTTCGGATTTCCCTCAGACATTTTCGAAATCCCGTCCCCCCAATCGGTCTTTGCCGAGACCGCTCTAGGCGGTCATGCTCGGGGTGCGCGTTCCCGGCGGACAGATTCCCATTTCTTCAAGGGATTCCTCGATGGCCCCGAGCAATCCCAGAATATCCTTGCGGAAAATGTGACCAATCGTGCCGATGCGGAAGCAATCGCTGTCGCTAAGCTTTCCTGGGTAAATGACATACCCTTTGTGGCTCAACCGTTGATAGAAGTCGTTGAAAGAAAACTTCGGATGCCCGAAGTAACGAAACGTCGTGATGATGTGACTCTGGTACTGCGGCCCGAGGAACGGCTCAAAGCCCAGCCGCTTCATACCCGCCAATAGGACTCTTTGGTTTTCCGCATAACGGCCGGCCCGGGCGGCGATTCCACCTTCCGCCTCCAGCTCGCGAAGCGCCTGCCGGAAAGCGAGCAAAACCTGCGTGGGAGGCGTGAAGCGGAACTGCCCGGTGGTCTCCATGGCCTTCCACTGTGAAAACAGGTCGAGACTCACACTGCGGGCGCGGCCCTCGGCCTCCGCCAAAAGATCCCTGCGTGCCAACACGAAACTGAATCCAGGGACACCCTGAATACATTTGTTCGCTGACGAAACGAGGAAATCGATCCCCCAGCCGCGAATGTCCATGGGAATTCCCGCGAAGCTGCTCATCGCGTCGACCAGGAAGGTGCGTCGATGGGCACGGGCAAGGGAGCCTAGCTGCTCCACGGGGTTCAGGATTCCCGTGGTCGTTTCACAGTGAATGGCTCCTAGATGCGTGATCGCCGGATCGCGCGCGAGCGTTTCTTCTATTTGTGCGGGGTCAATCGGCCGCGATTCGGGCGAGATCATCGTGGCCGTTTCGATCTTTAGCGTTCTCGCAATGTCAGCCATGCGCCGGCCGTACGCGCCGTTGATCGAGACAAGTAGTTTCCCGTCGCGGGGGATCACCGAAGACAGGACCGACTCGACCCCGAAGGTGCCGGAACCTTGCAGCAGTACCGCCTCGTAGCTTCCGTCGTCCACCCGGCCGAGTTGAAGCAAGCGGCGGCGAATGTCGCGGACGAGGTCGATGAACCCGACGTCGCGTGATCCTAGGTCATGCATCATGGCCTGTTTCACCGTCACACTCGTGGTTAGGGGGCCCGGTGTGAACAGAAGTTTGTCGCCTGACATAAACGCCGTCCTTCGCACGGATAAGATACACCACCCGGGAGTGTATCTAGGACGTGGGTGCCGGGCTGTTGCTCCGTGCATCTCGAGACGGGGCTCTCTGCCGGCAGTAATGCCTCCTTGGTTTCCTTTCCCGAGCGCTTTGATGCAGAATACGGACGCTCGTTAAGGGGGAAACGTGTTCCGTCGCATTCTGCCAGCTTCGATTCTGTTTGCTTGCCTTTCGTTTGCACCCGTTGGACGTCACCTCGTTGCGGGAGAACCTCCGCTGTACGGTTTCTCCCCGCAATCGTCACAAAGCGAACGCCAATGGGAAGAAAAGGTGCGCGCCATTCCCAGCCCGGAGAACTTGCGCGCGTACATGCAGCGGCTATCGGCGCGCCCACACCACGTCGGCTCGCCGTACGACAAGGACAATGCCGAATGGATCCTCGGGAAATTCAAAGAGTTTGGTCTGGACGCACACATTGAACAATTCGAGGTTCTCTTTCCCACGCCGAAAGAGCGCCTCGTGGAACTGGTGGACGGCGGGCCGAAATTTACGGCCAAGCTCGAGGAGCCCGCGGTGCAGCAGGATCCCACTTCCGATCAGCAATCCGAGCAGCTTCCGACCTACAACGCGTATTCGATCGACGGCGACGTCACCGCTCCACTCGTGTACGTGAACTACGGAGTGCCGGAAGATTACGAGCAACTCGAGCGCATGGGCGTGTCGGTGAAAGGCAAGATTGTCATTGCGCGCTATTACCATTCCTGGCGCGGGATCAAACCGAAAGTCGCAGCGGAACACGGCGCGGTGGGTTGCCTCATTTTTTCGGACCCGCACGAGGACGGTTTCTTTCAGGGGGATACTTTTCCCGGAGGACCGTATCGTCCGGCGGATGGCGTGCAACGCGGGAGTGTCGAGGACATGCCGCTTTATCCGGGTGATCCGTTGACGCCTGGAGTCGGCGCAACCAAGGATGCCAAGCGGCTGAAAGTGGAAGAAGCGCCGGTGATTACCAAGATCCCGGTGCTCCCGATTTCCTACGGTGATGCACAGCCGTTGCTGGTGGCGCTCGGCGGGCGCGTCGCGCCGGCGGACTGGCGCGGCGGATTGGGAATTACCTATCACGTCGGGCCGGGACCGGCCACGGTGCATTTGCGGGTGAAGTCCAACTGGGCGCCGCTGAAGACCTTGCACGACGTGATCGGGAAAATCCCCGGTTCGACGTTTCCCGATGAATGGGTGATTCGCGGAAACCACCACGACGCTTGGGTGAACGGGGCGGAAGACCCTACGGCGGGACAGATCGCTCTGCTCGAAGAAGCGCGAGCACTTGGTGAGCTGGTTAAGTCGGGCTGGAAGCCGAAGCGGACCATCATTTACTGCGCGTGGGACGGGGAGGAGCCGGGGCTTCTTGGCTCGACGGAATGGGCCGAAGAGCACTACGACGAATTGCGCGCGCACGCAGTGGCGTATATCAATTCGGACAGCAACGGGCGCGGCTACTTCAACGTGGCAGGATCGCACACACTCGAAAAATTCAGCAACGACGTGGCTCGGGATATCAGCGATCCCGAAACGAAAATCAGCGTTTGGAAGCGCGACCGGCTTCACGAAATCGCCGACGCCAGAACCGCGGAGCAGCGCGAAGAAATCCGCAAGCGAGCGGACCTGCGAATTCCGGCGCTTGGCTCCGGATCGGACTACACCGCATTTCTGCAGCACGACGGCGTGGCGTCGTTGAATTTCGGCTTCGGCGGCGAAGACGGCGGCGGCATCTACCACTCGATTTACGACGACTTTTACTGGTTCACAAACTTCAGCGACAAGGATTTCGTTTACGGGCGCGCGCTGGCCCAGGCCGGCAGCACGGCCGTCATGCGGCTGGCGGACGCGGATTTGCTTCCCTTTGAATTCGGCGATTTTGCGGACACCGTCGCGATGTACCTCAAGGAGCTGAAAGCTTTGGCGCAGAAGTCACAGGATGACATTCGCGAACGCAACCGGGAGATTGAAGAAGGGGTGTTCCAGGCGACCAACGACCCCAGGCACCCGCTCACCCCGCCCGCGGTCGAAGCGGTGCCTCCGCACCTGGATTTTGCTCCCCTGGAAAATGCCGTGGACGCGGTCAATCGGAGCGCGGCCGAGTATCACAAAGCGGCGGAGCAGCTCAATGCGAAGGGCGGCGCTCGGCCGGCCTCGTTTGCCGAAGTGAACAAGCTGCTGATCGAGAGCGAACGCAAACTGACGAACCGCGAGGGCTTGCCGAACCGGCCGTGGTTCAAACATCAGTTGTATGCACCGGGGTTCTACACCGGCTATGCGGTGAAGACCGTGCCGGCCGTACGCGAGGCCATCGAGTTAAAGCAATGGAAACAGGCGGATGAAGCCATCGTCGTGGTGGCTCGGGTTCTCGAAGATGAAGCGGCGCTGATTGCCTCGGCGGCCCGGAAGCTCGCTGACGCGCAGTAATGGGGTTTTTAGCGCTTGAAATCCTGTAAATACGGCGGCAGCGCGATCTCGGGATCGCAGCGTTCATCGCGAATCGGCGAGCCGAAGGCGATGTGTACGGGAATGACGCCGGCCCAGACCGGCAAAGCGTAATCAGGATCGTCGTCGATGGGCGGGCCCGTGCGCACTTTTGCGGACACTTCGGCAAGCGGCAGGCGCAGGATGCTGGTGGCTTTCAATTCTTGGTCGCTCGGCTGGCGCGTTTCCCTCCAGCGCCCACGGAGGATTTTCTCGGTAAAACCGTGCAGGGCTTCCAGCTTTTCTTGCGGCGCGTCGACCAGAGTTGCTTTGCCGAGCGCAACCACGGAGCGGTAGTTCATCGAATGATTGAAAACAGAACGCGCCAGGACAAAGCCGTCGGTGAGAGTGACCGTAACGCAAACGGGAAGGCCCTCACCCAGGTTGCGAAGCATGCGGCTGGCGGCGGAGCCGTGGAAATAGAGGGAGTGACCCACGCGGGCGAACAACGTGGGGATCACGTACGGCTGGCCATCGACGGAAAATCCGACGTGGCACACAAATCCCTCGTCGAGAATCTTGTAAATGCTTTCGCGGTCATAAACGCCGCGGTGTGGCTCGCGCACCACGCGCGTGCGCTCGGTCGGCAGAGTTGCTTCGGGCACAATGCACCTCATGGAGAAACCGGGCGCGGAGCCCACCGACTCGCGATGGCTCATTTGATTTATAGCCGGCGCCCGAGCGGCATGTCTAACCGCAGATCAAACGATGCTATCACGCAAGACGATCGAAACAGGCGCGTCCGCAACGGAAGCCGTAGCGAAGAACCTGGCCAAATTGACCGCCCGGCCAGGGACAGCTTTCCTCGAAAAGCGGTCTTGGCGCTCGAACGTCCCGAGCGCCTATGAGAAACTGATTGGTTCCGCGAGAGATAAGTCGCGCGATAGGAACGAGACCATGAGCACAGGGGCGGTACAGGAAACGGGAACCGGAAGCTTCGATGTGGCGTGGGTGCGCGAACAGTTTCCTTCGCTCGACTTGCAAGTCGAGGGGCACGCGGCGGCGTTTCTGGATGGACCGGCGGGAACGCAGGTTCCGAAACAGGTGATCCAGGCGATTGAAAGATATTTTGTCAGCGCGAATGCCAACACGTGCGGAGCTTTTGAGACCAGCCGGCGAAATGACGCGATGATCGGGTCCACTCGCCGAACAATGGCGGATTTCTTCAATTGTCATCCAAACGAAGTGGTGTTCGGGCAGAACATGACGACGATCACGTTTGGCCTGGCGCGCGCAATCGGGCGGGAGTTGCAGGCGGGGGATGAAATCGTGGTGACCACGCTCGACCACGATGCGAACGTGGCGCCGTGGCGGGCACTCGAGGAAAAGGGCGTGGTCGTCCGGCAGGCGGACATTCACGAAGAGGATTGCACCCTCGATTTCGACGATCTCAAGCGGAAGATCACCGAGAAAACCAAGGTGGTAGCGGTGGGCTACGCGTCGAACATGGTGGGGACCATCAACCCTGTCAGGGAAATCACGAAACTCGCGCATCGAGCACAAGCGCTCATGTTCGTGGACGCGGTGCACTTTGCCCCGCACGGACTGCTCGACGTAAAGGCGCTCGATTGCGATTTTCTGGTGTGTTCGTCTTACAAGTTTTTCGGGCCGCACATGGGAACACTCTACGGGAAGCAAGAGCTTCTCGAGCGCTTCAAACCCTACAAGGTGCGTCCGGCGACCGACGCGAGCCCCGATTGCTGGGAGACCGGGACCCAGGTGCAAGAATTGATTGCGGGAATTGCCGCCGCGGTTGATTACCTTCGAGAGCTCGGGCGCCGTTCGGACTCCGGCGTGAAAACGCGGCGGGAAGCCCTCGGGGCGGCGTACCGCTCGACCGTAGCTTACGAAAGGGCGCTGGTGACGAGGCTGCTGGACGGGTTGCGAACGATTCCGGGAGTGAAGGTTTACGGCATTACCGATCCCCAGCGATTTGAGGAACGCTGCTCCACGATCGCTTTACGGTTGGGTGACCACCATCCGACCGAGATTGCGAAGTTCCTGGGTGATCGGGGGCTGTTCACCTGGGACGGCAACTTTTATGCCCTGAATCTTTCCGAACGCCTGGGGGTCGAAGCCAAGGGTGGCGTGCTCCGCATCGGACTCGTGCACTATAACACCATGGGCGAAGTGGACCGGCTGCTCGAAGCGCTCGACGAGTTCCGGACGCGCTAAACCGCGCATCAAAATCGCGAGAAGGTATTGCCCCGAGGGTCACGAGCCACGCTACTCCGAGAGTCATGACTCACTCGTAGCGCAGGGCAATTAGGGGATCGACGCGCATGGCGCGCCGCGCGGGAATCCAACACGCCGCCATAGCCACAAGGATCAGCAGCGCCGAGGTGCCGAGGAAGCTGGGTGCGTCAAAAGAGCCGATGCTGAATAGCAAGCTGTTCATAGCCCGCGCGAGCAACGTCGACAACACCAGGCCGGCCGCGACGCCGGTCGAGACCATGGCCAGTCCGCTTGCGAGGATCAACTGGCGGACGTCGCGGGGCTGTGCGCCAAGCGACATGCGGATACCGATCTCTTGCGTGCGCTGGCTGACCGAATAGGACACTACGCCGTAGGTTCCAACGGCGGCAAGAATCAAAGCCAACAAGCCAAAGGTGCCGAGCAATTCAGCGCCGATGCGCGGCGCGGTCAGCGATTGCATCATCGTCTGCTCCACGGTCTGTACGTTCGTCAGCGGAACCGAAGGAACGAGCGATTGCACGGTGCTGCGGATGCTCGCGAGCGCCTTCTCCGGGTCATCCTTGGTGCGCACATATGCGGTCACAGCCGGCGCATAATGCTGCTTCAGCGGCACGTAAATGATCGCCTGCGGGGGTTCACCGAGGGTCAGGTACTTGACGGTATTGACTTCGCCGACGACGGCGATGTCCCAGGTCTCGCCGAGGAAATGGATGTGCTTGCCGATGGGATCCTCCCCGGGCCAGAAATTTTCCGCCATTGCCTTGTTGACGACTGCGACCATCGCTCCCGTCTCGTTGTCCTGGTCAGTGAAGGCCCGTCCGCCAAGCAGCGAGATGCCTGCGGTTCGGAAGAAACCGGGTGCAACCGCGATCAAAGGAGTCAGCTTGCCGTTGCGCGGATCGCTGGTATCCACGCCGTCAGTGAACGTGGTTCGCTGCAGGCCTCCGGTGAAGGGCGCGGAGTCGGCGATGCTCGCGCCGGCGACCACGGGAAGGGTCTCGAGCCGTTCGACGACGTCGCGGTAGAACCCTTCGGCCTGGGCCTGCGGGTATTGCGCGGCGCCCAGGTTCACGAACATGACCAGTTCGTGCTTCACTTCAAAGCCGGGATCAATCTGTTGTGCGTTGCGCAGGCTGTGGATGAAGAGTCCGGCGCCCGCAAGGGCCACCAGCGACAGCGCCACTTGCACCATGACCAGGACACCGCGAAGACCGTACCAGTGCGCGCTGCCTCCCGGCGCGTTGGTGCGGTCCTTCAGTGCGGCCATGCGATCCATGCGGGACGCTTGGAGCGCGGGAACCAAGCCGAAAAGAATCGTCGCGACCAGAGCGAGACCTAAAGTGTAAATAAGCACACGGACGTCCAGGCTGAGATTCAGATTGCGCGCGAGACCGCGTGGCAGAAGCGAGGACAGCACGCTTTTGCCCCAGAAGCCGAGGAGCATTCCGAACGCGCCTCCGAGAAGCGCCAGCATCAAGCTCTCGGTGAGCAACTGGCGGATGAGGCGCATGCGGCCTGCGCCCATCGCCAGGCGCACGGCGATCTCACGCTGCCGTTGGGTCGCGCGGGCAAGCAGCAAATTCGCGACGTTGGCGCACGCGATGAGCAGCACGAGACCGACAATCAACATCATCAAGGCGCCGGCTTTAGCAAAGACACTGTGCAATTGCGGCGGAATGGCCGTTTCGTTGATGGGCACCAGCATTTCGCTGCGGCCGCCGTTTTGCTTCGGAAATTCTTTTTCAAGATCGGCCCCCAGCGCTTTCACGGCGATTTGCGCTTGCTTGAGATTCACGCCCGGCTGAAGCCGCGCGACCATGCCAGTCATCCGGAATCCGCGGTCATAGAGCGACTGCTTCTGCACGCCGGCGAGCATCTGGTCGCGCATAGAGATGGGAATCCACAGGTCGGGGCTCCCCAGGTTGCCGATGTTGCGCAATTCGCGCGGCGCAACTCCGATCACCGTGAAGTCCTGCTGGTTCAGTTGAATCGCCCTCCCGAGAATCCCCGGGTCGGCGCCGAATTGCGTATTCCATAAAGCGTAGCTCACCACCGCCACGGGGCTCGGCGAGGCGTCCTCCGCTTGCGAGAATCCGCGCCCGAGGAACGGCTGCACGCCGAGCACGTCAAAGAAATTTCCATTGACCAGTTCAGCGAAAAGTTGCTGCGTTTGCTTGCCGGAAATCACAAATTTAACTCCGGTGAAGATGGCGATGGCGCAGCCCGAAAACACATTGGTCTTCTCGCGATAGTCGACGGCGTTGAGGTAGGGCGTCGGGAGGTATTCCTGCGGCGGGCCCTTGCGGCTTTGCGCGTTCGAATAAAGAATGACGACGCGCGCGGGATCTTTCACGGGGACCGATTCCAGAAAGAACGCTTTGGCCATGGTGAAAATCGTGGTGTTCGCGCCGATGCCCAGCGTCAACGAGAGAACCGCCACGGCCGTGAATGCCGGCGCCTTGCCGAGCAAGCGAACCGCGTATTTCAGGTCTTGGAGAAGCAACCCCATTTGCATGGAAGTCCTCCTGGAAAAATCCAAATACCAAAATCCGCCTGGGCCCCTTCCATCTCGTTACTCCGGGAATGCCTTGCGGTCGATTCCCGGAACGAGTGCCAGAGCATTTTTGTAATAGACCTTTTTCAACACTTCGTCAGGGACCTGGAAACCGTAAATGCGCCAGAAGGCATGCCGCGGGCGGTAATACTCGAAGTACTCGTCGCGGGTTTCAAGCGCTCGGAAATACCACTTGTATTCGTTCACGTCGTAAATGTCTTTGCCCATTAAAACGCGGTCCTGATACTTCACCAGGAAATCGTGGGCCGAATAGGGCTGACGGCCCAGCTCGGCAAGCACTGCGGCGATGTCCACGTACATATTCGGCAGCGTGTCGAGCGTTTCCCCGAGGCGTGCGAGATCGTTGCCATGAAACGCCAGGTGCGCGGCGATGAAATTGGTTTTCGGATGTTTGGCGAAGAGATTGTTCCGCTCGGCGATGAGCGTTTCGAATGGCGGATATTTGTCCGGCGGCCGCGCGCGCGCGGGAAATTGCTTCAACTCGAGCCAGCGTTCGTTGTGGTAGTCCCAGGGATCGAAAAACGCCGATGGCTCGGCGATGTGGATGAGCACGGGGATGCCAAGCTCGGCGCACTTGTCCCACACGGGATCGAATTCCGGATCGTCCACGTGCACGCGCTGACCGTTCGAGTATTTCACATCCATTCCGAAATTCTTGAAGATTTTCAGGCCTTGCGCGCCGCCGGTCTTGACGTCCTGCTCGAGGCGCGCGGCCGCCCGCTTGCCGTAGCCCGGCGTGTTGAGGTCGTCGTAACTCAGGTTGGCAAAGACCACGAAGCGATCCGGGTAGCGGCCTTTCATGGTCGCGACGGTTTGGCGCAGCTGGCCTCCCGTGCCGCCGCTCAAGTTCACCATCACGCGCAGGTTGATCGTGTCCATTTCCTTGACGACCTGATCCACATGCTGGGGCGTTGGGTTCGCGTGATGGCTGTGAATGTCGATGAAGGGAAACTTCGCGCGTTCGATTTTGTGTTCTCCGGTAACCAGCGTGGATCGGGGCTGGTACTCCTCAATGGTCGGCGTCTGGGAGTATTTCTTTGCCGCCTGGTCCTGCTGCCGTGCCCCCGCGTGTGTACCCCTCAGCAGCAAGACGGACATGGGCGCAGCGACGGCGAGAGCAAAAATGAGGGTGCGATGGAATTTCACGAAGTTCCCCGAGGCTCCTAGTGTAGGACTGACCTTCCCGCAGGAGGTTAGCAGACTTTTAGAACTCCGTTAGGAACCCTTCGTGCCACGGCTCCTCGAGTGCGCAACGCAATGCCGGACTCCGGTAGTTTGCCCTAGGGCAACTTATCGTAGGTTCGATTGGCGGGATGGAAGGGAACCACCCTAGAATGGGGCTGATGGCTCAAGGCAAATGGGTGCGCAATCTTGTTTTTGGAGGGCTAGGCCTGGTGGCTGGCTTTCTGGCGCTGGCGATTGCCATGCCTCTCGAGCCGCAAGTTCCCTTGCCATTGCTGGTTCTGCTGTCCCCAGGTTTGAAAGTCGCGGAGCTGATCATGCCGGATACCCACGGATCGCTAGCGTGGACATTTGGTTGGTTCCTGCGCATCGCTATCGTGAGCAACGCGGTGTTTTATTACGCCATTTTTGCCCTGCTCGCGCACCTTCTGGCGCGCCGACGCACCCCTTAGCGCACGGCTGTCGGCCACTCCTCGTCATCGCCGTTCCGGAAAAAGCGCAAGGCACGGACCGGACAACTCATAGGAAGTGGGCCGAGGCACGAGGATCATAACCGCCGGGAGTTCCTAAGAGCTGAGGCCCGGGTGGCAACTGACCCACGCTGACAAAGCAGTAGGCCGGGGTTGCTGACTCCCGCGCGTCAACGCGACGCCAGAAAGGTGTGGGGCGGCACCTTGGATTCCACTTCGGCGCGGCAAGCGTGCAGCACATCCAGAGTGTTCTGCCTGGATTTGCCATCGCGATCGTCGCGATCCTCGGGCAGGAGATCGACGACATGGCCGAATTCATGCAGCAGGACGAGGACCTGAGCGCGAAATGAGCCGCCGCTGTAGGGCCCGACCGCGATCGCGCGGGCACCGTGAAAGTCCATGGGTCCTCCCTTGAATCGATCCTCGACCACATTCGCTGCCGGGTAGAAGAAGGCGCCATTTGCGTTAATGGTGACCGTGGAGTTAGCCCCCCCGTCTTGCTCGACACTGGCAACGTACGGATTGCGGATCATCTCAACGCCTTGGGTCTCGGGGGTTCTCCGCACGAAGCCGTCCCCGTTGCGGTCGACCGAGAAGGTGAGGGTGCGAAAGACGGCGACGGGATCGGAGCTCTTGGTGCGATACCAATCGGTACAGGCGTTTTGCGCTTGCAGGATGTCGAGTACTCTGTCGCGGGCGCGCAGGATCGATTGACCTTGTTTTCCCATGGTGTTCAGATCGTCGCGGACGATGTCACTGGATGCCAAGCACGGGGTGCTGGCCTGAGTTGACAGTTTGCAGGGAACAACGAGCATGGCGGCAGAGGTTTTGGACAGGGATAGGGTGCATGCCGAGGCGCTGGCGCCAGGCTGAAGATCGCCTGACAGAGCGGCGACAGAACGATTGCCATCGACAGAGCAGGGATTGGCGGAGGACGGAGGGGTCGGGAGGCCGAGAGCGCGCGCCTCCCCCCTGAAGAATTGCACGGACTGAGAAAACACCGGCGAGCTGAAAGAACTTACGGCGAGAAGAACGATGACGGCCTGAACGCTCCTTCGAGGGGCGTGCATGTGGTCTCCTGCCCGAACCGGCTAACTCACCACAGGCCGCTCTGGCGTTTCCCCCTGATGGCCGTCAACCGGAGGCCGTCCAAGGAGCGGTTGAACCTCGATCCGGGACTATCGGGGAAGACGAATTTCGGCGGGAACCATCACCTCAAACTTTTCTTGAACGTGTCTCAGAGGAAGCTTAAGGGCCGAACGGGCAAGTGCCTCTCTACAAGGGTCTTCTTCCGGGAGCCTGGCGGCGGCAGTAACTTTGTTAAATTTAGAAAACTTCGATGGCAGACACGAAGGAAAACGGGAATCCGTTCAAGCGGGCCCGAGGCGGCTGGCGATCGTGGGCGCAGCCGCCTGCGCCTGTCATAAGACCGCCTAGGTCGACTGCACCGGAACGTCCTTACGCTGAAATCCTTCAGGGGAAAAGCAGAAGGAAAGACAAAAACAAACAGAACACCAAAAAGGGGACATTTTAGACGAGGTAAGGAAAGGGACATTTTAAAAGAGCTTTGACGTGCAAATCCACGCGCCTTGACAGGGGAGGGGCGAGGACCTAGGCTGCAAAACCTCAGAAAGATCGCGGGAACGCAGGGAGCAAAAATGAAGCAAGCGCACAAAACAATCATAGCCTTGGCCCTTCGAGGAGTGCTGGCTGCTTTCCTTTTGGCCGTGGCTGCGTCCGAGCTCACGCCGTTATGTCGCGCGGACACCGAGAAATACGAAGTAACGGTCGAGCGAAACGCCGCGGCCAAGATGCGCGATGGCGTGACGCTGCGCGCGGATATTTACCGGCCGAAAGCGGACGGAAAATTCCCGGTGCTGCTGGTGAGAACTCCCTACGACAAACAGGGGATTATGAATTTTGGACTGCGGGCAGCGGGGCGTGGCTACGTGGTGATCGCGCAGGACGTGCGCGGGCGATTCACTTCGGAGGGGGAGTGGTATCCATTCAAGAACGAATCGCTAGACGGCTACGACACCGTGGAATGGGCGGCGGCGCTGCCTTACTCGGACGGAAAAGTGGGGATGTTCGGCGGATCGTACGTGGGAGCGACGCAATACCTCGCGGCGATCGCCAAACCGCCGCACCTCGCGGGAATCTGTCCAACGGTGACGGCGTCCAACTATCACGACGGATGGACCTACCAAGGCGGCGCGTTCGAGCAGTGGTTCGATGAGTCGTGGTCGAGCGGGCTAGCACTGGATACCATGCGACGGCGCACCGAGAAAGGCCTGAACCCTTTAGAGGGAAGCAAGGTGTTGCCGCTGATTTCCTATCCCTTGCTGGAGGGGCCTTCGCCAACGGGTGTCGCGCCGTACTTCACCGATTGGCTGGAACACCCGAACTACGACCATTATTGGAAAACGATTTCGATTGAGGACCACTACGCGGATATCCAGGTGCCGGTGTTGGCAGTGGGCGCGTGGTACGACATTTTTCTCGGCGGAACGCTGCGCAATTACGTGAGGTTGAAGGCGGAAGCCGGGACGGAAGTGGCGCGGCGCGGGCAACGACTGGAGGTCACGGTTGGCGGACACGCAGGAGGGGGTAGAAAAATCGGAGCGGTCGATTTCGGAGAAAAATTGCCGAAGGACGATGACGAAGCGATGCTGCGCTGGTACGACTGGCTGCTAAAGGGCCAGGCCAACGGCGTCGAGAAGGAAAAACCAGTCAAAATTTTTGTCATGGGAAAAAACGAGTGGCGCGAGGAGGACGACTGGCCGCTCGCGCGCGCGAAGAGCACACGTTATTACCTGCACTCGGCCGGAGCCGCGAATGGATTGAGCGGAAATGGTGTCTTGAATTCCGCTGCACCAGCAGAGGAAAAGGCCGACCAGTATATTTACGATCCGAGTGATGCAGTGCCGACAATCGGCGGGCCGCTCTGCTGCCAGGCGTTGCCGACGGGAATCGGTCCGCAAGACCAACGGCCGGCGGAGGAACGCCATGACGTTCTGGTGTACACGACAGCGCCGTTCCCGAAAGACACCGAAGTGACCGGGCCGGTTTCTTTGGACTTGTACGTGAGCACTTCTGCCGTGGACACGGATTTCACCGGGAAATTGGTGGACGTCTGGCCGGACGGGTTCGCCGAAAACCTGACGGAGGGAATCCTGCGGCTGCGTTACCGCAAGTCGCAGGAAAAACCGGAACTGGCGAATCCCGGCGAGACCTATCGCATCACCGTGGATTTGTGGGCGACGAGCAACGTGTTCTTGGCCGGGCACAAGTTGCGGCTGGAGGTTTCCAGCGGCAATTTTCCGCGGTTCGACCGCAACCTGAATACCGGAGAAGAGCAGGCGCGCGCCGCGCGCATGATCAAGGCGACGAACATGGTTTATCACGACAAGGCCCATCCCTCGGCGGTGATCCTGCCGGTCTTGCCATGACCCGCTGAGGTTTCTTATTCCTGTTGACGGCGGAGCCAGCTATACCTCGAAGCCCATGAGACGCATCAGCTCGAGTGCGTTGCTTTTGGCGATAACTCCCTGGCGCAGTTGGTAATCGAAATACATTTTCCCGTCTTTGACCTGGTCTTCGAAGTGCATGTTGCGCACAAAGCCGTCGGCGGAAGCGGTGATCTCGGTCAAGGCCAGATCGTGCGTTGTGACCACTCCGATGGCACGCTGGTTGAGCAGCGCTTTCAACAAACCCTGGGCCCCGATTCTGCGGTCCTTGCTATTGGTTCCCTCCAATAACTCGTCGAAAAGGAACAACAGGACCGTCGCATCCTCCGTGAGTTTGAATACGCGACGAATCTGCAGGATCTCCGTGTAAAAGCCGGAGCGGCCTTGTTGCAGAGAATCGGTCCTTCGAATGCTCGTGCCCACCGAGAGCGGCGAAAGACGAAGCGATTTTCCGCGGATGGGCGCCCCGGCCATCGCCAGGACCGCATTGATACCGATGGTGCGAAGCAGCGTGCTCTTTCCGGACATGTTCGAACCGCTCACTAACATCACGCGCGTCTCTCGGTCGAGCCGCACGCTGTTTCGAACACACTTGGCGTCCGGAATTAGAGGATGCCCAAGGTTTTCTCCAACGAAATTGATTGACGATTCATCGGCGACCTCCGGAAACGGGTCGGCAGGGTGTTCGAACGAATAGGTCGCCAAGGAAAGCAACGCTTCCATTTCCGCGGCAATGTCGACCCAAATGCGCATGCTCGAGCCCCATCGGCGGCGCCAAGCTTCGGCGGCGAAGGCAACCTGCAGCGTGTAAAGGAGGGGAAGGTCAAGGAGCTGGACCAGCAGGTTATCGCGTGCATCTATCCAGTAAACGATTCGCGCCAATCTCCGAATCACTTGCGATGCCGGTAAGGGGCCTTTCTTCAGCGGCGCACAAAGCTCCTTCGCCTCCGAAGAGGTGAACGGTTCTTTTTCGAGGAGCTCGAGAACGTCAGAAAAAAGGACCAGACCCTCCGCATTGGAAGAGACTCCGTCGACGACCGCTCCGGTCTTTTTTCGTAGTCGCCAGCGAAGGAATCCTGCAACGGCTAACACGAGGGCTAGAGGCCAGACCATCAAGGTCTGATAGGAAAGGACGCCGGTCGCCACGGCAGCGGCCGCCAATGCAACGGCAACCCCGCGCCAGAGATTTCCCGGGAGATCGCGTGGACCCTCAGCCCACCCTACTAAGGATTCCGGGTCTAAACGAGGCCGCAACGCTTCACCGGTGATAGCCAGATTTTCGCGTAGATCGAGTTTTTCGCGGAATTCGGAGACCAATTCCTGGCGGGCGAGAACCACTGCTTTCCCCGATGGCCGGCGAAGCCAGGCTGCCAGGCGATTTTCTCCCATGGGAAGCCGCGCTGTCGAAAGCAACTCGAACAAGCTTCCTTTGCCAAACAGGTCGAGGTCTTCGGCATAGACGTGCGTGTCGGCGCGAAATCGGTCGCCGCTCTGCCCGGTTCCGGTCCAACGGTCTTCGATGCGCGCAATTCCCCGGCGGTAGTGGTCTGCGGCGGTTGAGGCTCGCGTTTTTGCGCGAATGACGAGTTCATGCGCTAGCGCCAAGGCCAAGTAGGCGCCAATCAAGACAAGCAGCCAGCGTCCAGGGAGCAAATGCCTCCACAAAGATAGATACGCAAGCAGAACGCCTGCCGCGACCACCCCTAGTTTCAGGTTTCCGATTCTCGAGTGAAGGACGTCTTTGGCCGACAGCGTCTTCAGACGCGACTCTAGTCTCTTCGAGTATTCTTGACGCGGATCGATCACGCTTCACACTCTGGAGAAGAACAAAAACAGTTTACTCGCTCTTCCTGCGGCGCGGAGCGTCAAGAAAAAAGGTGGAGATTGACGGGAGCACCCTCGAGGGCGAGGAGCTTCGATTTGGTCGAGCGTCCGCCGTGGGCAGAAAATCCGCCGGGCTTCCCGCCGGCAGCGGCGACGCGATGGCAGGGAATGAGGATCGGGGCGGGGTTCCTGGCCATGGCCTGGCCGACCTCCTGGGCCGCATGGGGCTGGCCGACCGCTTTCGCGATTTCGCCATAGGTGCGCGTTTGTCCCGGAGGAATTTCGCGAGCGGCTTCGTACACTTGCCGAAAAAACGGAGTTACCTCGGTTAAATCCAGGGCTACGCCGCGAAAGTCCTGAACTTCTCCCCCCAGGTGACGCCGAATTCTTTCTATGACCGCTCGGATCTCCGGCGGAGGAAGGCTCGGCCGGTTCGTGCGGGACTTCCGACCGATACGCGATTCCGTGGCTCCCGGTGTGGCTTCCGGAAGCTGGACGGCAGTGACGACCGGTCGTGAACGAGAGTCCGCCTGCTCGCGCCAGGCAATGCCGCATGTGCCTAGCGGCGTCTCAAACAGACAATAGCAGGCCTTCATGATGGGTAGATGATCTCTCGTCGTCTGGTCTGGCCTTTCTCTCCCTTGTGATGCTCGGCGGGCTCGGCCGGTTATTTGAGGAGGCCAAGCGGGCACAGGGATTGGTCTCCCGGCATCACCTGCCGCTAAGTTTGCATCGCTTGTTTTCCAGCCCTAACCCTCGTATCCTTCTCCTTCCCGCCGCACGAGGGATGTCCATGGTTGAAAATAACTTGCTTCGCGCGGCAGCGGCGGGTCACGTCGCTCGAGCGCACGGGCCCGCTTGCCATGCTCCTGCTCACCGAGCGGGAGGCCGGGCCTCGTGGCTGGCCGAGTCTTCTTGCCGATTCCCCTAGTCCGAAGGTGACACGTGGCCACTCCTCAACAAGCCGCCGCTGATGATCCCGCGACGCGGGACGCGGTGCTCACCGCGTGGGTGCGTGACGCTCGAAAAAAGACGCTGGAAGTCGTGGCGGACTTG
Source organism: Candidatus Acidiferrum sp. (assembly GCA_036262755.1). GTDB lineage: Bacteria > Acidobacteriota > Terriglobia > Acidiferrales > UBA7541 > Acidiferrum. The sequence goes on from DATAIH010000196.1 coordinate 43,471, forward strand.
TCCGACGAGCAGCTCCTCGGACCGCAATTGCGGATCGTGAATCCCCTGTTATGGGAAATCGGGCATGTCACCTGGTTCCAGGAAAAGTGGGCGCTGCGGCACGCGGCTGGAGAGGCGGCCATGCGGGCTGACAGCGACGCACTTTATGATTCAGCGGCCATCCCCCACGATACACGTTGGAACCTGCCGTTGCCTTCGCGTGATGACACGCTGGCCTACATGATTGCCGTTCGCGATCGCGTGCTCGAGCGCATCGCCGAGGGGAACCTCACCGAGAGCGACCGTTATTTCATCACCCTGGCAGTCTTCCACGAGGATATGCACACGGAAGCCTTCACCTATACGCGGCAGACGCATGGGTGGAGGGCGCCGGTTTTTTCCGGACTGGAGCCTGTGAGGTGCGGCGAGACGGGGTTGTTAGCCGGAGATGTGGAGATTCCCGGAGGGCGGTTTTTGCTGGGGGCGTTTCGCGAAGAACCCTTTGTTTTTGACAACGAGAAGTGGGCCCACGCGCTCGAGGTGCAGCCGTTTGCGATCGCCCGCGCGGCGGTGACACAAGCCGAGTTTTTGGAGTTCGTCGAGAGTCAGGGGTACGGCCGGCGGGAGGTCTGGAGCGAGCCGGGATGGGGCTGGCGTGAGAGCGTCGGCGCGGAGCACCCGGTGTACTGGAAGCGCGAGGCCGCCGGACGCTGGCTGCGCCGGGATTTCGACCGGTGGGTGCCCCTGGAAGCGCGCCACCCGGTGCTGCACGTGAACTGGTGGGAGGCGGAGGCCTTCTGCAGATGGGCGGGACGAAGGCTGCCAAGCGAGCTGGAATGGGAAGTGGCGGCGGCGGGCGAACCAGCGGATTCGCCGAAGGAGCTCTCCGGAGTGAAGCGCCGCTTTCCGTGGGGCGACGATTTGCCAGGCGCGGAGCACGCCAACCTGGGCTGGCGAGCCATGGGCACTGTAGATGTTCGCGCGATGCCGGCAGGTGACAGCGCCTTCGGCTGCCGGCAGATGATCGGAAATGTGTGGGAGTGGACGGCCAAGGACTTCGGGCCATATCCGGGATTTGAAATCGATCCATATCGCGAATACTCGCAGCCCTGGTTCGGCACGCATAAAGTGCTGCGCGGCGGCGCGTGGCCGACGCAGCCGCGGCTGCTCCGCAATACCTGGCGCAACTTCTACACACCGGATCGCCGCGACGTTTGGGCGGGATTCCGCACCTGCCGAGCGCCAGAATAACGTGTGAAAATCGAGCTAGTCACGCCAGCACCCCTAGAGGTCCACACCGGAAACCGGACGACCGCGGATCGCTGGGCGCAGTTGCTGAGGGAACTGGGGAACGAAGTCGAGGTCCGACGCGACTGGAGCGGGGAAGCATGCGACTTGCTGATTGCGCTGCATGCGAGGCGCAGCTTTCCCTCGATACAACGTTTCCGCGAGACGCACCCCCGCATTCCGCTGATTCTCGCGCTGACCGGAACCGACGTCTACGGCGACTTGGAGAAAGGCGCAGAGGCAAAGCGTTCTCTTCAGTTTGCGACCAGGATCGTTGTCTTGCAAGAGCTCGCAGTTGAGGCTCTTCCGGAAAGCGCGCAAGGAAAAGTTCGCGTGATTTACCAGTCGGCCGAGCGCCCGGCGAACTCTCCGCCGCGGGAAGAGCAGTGTTTCCAGGTGTGCGTGCTGGCGCACCTGCGATCGGTCAAGGACCCGCTGCGAGCGGCGTTTGCCGTACGCAGCTTGCCGGCTTCATCCAGGATTCTGGTCAAGCACGCAGGAGCCATTCTCGACCCGGATTTTGGCAGGCAAGTGGAAGAGGAGCAGCGCACGAATCCGCGCTACCGCTGGCTGGGACCCTTAACACACGAGCAGGCCGTGGATCTGCTGGCGCGCTCGCACCTGCTGGCGCTCACCTCGCACCTCGAGGGGGGTGCCAACGTTGTCAGTGAAGCGATCACCGTCCGCACCCCCATCATTTCGTCGCGCATACCCGGCTCGGTGGGCATTTTGGGAAAGGACTATACTGGATACTTTCCCGTCGGCGACAGCGCTGCCCTTCGAGAGCAATTCGAGCGCGCGGAATCCGACGGTGGTTTTTATCGAGACCTCGAAAAACGGGTGGCCGGATTGCACTCGCTAGTGAGTGCGGCCCGCGAGCGCGAAGCCTGGCAATCCCTATTGCGCGAACTCAGCTGAAGAACTGCGGTGTTGTTGTGTTTTTGGACGATACCGCCACGCGAGCGGACCCGGGACAGGCTACTCTCAAGCGAACTCCCCACCGTGCTATTTCCCCGTCTTGACACGGCGGCGGCCACGTTGTTAACTCGGCGCGCGAGGAGGCCTCGATGATACCGATGACAGCGAAAGTGCGCTTGGTTGCCACACGGAAACTGGCCGGTTCTTTGTTTGCAGCAGCGGCATTGATGTTTGGGTCCGCCCCGCTGCTCCGGGCACAAGAGGTTTCGCACCGGCTTACGGTCATGGACGAGTTTCAAATCCAAACTGCCACGGACCCGCAGATTTCCCCGGACGGAAAGAAAATTGTTTACGTGCGAAGGTTTGCGGACCGAGCGACGGACAAACGCTATTCGAATCTCTGGATCGTCAATAGCGACGGCACCGATCATCGCGCACTAACCACGGGCAATCGCGGCGATTCCTCGCCGCGCTGGTCGCCAGACGGTACGCGCATCGCTTATCTTTCCGACGCCGACGGCAAAGCACAGATTTACATTCGCTGGATGGACACCGGCCAGACCGCACGCATCACCGATCTCGAGGATTCACCGGATGCCGTCGCCTGGTCGCCGGACGGAAAGATGCTTTCGTTTTCTTCGCTGGTCCCCGGCAAGGGGCCGCACATCGCTGACCTGCCGCAACCGCCCGCAGGAGCCAAATGGGCGGACCCACCGAAGGCCTACGACCGCCTCGTGTATCGGTTCAACGGCATGGGTTATCTCAAGCCCGGGTTCATGCAAGTGTTTGTAGTGAGCGCGGAGGGCGGCGCGCCGCGGCAAGTCTCGAACGGCAACTTCCCGAATGGCGGAAACGAATGGAGCCCCACGCGCGCGGCCTGGACTCCCGACTGCAAGAATCTGGTGATTTCGGCAAATCGTCACCCGGAATCGGACCACGCGTATTTTGACACTGAAGTTTACGAATTCGGCGTCGCCGACGGCGCGGTGCGCGCGCTCACCAACCGCAAAGGACCGGATAATTCACCGGAAATCTCTCCGAATGGAAAATGGATTGCCTACACCGGCTTTGACGACCGGTTCCAGGGCCACCAAACGACGAAGCTGTATTTGATGAACCGCGACGGCACGGCCTCGCACTCGCTTTCTGACAAACTGGATCGCGACATCCAGGGTCCGCAGTGGGCTCCGGACAACAGCGGCGTGTTTTTCCAATATGCCGATCAGGGCGATACGAAGATTGGATTCTGCTCCAACGAGGGAAACTGCAAAAAAATCGCCGACCATGTTGCTTCCACCACGAGCGCTTATGGCGGAGGCTCGTTTTCCATTGCGCGCACGGGGCTCATCGCCATGACTTACGGCCGCACCGACGACCCCGGCAACATTGCCATTCTGAACAACGGCGCGATGAAGGTGCTTACTTCTTTGAACGAAGAGCTGTTGGCGCAGAAGAAGCCCGGCCACGTCGAAGAGATTTCTTACGAATCATCGAAGGACAACCGCAAGATCCAGGGCTGGATTGTTCATCCGCCGGATTTCGACGCTTCGAAAAAATATCCGCTCATCCTGGAGATTCACGGCGGGCCCTTCGCAGACTATGGCGACCGCTTCGATCTTGAAAAGCAGGTGTGGGCTTCCATGGGCTACGTGGTGCTGTACACCAATCCGCGGGGCAGCACGAGCTATGGCGAAGAATTCGCCAACTTGATTCACCACGCGTATCCCGGCGACGACTTCGACGACATGAACAGCGGCGTCGACGCGGTGGTGGCCAAAGGCTACATCGACACGAACAATCTTTTTGTGACCGGCGGCAGCGGTGGCGGAGTCCTTACCTGCTGGACCATTGAGCACACCGACCGCTTCCGCGCGGCGGCTTCGCTGTATCCGGTCATCAACTGGTACAGCTTCGTGCTGACGTCGGATATTCCCTGGGTCACGCAATACTGGTTTCCCGGCAATCCTTGGGAGCATACGGAGCAGTACATGCAGCGGTCGCTGACGAACCTGGTTGGCAAAGTCAAAACGCCCACGATCGTGATGACCGGCGAGGCCGACTACCGCACGCCAATTTCCGAGGCCGAGCAGTTTTACGAGGCTCTGAAACTGCTGAATATCGACTCCGTGCTGGTGCGCTTTCCCGAAGAGCCGCACGGCATCGGCCGGCTCCCAAGCCACCACATCGCCAAAATGTTGTACGTGGCCGGGTGGTTCGAGCAGCACAAGGCAAAGTAGCGCGGCGTTTCACGGAAACAACCTGGCCGTGTTTATGCTGCGTTTATCTCCGGAAGTCTAGAACTAGTGCGGCTTCGCCGCGTGCCAAAAAGGGCTGCGAAGCCAAAGAGAGAGAACAAATCATGCGTAACAAGCTGACTTTTTTCGAAATGACCGGCGCTGTTTTGATGGCCCTCGGTTTTTGCCTCGGCGCACTCCCCCTGTCCGCCGCGCCTTCGCCCGGCGCTTCCGGCTACAAAGTGATTAAAACCGTGCCCGTAGGAGGTGAGGGCGGCTGGGATTACGTGTACGTCGACAGCGTGGGCCGCCGCGTGTACATCTCGCGCGGCACGCACACCGTGGTGATGGACGCCGACACTTACGCGGTGGTTGGTGACATCCCGGACACGCAAGGCGTGCACGGCATCGCCATCGCCAGCGATTTGGGGCGCGGCTTCACCAGCAACGGCCGCAGCAACGACGTCACGATTTTCGACCTAAAGACACTGAAAGCAATCGGCAATGTGAAGACCGACGGGAACCCGGATGCCATCGTCTATGATCCGGTGAGCAAACGCGTGTTCACGTTTAATGGGCGCGGAAAAAATACCACGGCCATCAATGCGGCGGACGGCACGGTTGCGGGCACGCTGGCTCTCGGCGGCAAACCCGAATTCGCCGCGGTGGATGGCAAGGGAAGCATCTTCGTGAACAACGAAGACACTTCCGAAATCATCGAGATCAATGCCCAGAAAATCACCGAGACGCACCGCTGGCCGCTGGCGCCCTGCAAGTCGCCTTCCGGTCTGGCCATGGACGCCAAGAACCGGCGGCTGTACTCGGTCTGCGACGACAAAGTGTCGGTCGTGGTGAATGCCGACACGGGCAAGGTTGTAGCCACACCGGAGATCGGCAATGGGCCAGACGCTGCGGCCTTCGACCCGGAGTTAAATGACTTCTTCGCTTCCTGCGGCGAAGGCGTGCTCACGGTCGTACACCAAGATTCAGCGGATAAATACACGGTGGTGGAAAATGTGCCAACCAAGCGAAGCGCCCGCACCATGGGCCTGGATCTGAAAACCCACAACATTTTCATGCCCGCGGCGGATTACGATCCGCCGGCCCCCGGAGAACGCCGGGGCAAGATGAAGCCCGATTCGTTCGTCATTGTGGTTGTGGCGAAGTAGGTTGTTTCGCTTAAGGGGTGGCGGGACGAACCGCCGCCCCTTTTTCTTTGGAAGCCCCCCTGAAACGCGCGTTTCACTGGGCACTTGCCTATCCCCTAAACGCTATTCCGCAAGTCTCGCAGCCTGATACGCTTGCATCTTGACCTTGCGCTTAAAACGCTTTCGCGTCTCTTTCGTCACGCCAACAAATGTTTCCGTCCTTTCGATGCTGCAAATTAGTTGTTGACAGCCGCACGCGAGTAGGTGTATTTGCACACCCACGTTTGTGCGAGTGGGTCTGCGAATGAGCCAAAAGCGCCGTCTCTCCCCGGTTGCGAATCCCTTCCTGTCTCGAATGCGGGTGTGTGTTTCGGGCGGATTCCTTCCCTATCGGCTGCGGGAGAATTTCGCTACGAAGGCGTCACCCCGGTCTTGCGCTTTCAGGGCGCAAGGCGGTCAGACCTTCTGTCTTTCTCGCCAACTCATATAGCTTTCGCGGGTGGAGGCGTCATGAAAATCTTCAAGAATCTTTCGATCGTGTTTGTCCTGCTGGCGGTGTTTCTCTGGGCCGCTCAAGCCTGGTCCCAGACGTCCAACACGGCTCTGGTCTTGGGAACGGTCACCGATCCAGGGGGCGCCGTGGTTCCAGACGCGTCGGCCGAACTGATCAATATCGCCACGAACGAAGTCAAATCGGTGACCACCAATTCGTCTGGGCAATACGCCTTCCCCGGCGTGGCTCCGGGCACGTACACGCTCAAAATCGCAAAGGCAGGGTTCGCAACCATAACCTTCCCTAACATCAGATTGGACGTCAGCAAAAGCTACACGTACGACGCGAAACTCGAAGTGAGTTCGGGCAAGGAAACCGTTGAGGTCTCGGCAGGGGCCGCCGCTGAATTGCAGACGGTTGACGCGGTTGTTGGAAACGTGGTTGGCGAAAACGAATTGATGACTCTTCCGACCCTCGGGCGCGATTCCCGCGAGCTACTCACCCTGCAGCCGATGTCCACTCCTTTCGCCAGCAGCAATGGCGGGGACTTCGGAAACACCGGCGGCACCATTGCCGGGGCGCGCAGCGATCAGAACGCTTTCAATCTCGACGGGATCGACATTACGGATAACGTCATCGCCGGCGGAGGCAACGAAGCCCCGGTGATTCCTATGAGCGTTGAAACCGTTTCCGAATTCCGGGTGGGGGTCACCAATAACAACGCGTCCTTCCAACGTGCCGAAGGCGGCCAAATCAACATCATTAGCAAGACTGGCACAAACGACTTCCACGGCGCGGTTTACTGGTACCACCAAAATTCTGCGCTGAATGCCAATACCTGGGACAACGGCCACACACCGGATGGTTCCGGCAAGGACTTCACGCCAAAGCAGCCGCAACACGATAACCGCGGCGGCGTTACCTTCGGGGGTCCGCTCAAGAAGGACAAGACCTTTTTCTTTGGGAATTATGAGCTGCGCCGGTTCCCGCAGTCTGTGGAAGTGGAGCGAATCGTCCCAACCGGTACCCTGCGCAATGGAATTCTGACCTTTGGAGGCGTGCAATACGACCTGGCGACCTCAACCGCCTGCGGCGCAGCCGGCACCTCGCCTTGCGATCCGCGCGGCATCGGAATCAGTCCGACCGTCAAGCAGCTCTGGAATATGATGCCGCAGGGCAATGATCCAAACGTAGGCGACGGCGTCAATACGGAAGGCTTCCGAACAAGCGTCGCCGAGCCGTTGAAAGACGACTTCGTCAACTTTCGCCTGGACCACAACTTCACGGAGAAAGTGAAGTTCTTCGGCCGCTACCTTTATCACCGCGATCTGGCACCGAACTCGAGCGGCAGTTCGGGGCAGGTAAGCTTCGTCAATAACACCACCACCGCCTCAAGTGCTTCGGACATCCGCGGCGATGGTTTCACGAGCGGCCTCGACTGGCAGATCAGGGACAATCTTATCAACAGCTTCCACGCCGGTTGGATTCGCAGCCGCCAGGACTTCAACGTCGTTCGCCCACGCGTTTCCGCCGCACAACTGAACCTGCCAGGCACACAAACCCCGCTTGGCGACATCGCCCTGGCTCCCGGTCTCGGGGCCACGGGCCTGATCGATACGGTCGTGGACGTGGACACGCAGCGGGCTCGTCACCAGGCCATCTACGACAGCAATAAACAGTATGCGGACAACCTAACCTGGATCAAAGGACGGCACAGCCTGGTCACCGGCGCGGACATCCGCTGGCTTCCCACGATTCACGACCGCGATGACAAGGTGATCGGCTCGGTCAATTCCCTGGTTGCGACCCTCGACTCCAACGAAGCGACGGGAACCCTGGCGATCCCCGCCGCCGATCGTCCCGCGGCGCTCCCCACCGCCAACGAGCAGGATTGGGACCGTCTGTACGCGGCGGCTCTAGGCCTGGTAAACAATGTCGGCATTTTGGCTGTGCGGGATGGCAACTTGAACCCCAAGCCGCTCGGCACCTCGCTGGTTGCCAAGACCACGCTTCGCGCCTATGACTTCTTCGTTCAAGACACCTGGCGGTTGACACCCTCTTTCACGCTGACCTACGGCATGGGTTACGGTTGGCAGACCACGCCCCACGAGCTAAACCAACAGCAGACCTTTATCGCTAATCATGATTCCGGCGATAGCATCATCAGCGGCCTTCAGTACATTCAAGCCAAACAAGCTGCCGCGGAAGCCGGCAACACCTACAATCCCACGCTTTCCTATATTCCCATCAAGGATAGCGGCCGCGCCGATGTCTTTAACGTCGACTACGGCGACTGGGCCCCACGCGTTTCCGCCGCCTGGAATCCCGGCTATCACGATGGCTTCCTTGGCCGAATTCTTGGTGATCGGAAAACTGTGGTTCGCGGGGGATACGGCATCGCTTACGACCGTGTCAACACGGTGCAAAGCGTTATCATCCCCATGCTCGGCGTGGGCTTTGCGCAGACCATCAACGTCAATTCACCCCTGTGCAACGCCACTGGGCTCGGCGGGCCGGGATGCAATGCCAGCGTTCCCCTGTCTGGTGCTGGTGCAAACCCGGGTTTAGCCAGCTTCCGCGTCGGTGTGGACGGCACGATCCCAACTCCGGCATTGCCGGGCTCTCTCAGCTCGCCGATCGTGCCAGCCCTTGGTCTCAGTGAATTCTTGAGCTTCCAGAATGATCCCAACTTCAAAGATGGCCGAGCTCACATGGTCGATTTCACCGTGCAGCGCAGCTTGCCCGGACAGATGATTCTGGAGCTTGGCTATGTCGGGCGGTTCGGCCGCAACCTTGCCGGCAGCATCAACTTTAACTCTGCTCCCTATATGTTCAAGGACAAGGCCTCCAGCCAGATCTTCGCCCAAGCCTTTGATGCCGTCGCGACGCAACTTCGCGCCGGTGTTTCCCCGACGCTCGCGAACGGAACCGTCAACCCGGCTTTCCACAACCAAGCGTGGTTCGAAAACCAGCTGGCGGGCATTGGCAAGGGTTGCGGAGTAAACACAACCACACCCACGCCTACGGCGACAGACATCAGCGCCACCGCTTGTCTAGCTTCCGGCAACGGCACGAATTTCATCGACGACAACCTTTCCAGCCTCTTTCTCACTATGGACATCGACCGCGCGTTCGTCCTGGGCCTGCCCTCCTACGACAACCTCCAGGTGCTGGACCTCTTCATGCGTGACAGCAACGACAAGTCCAACTACAACGCGTTCGTCGTCACACTTCGTAACAATAATTGGCGCGGGCTGGTCTTCGACATGAATTACACCTTTTCGAAGTCCCTGGACGATGTAGGCGCGGTTCAAAACGCGGCGGAGTACCACTCCTCGAGCTTCAACTTCAACCTGGACTACGGCCCGTCTTTCTTCAACCGCCCGCACGTGTTCAACGCCATTTATCATTACGACCTGCCCATCGGCGGGTCGCACCGCCTGAGCAACAGCCATATTGCGATCAACCGGCTGATTGGCGGATGGTATACGGCGGGGATCTTGCGCATCAGCAGCGGTATCCCAGAACTGGTCACCGTCAGCGGTCAGTCTTTCGGTGGAGGCGACATTTTCGGCATCACCGCCGGCATGGTTCCCACCAAGCCAATCGGCTCGATCGGTGGAGGCAGCGTGAACTCGGGGATTTGCAGCGCGGGTGCCGGTTCGGCAGGAAACGGCGCTAACTGCGGAGCAAATAAGGGGACTGGCACCGGTCTGAATTACTTTTCCAATCCCTCGGCCGCCATCAACGATTTCCGCCAGACCTTGCTCTCGACCGATACCAACGATGGCCGCAGCAGCCCGCTTCCCGGCCTGCCTTTCTGGAACTTGGACATGAGCCTCGGCAAATCGACATCCATCACCGAACGCGTCAAGATTGAGTTCTCGGCGGACTTCTTCAACCTCTTCAATCACGTCAACTTCCTGGATCCGTCCTTCGACACGACGAACCCAGCCACGTTCGGCGTGATCAACACACAACTGGTTCCCGCGGACCGGATTCAAGGCTCGCGGTGGATCCAGCTGGGCCTGCGCTTTAAGTTCTAGCCTCACCTGGGGTCAAAGCAGGAGCGGAGAGCGTTGGGGTTCTCCCCTCTTTCTTTTGCGGGCGTAAGGATTCCGGCGATCGAGGCATCGTGCTCGCGAAAACAAAGCGTCCCGGCGGGAGGGTACGCCGGGACGCTTTTCGTTGGGGGGTTGAGGGAACTTAGGGCCTCGAGGAAACTCTTTACGGTCTTAGCCTCCAACTCTTTCTAGGGCACGACGCCCAGGTTGTGCCTGACAGCGACAAACGACACGCCTGCTCCCGCCGCTTGAGGAAGCCACCAGAACTTCCGGATCCAGGGATTCTGGGTGACCATCATTCGCTTGCCCAAGAAATCCATGAACGCCGGGCTCATCTGCGTGGCGGCATAAATCGCATTGGAATGGGCGAATGGTTTGAGAAACGGATTCGCTTCCTGGCCGTATCCGCGCGAAACGGCGCGACGCGTGGACCAGGCGTCAAATCCGGCTGCCGCGTGCCCCGTCACCAAGAGCCCATACCACATCTTCCGCTCGGTCGGGCTTTCGCCAGGCCGTCGCGCTCTTGGCCGCACGGGCTCAAAGGGTTCCGCCGTCAAGCCGAGCGGAGCTGGTTCAGCTTCGGAGCGTACCTTAGGCTGCGGCGCGGAAGGCAAGGTTTCTGTAACTAGGGAATCTCTTGAGGTGCTGTCGAAAGCCGTGACAGAGAGGCCTGCGGGAACCTTCGCGCCGTCATCGGTCTGCGGAACGGCACAAAGCAAAACGAGCGTTGCCAAGACCATCTGCCACCTCAGTTTGCCAGGGGACTTGCAAGTCCGGCCCCACTCGCAATGGGCCCACACTAGCGGTCAAAAGGGAAACAAACACTGGCACTTTCGTCCTATTTTCCCTAGTACAAGGCCTTGAACCCTCGGCTTAACATCCGTGAGACGCCAGTACTAGGCCGCTTTTGTGAAAGAATTTTCACATTTGTGGTAGTCCAGTACCCACGTGTGCCACTCACGTGTAGCGCGTAGAGGACTCTGGTTACGCCTGTCAGAATTGACAGTCAGGCGGGGACCGGTCTGTTTAAGAGGCCCCAAGCCCTGTAGAGAAGAGGTCTCGAGTGAAATCCAGGACTCGACCGGCGGCGGACGGATGCGCACTTGCCTCGGTCGGGCGCACCGCGCCGCCCGGAGTTCGCCCGAGCGAACTCTGCTATAATTCGCGGCGTTGACTCCGGCCCCGTCGGAGTCACCCCCAACGATGTCAGGCAACGACTCCTCGGCCGCCAAGCGCGCGCTGGTTCCCGCGCGCAGTCCCGAGCCCCCGCGCTTCATCGCTATCGAAGGTCCGCTGCGCGTCGGCAAGAGCACCCTGGCGCGCATCCTCGCCGAACGCCTGCACGCGCGCCGCATCTACGATTGCGAAGACAATCCGTTCCTCGCGGATTTCTACAAAGCCAAGCCAGGCGCAGCATTCCGTGCCCAGATGTATTTTCTCATCGAGCGGCAAAAACATCTTCGCGAGGGCCTGGCCGTCGAGGCTCCCGGGCTTATCCTCTCCGACTTTCTCGTGGAAAAGGACCGCATTTTCGCCAATCTCAATCTCGACGATCAGGAACTCAAGCTCTATGAGCGCTACTACGAACTCCTTTCCGGCGATTTCCCCGCGCCCGACCTGGTGATTTACCTGCAAGCCAAGCCGGAAGTCTTGCGCGCACGTATTGCCAAGAAAGCTTCGCGAGAGGAGTCGCAAATCTCGCTCGAATACATTGAAGAGGTCGCGCGCGCGTACGAGCATTTCTTTTTCCGTTATTCCGCCTCGGACCTCCTGGTGATCAACACCTCGGAGATTGATTTCGTCGAGCGCAGCGACGATCTGCAGCAGCTTCTCAGGCGGCTTCAGGATCCGGTCAAAGGCACGCAATACTTCCTGCCGTTGGGCGCCTCGGAATAGAAACGCGTTGACACTTCCGCGCAACCCGTCTAAGTTTCGCCTCGCATGAATGCGCTCTCGCCGTGCCGATGAAAAACAAACTCCTTCTAGCAGCCATCGTTTCGGCAACGATGGCCGTCTTTGCTTCGCTTTTCGCCGGCACGCTGATTCCCCCGCTTGCCGCGATGGCGCTGCGCTGGCTCGCGCTGCTGCTCCTTGCGGCTTATGCGACCTATCGGCGCTCGCTGACCGCGTGGATCCTGGTCGGTCTGCTTGCCGGCGCGCAATTCGGCCACGACGCGGCTACCACGGCTGCAAAATTACAATTCCTCGGCACGATTTTTCTGCGCCTCATCAAAGTCATCATCGCGCCGCTGCTGTTCGGCACCTTGGTGGTAGGCATTGCAGGCCACGCGGACCTGAAGAAAGTGGGCCGCCTCGGTGTCAAATCGCTTGTTTACTTTGAAATTGTTTCGACCATTGCGCTGCTCATCGGTTGGGCGGCCATAAGTCTCAGCCGCGCGGGTGAGGGCGTACGCCTTCCGCCGTCCGCCGCCTCCGAATCGCTCAACGCTGCTCCACACACCGTCTCACAACTCATCACCGACATTTTTCCTGAAAACATCGCCAAATCGGTCGCTGAGGGCCAGGTGCTGCAGGTTGTGGTTTTCAGCATCCTCTTCGCCATGGCGCTCATCCTGGTTCCCGAAGCGAAACGGCGTCCCATGCTGTCGTTCGCCGAAAGCCTCTCGGAAACCATGTTCAAGTTCACCAACATTGTCATGTACTTCGCGCCGGTCGGCGTCTTTGGGGCCGTCGCTTACACTGTCGGCCATCTCGGCTTGGGTGTCCTCTTGCCGCTCCTGAAGCTGCTCGCGACCATGTACGTCGCCCTGGCATTTTTTATCGTCTGCGTTTTGTTTCCCATCGCGCTCGTCGCGCAAGTTCCCGTGAAGCAATTTCTTCGCGCGGTCACGGAACCCGTAACCATCGCTTTTGCTACCGCCAGTTCCGAAGCCGCTCTCCCTCGGGCGATGGAAGAGATGGAGTCTTTTGGGGTTCCGCGTGAAACCGTCGCTTTCGTGCTTCCCACCGGCTACAGCTTCAATCTCGATGGCTCGAGCCTCTACCAATCGCTTGCTTTGCTGTTCATTGCCCAGGCCGCGGGCATTCCTCTCTCGATCGGTCAGCAAGCGGTTATGCTGCTTACTCTTCTGGTCAGTGGCAAAGGCACGGCCGGCGTTGCGCGCGCGTCGCTCGTGATCGTTCTCGCTGCCGCCGCTTCCTTTCACCTACCGACGGAGCCGCTCTTTCTTCTCTTTGGGATTGATCAACTCATGGACATGGGGCGCACGGCAGTCAACGTCCTGGGCAACTGCTTGGCGTCGGTCGTCGTCGCCCGCTGGGAAGGCGAGTTTCCCGCTTCGCTTCACACGCGAGCGCACGTCCAAGCCTGAGTCCACGGAATAGGAACGCTGACTACCCTTCCGGACAGCGCCGCTAACCGAGGCACCAGCTGCCCGGATTCGCGCCTTCCGACCAGTTTCTCTTTTCGCGGCCCCGGCATAGACTCGGGGCATTCTCGAATGATTGCCGCTCGAGCGTGCCTGGGCTTCGTTGCTTCAGGAATGCGGACGGCAGGGAGTGTGTCCTCGATGAAATTCCTCGTATCGCTTGTCATGATCCTGTTATTGGTCTTGTCGCTTCCCTCGGTGATTCACTCCTAACCGAAGCACGCCCCGACGGCCCTTCCGAGCAGCGAACCGGGGTCTCTTTAATGGGGCTTCGGAGCAGAACCGGCAGCGGGCGCTCGCAAGTAAGCGTCAAAAAACTCGTCGACGCGATGCCACGCGTCGAGAAGCACGTGCTCGCGGCTGAAATAATGAAATTCGCCCGGGTACATCATGAACGAAACCAGGTCGCCCTTGTGTTTCTTGAGAGCCTCGTCCATGAGCCAGACCGACTCGAGGAACGGGACGTTGACGTCCGCCGTGCCATGTAATACCAGCAACGGACGCTCCAGCCGGTCGATATGCGAGATCGGCGAAGCCTTCGCGTACACATCGGGATGCTCCTCGGGAGTTCCGATGCGGCTTGCGGTCCAGCCGCCGTGGTAAGGATCGGAATAGTACATCACGTAATCCACCACGCCCGCCACGTCCACTCCCGCGCGAAAAAGCTTCGGCTGATCGGTCATGGCAATAAGCGTGAAAAATCCGCCGTAACTCAGGCCCCACACCCCAATGCGGTTCGCGTCTACGTACGGCAGGCTCTTCAAATAATTCCCGCCCATCCATGCGTCTTTCGCGTCTTTCCCGCCCACGTCCATGGACACGCCCGTTCGCCAATCGCGTCCGTAACCGATGCTCCCGCGATAGTCCGGGGCCAGAACCACGTACCCTTTCTGCAAGAAATACTGATGGATGCTGTAGTACACGGCGTAGTTCCGCTGCACGTGCCAGCCGTCGTAGTTCTGGTTCACGCCATCGCCGTGAATCCACAAAATCGCCGGATGTTTCTTGCTGCGGTCGAGATTTTTGGGCACAAAAAGCCAGGCCGGCACCGGTTGGCCATCCGGCCCCGGATAATGCACCAACTGGGGCTCGACAAACCGCGTGCGGTCGATGTCCGCGGGCATGGAATCGGTCAAGCGGACCGGCGGCGCGGCCTCGCGCGTCGCAACGGTGTAGAGATCCGCGCTGCTGCGCGTGTCGGTATGCTGATAGACCAGGCTCGCGTCCCCTTCCGACCAGTGCGGTTCGATGTTCGTTCCGGCCGCCTCGGTGACGTAGTGAATCTTTGCCTGCGCGGGGTCGTCGCCGATCGTGGCGATGCCAATCCGGCGGTCCCCTGGGTGATCTTCGGTGTTCGCATCGAAGGCGATGCGCGTGCTGTCGTGCGACCACGCCGGGCGCCAGGCTTCGAAGTGGCCCTTGGTGATTTGTACCGCGTCGCCGCCGCTCGACGGGATTACGTAAAGATGATCCCAGCCGTCTTGATCGCTGAGGAACGCGATCCACTTGCCGTTGGGCGAGGGCCAGGGCTGGGCTCCCGCTTCGCCCCAATCGGGAATGCTCCAGAATTTTTCTTCGTCCACTTCATGAATGGTCTTTACCGAACCGCTCGCGGCATCGGCAACGTTGATGAAGTATTTCTTGAAGTCCTTCGATTCTCCGTCGAAAACCAGGCGATTTGCGTCTATCCAGGCCAACCCTCCATACTCGCCGGGAGTAGCGATCGCAACGGGCTTCCCGCCGTTGAGCTTCAGCGCGTAGATTTGGCCGGGCACATATTCCGAAACGCGATAAATCAGTTTGGCGCCTGAGTAAGACGGGGATTCATCGTGATGGATAATCTTCGAGCCTCCGGTATAGGCGATAGATTTTCCATCTGGCGACCAAATGACCCCGCGAATGCTCACGTCGTCGTGCGCGATTGTCGATTCGGTGCCGTCCGAGAGCCAGCGCACGACGAGATCGCTTCCTTTTCGTGCGGCTTGGTCTTCGGCGCGATTGCTTCGCACGAACGCGACGCGTTTGCAGTCGGGGGACGGGACGAATCCGCCGCCGCGATCCGATTTGTTCCACGCGGGCTTCGCTTCGCCGCCTGCGGCGGGAACCTTCCACAAATCGCCTTCGTGCGCAAAATAAACGCTTTCGCCGTCTTCGCTCCAGAAGGCGTCGCCGGCGCCGCCTTCGGGAAACGATGTAAGCGCGACGGGCGCGCCGCTGCCGTCGGCATTCGCAACATACAGGTTCCTGATATCGGCACGATCCCAGATGAAGACGATTCGTTTGTTGCCCGGCGACCACACCGGGTCGGACGGGTGCTTGATTTCGATCAGTTGTTCGATCGTGAGCGGAGATTTGCGGCTAGCAGTTTGCGCGTCGAGATGGCTCGCGCACGCCAGCGCCGCAACGACTACACACGCCCCGAGTACATGCTTCGTCCTGCGCATAGCGCCTCCCCTTCTTTCCGAGTCTTCCCAAAAAGAACTTCTCGGAACGGAGTCTATGTGAAACGTGGATGGCCTTGCCACTCAAACGAATCGGCGGGTGTCGATTGTTTCGCCCACCCGGCTTTTGAGCTGTCAGATAACCATCACGCCGCAGCTACATCGGGCTAGAAAGTAAAGCGCAGGCCAAACCTCGTCACGAACGGATTGATGGCCAGGGCGGGCTTCAAATAAGTTCCTCCGTTTGGAGAGGTCCACTGCGTCACTTCAGCAATGGTCGTTTGAGAGTTCGTCAAGTTGAAGAAATCCACGTTCGGGGTGAGCCGCCAACGGTCATTGAACACAAATTCGCGGGAAAAGCGCAAGTTCATTTGGTTCACGCTGGGCAAGCGCTGTGTACCCGCAGGCTGCAGGATGACTGTTTCGCTTCCCTGTGTCAGGCCCTCACTCTGGCCTGAGTTCGTGGTCCCTCCAAAGGTCTCCAAAGGTTGAATCGGGAAACCCGTGTAGTGTTGGAAGTTAACGCTCGTAGCAAATTTCAAGGGAAGTTCATAAGTGCTGTCCACCTTGAAGACGTAGGTGGCGTCGAGATTCAGGTAGTTGTTCTTTCTGTTAATGTCATTGTTAGGGTCGGTGAAATTGTCGCTGGTGGCCTCGTCCGAGAAGCCGCGGCCGAAAACGCCCTTCTGTCGTTGAATGGTGAAGCCGCCCAGGATCTGCCACTTGTTGGACAAACGCTTGACGGCGGTAAACTCCACAGCGTGATAGGAATTGTCGTTGAGCGCGGGGATATTCGTAACGACAAAGTTGAATAGGTTGGCGTCTGCGGGATTGAGGTTGTAGAGAGTGAGAGGCTGGCCGGTGAGGCCATTGGTGATCGGTGTAGGTACCCCTTGGGCGTTTAACAGCGTGGTTATCGGCGAATAGTCAGACGGCTTTAAGGCGGCGTTTTCGATTCCATACAGATTCTTCTTCGTGCGGTAGTAATACGTAGCACCCACGCGAAGGTCCCGCCACATCTGCTTCTCGTATCCCGCACTGACTTCTTCCGAATACGGCCGGCTCATGTTGGGATTGATGTGAGTGCTTGACCCTCCGGACTCGGTTATCGGAACGGTGGCGGCTCCTTGAGGGAGCCATTGGCTTAACTGCGGAGTTGTGGTGCCGGGAGGCGCATTCCACGTGTAGGTCTTGCTCGAAAGCCCTACCGGATTTGACGTCTCAGCAAGCCCGGTGCCCTGCATGATGTAATAGATTCCATAACCAAAACGCAGGACCGAGTCACCCTTTCCTGTCGGGTCGAAGGCTACGCCAATGCGCGGCGAGACCGTGTTCCAATCGACTAGGTTCCCGGAGGCCGCGTAGGTTGTAATCGGGAAGAGCTGGGGGAAGGTCTCGTTCGCATCGCTCTTCTGCGCAGGGTAGTAAGTGCTAAAGCGGTCGTAGCGCAACCCCAAATTGAGCGTTAGGCGGCGCTTAGGGCTCCAAGCGTCCTGCAGGTAAAAACTGGTGTCGCGGAAGTAGTTCTTTTGCGTTGTCGGGGTGTTGTAGGCCACAACCTCGAAGGGTGTTGTAAAGGACTGCGGGCCAGGACTGTTGAAGATCGCGTTGATCCCTTGATTCACTTTATAAATGTAGGAGTTGTAGCTGTCGCCCCATTCAAAGCCGAATTGGAAATTGTGCGTGCCGGCCCAATTGCCTTTGTACCATGAGCCGCCGGCGGACCATTTAAGCACCCACGCAGGGTTTATGAATTCGTAGGGTGCCGCGGCTGATTCTGTGGAAGTTCCGATGTCTTGTAAGTTAAGACCCGTCGAGCCGCGTTGGTAGCTAAGCGGAAAGACGATTTTGTTCCAGCCGATACGGAAATCCAGCAGGAAGTTATTTGTAACTTGGCTGGTCCATAGCCCCTGGAGAATGTAAGCAGGCTCGATCTGGAGCCAACTGGCGTCCTGAGTAACGAACTGATAGGAAGTATCGCGGCGGAAAAAGCGGTTCTGTTCGTTGTAAAGCCAAATAAGACTGAACTTGTTCTTGGGATTGATCTGCCAATCGCTGCGCAGGTCCGTGTTGGTCTGATGGTTGATATCCACGACGGGAACGCCCGCTTGGTTGGTTACCGCCAGTATTCGCTGGTCCAGGTCGTAGCGGCGGTACGAGCCGAACAGCCACCACCTATCTCTTAGGACCGGCCCGCCAAGGCTGGCAGAAGTGTCTCTGGTCATGTTGAAGGGAGAACCCGTTGGCACGGGTGAGCCCTGGAACACCGGCTGCTTAACTCCGGCCTGTGTGGCGGCGGTCAAATAATAAAGGGCAGCCTGTCCATGCAGCTCATTCGATCCCGATTTTGTGACCATGTTCATGTAGATCCCGCCGATCGGCACGGAAGCAGGGGCGTTGTCGGAGACCACTTGAAACTCATCGAACGAATCATGATTGGTGTAGAACTGCGTGTACCCACCGCTTGAGCCCGGCCAGTTCAAATCCAGACCGTTGAAGCTGTAGATTTGCTCAGCCTGAGTGCTTCCATGAACCTGCATGGCGGATTGCTGATAGCTGTTGTTGCCCGCTACATCGAAGGTGCTGGAGGTGACGCCGGGCATTTGCGCTACCGTGGACCAGGGGTCGCGGCCGCTGGGAATGTCTTGGAGAAGTGTCTGGTCAAAGGTCGTCGCCGTCTGAGTTCCCTCGAGGTCGATCACGTTCTCTCCCTGGACTCTCACGACGTCGGTAACTTCTCCAACCTGGAGTTTCGGGTCAACGGTCGCGGTGAAGCCGGCGGTAAGGACGATTCCCGTTTCGCTGAAGGCTTTGAATCCCTTGGAGGTGACCGTGACCTCATAGGTGCCAACGGGCAGGAGGTCGAAAAGATAGGCACCGTCCGGCCCGGTGGTTGTCGTGCGCTCCGCCATCAACGCCGTGCTTTTGACCGCCACGGTCGCACTCGGCACCGCCGCTCCTGAAGAATCGGTTACCACTCCCGCGATTTTTCCTGTGGTTGCTATTTGCCCAAAAGCCGAACCCGACACGAGCCCCAGCATGAGAATGACGAGAACGAAAACGAATAGCTTCAGCTTTCTCATTTCCCCTCCTCAAACGCTTCCGATCGCAACTTCCCCGGTATTTTTTGCCGCCAGACGAGGGCCCGGTAGAGAAACAGGGAGGCCTCGTCGGGCATAGTGGTCTTCCCGGAATGTTGCAACGTGTGTTGCAAGAGACAGGTGTTAAATTAACGGGAAAATCTGGATACAGATTCGCTCACCCCGAGACTCCCCCCACGCTCCGCTGTTCTACTCTGACGTGGGAATCCGCCAAAAGTGAGTCAAAGCCGGCGGCCTTGATGCGAGTTCTTGAGAGCGCTTTCGACCGCAAAGATAAAGCCTTATTCGTTAATCGATTACAGTCATTCGGGTGGTCGGCCGCGAAGCCAAGGCGGGCCCAAGCGGTGCGCTGCAACTCGCAACCCCTTCACCCCGGCAGTTGACTACCCGAGGCGAGGGCGACGACCCGCGAAAGCAAGCCGAGACTGACATCGCCAACGCGCGTTTCTAAATTTGGTAACTCGTGGCGCTTCAGCCCGTGACGGGCACGAAGCGAGGCACCGACAGCAGCGAAATCCTAACTCGCGGACTCCCCCAGGAATTCTCCGGACTTTCCAAGCCGCGTAAGCCCCCATGAACTCGCGGGGTATTTGCACGTCGATGATGATTTCGCCGAAGAAAATCGGCGGGCCACCAGTCAAATTTACCTGCTGTTTGCGATCGCCCCTTGGCGCTTGAAGAAAGGCCTCTTCGGTTCAAACCTTGTATCCGATTCACTGGGTAGCTACTTAAAATCCCAAAACGATTCGCTCGCCGTTTGGCACACTGCTTGCGCCCCTAACCACAGCCCGCCTACGGGACGGCTGGCAGTGCGGGAGAAATAGTCGAACGGCGGCGCGAGGTGATTCCACCACTTCGGCGGGCCAGAGCATTGGCTGCCGATTGGTAAAGCACCCCGGAGCTTGCTTCCCCCTGGTCGCCCGGTCCCGGGCAGGATGCTGAAGAACCATTGCTTGACAATTCCCTAAGTTTTGCAGATGGTATGGGCCAAATTTGCTGAGCCGGGGAGTTCGCCCGCTCGAGTCGCCTTTCTTGCGTTACCAACGAGCGATTCCCCAACGACTCTGAAATTTCGCCCGAGGAGATAGCGTTCGCGTTTTGCAGCACGCAGTCGCATCAAGAGCTTTCTAGCCAGCCCATGACATCGAGGTGTCTGAACATGATTGGGCATGCCTGGAAATTGAAACGTCGGACGGGTTCTTTCTTCCTTTTGTTTTCTTTTTTGACGCTTGCGTTGCTCACCGAGACTCCTTCCGCTCGCGCGCAAGGCGCTTCCCTGGATGATCCTCCGAACCCGTCCTTTGGAAGCCGCTCAGGAGAAATTTTGGGAACCCTATATCGAAACCCCAGCGCGGAACCGGCGACCCAAGTCTTCGTGGACATGCGCTCGCTATCGTCAGGCCCGATTGAAACAGTGCTAACCGATTTTGATGGCCGCTTCGATCTTAATCCCATCCCGCCGGGAACCTACGAGATCAGCTCGTCGGGACGAGGCTATGCGTTTTCGAGCGCCGTGGCGCAGGTCAATTTATTCCCTGCGGAAGTCACTCTTTACCCCGACTCGTCGGTCCCCGCCGCGCGTGGGGAGAATTCTTACGCGGTCTCCGTTCGAGAGCTAAAGATTCCCGCAAAAGCCCAGAATGAATACAACCGCGGCCTCGAACTCCTGGCCAAAGACGATTTTGCCCGCAGCCTCGGGCACTTCAACAAAGCCGCTGCCATCTACCCCGACTATTATGAAGCGATCTACTACATTGGCCTCATGCAGTTGCGCTTGCAACACGAGGACAAGGCCATCCAAGCCTTCCAAAAAACCATCGATCTGAGTGGCGGTCATTATGCCCGCGCGCAGTTTGCCTACGGCCTGATCTACTGCGACGAGCGAAAACCGGAGGAGGGCGAGCGCTTGATTCGCCGCGGACTGGAAACCGATCCAGACTCTGCGGAAGGACATCTTTTTTTGGGGATTGCGTTGTTCGACCAGAACCGCTTGGATGAGGCGGAACAAAGCCTTCGGGAGGCGCTCCTGCGAAGTCCCGCCTACTCCGGCGTCTATCTCGTGCTGGCAGACGTTCACGCGAGAAAAAAGGACTATCGGTCCCAGGTGCAAGACTTGGACGCCTACCTGAAGCTCGCTCCGTCGTCCGCCGCCAGTGCCGACGTTCGCCGGGTGCGCGGCAATGCCATGCGCCTTAGCTCGCAGTCTGCAAACTGAGTACGAGCGATGACTCGTTTGCCGGTTGGTTGCGGCTCGATGCCGTTTAAGGCCGCCTCATGCTTCGCGCAGAGCTACGAGTGGGTCGAGCCGACTGGCGCTCCGCGCCGGCAGGTAACACGCAACAAAGGCAACCGCGAGCAGCGCGAACGCCGCGCCCGCCAGACTGAGAGGATCACTGCCGCTTACACCGTAGAGGAAGCGCGAGAGCACGCGTCCCAGCAGAAGCGCCAGCACCATGCCCGTGACCACGCCGCTGGCCACGACCGTCATTCCTTGACGAAGCACCAGCAGGGTCACGCTTCGCTCGCCGGCTCCTAGCGCCATGCGCACTCCGATTTCGCGCCGACGCTGATTTACGGAATAAGCCATAATTCCGTACAGCCCCACCGAAGCGAGGCCCAGCGCCAACAATCCGAAAACACCCAGCAGGCCCACGCCGATCTTCGACCACCAGAGCGCCTGGTCAATCACCTTCGTCCCGGTGCGCATGTCTTCCACCGGCAGCCCGGGATCAAGGCTGTGAATTTCTGCCTGAACGGCCGCCAGAACCGTGGATGGATCGCGTTCACTTCGCGCATAAAGAATCATGCTGTCTGTGAAATTCTGCCGCAGCGGGATGTACACACACGGCTGCGGCGGCTCTCCCAGAGCCTGATAATTCGTGGTTTTTACCACACCGACGATTTGTAGGAACTGGTTGCCGTGAGGCAATTCGAGACGCTTGCCGAGTACGTCTTGAGCTGGCCAGTATTTGGCGGCCATGGTCTCGTTGATGATGGCCACGGGCGTTCGACTGTCGCGGTCATTTTGCGTAAAGTCCCGGCCTTCCAAAACGGGGATGCCCAGCGTCGAAAAATAGTTGAGGTCCACCGTGTCTACCACCGCCTGTACGGCTTCGGATTTCTTGCGCGCCTCTTGCCCCTCAACCACGATGCCGGTCTCCTTGCGTCCCCACAGCGGCAGATTCGATGCCCAGGAGACTGACGAGATCCCGGGAATCCTGCCGATGCGCTCGAGCGTCTGCTTGTAAAACTGCTCGGTGCGAACGCGGTCGTACCCGGCCTGGCCGGGATAAAGCATGACGAGCGCCAAGTGCTTCGTTTGGAAGCCGGGATCGATGAGATACTCTCGCTCGATGCTTCGCAGGAAGAGAGCGGCGACCACCAGCAAAACCAGCGAAGCCGCGACCTGCCCGGCTAAAAGAGTATTGGCCAGGCCGACCCGGCCGCGGCTCCGCCCCGCGCCGCGCGTTTCCTCTTTCAATACTTCTGCGACAGAAACCCGCGACGATCGCAGTGCGGGCACAATGCCGAATATCAGACCGGTCAGGAGAGCCACCGCCAGTGCAAAAACGAACACGCTCTCGTCGAGTCTTAGATCCGCCAGGTTCTGCGCATATTCCGCAGGGCGCAACGATTCCAGAATCCGGCATCCTCCATAGCCGAATAGGAAGCCCAGGACTCCGCTAAACAGCCCGAGCAGAACGCTCTCGGTCAGCAACTGGCGAATCAAACGCATGCGCCCGGCACCAAGCGATAGGCGCACCGCGATCTCCTGCCGGCGAACGCTCGCGCGGGCAAGAAGCAAATTGGCCAGGTTCGAACAAGCGATGAGCAGCACGAATCCCACGATAGCCATCAGCAAAATCCCGCCAAGCACCACCGGCTGCCGTTCCGGTCCATAAGCGGCCTCGATCAAAGGCGTCACCGTAAGGGTCTTCCCGTCATTCGCGTCGGGATCCTCTTTTGCCAGAGCCGCCCCCACGATGTTCATCTCGGCTTGCGCCTCGCGAAGCGTAACTCCCGGCCGAAGTCGGCCGATCCCGGTAAACAGAGGCAGTCCGCGATCACCGAGTGCGTTCCGCTGCTCGGCGGGCAAGACTTGCTCCGCCATCATAGACGGAATCCAAAGATCAGGTCCAAAAACGGCGTACACGCCCTTGAAGCCTTTGGGCCCGACACCGATGACCGTGAACGGAGTTTCGTCGAGCGTAATCGTTTGCCCGAGAATATCGGAAACTCCACCGAAGCGGCTTTGCCACGCAGTGTACCCGAGCACCGCCACCGGTGCGGCGCCCGGCGTTTGATCCTCGCCCGGAAGAAAGAAGCGTCCCAGGGAAGGGTGAATGCCGAGGGTCTCGAAGTAATTCGCGGTCACGATTTCCGCGAAAATTCGGCGTGGCTCGCCCTTATCGGTCATGGTGACCGCCATCGGATAGGAATGACCGGCAAGGTTGCGGAAAGCGCGCGTTCGCTCGCGGGTATCTTTGAGATTCAGGTAGGAAAGGGCCTCGAGGTCACCCGATCGTGCCGCCTTTTTGGCTTCGCTCGAGTTAACGGCAGCGAGCGTCGAAATGTTTTCAACAGGAAGCGGATTCAAGATCAGCGAGTCGACCACGGTGAAAACGGCAGTGTTCGCCCCAATGCCCAGAGCCAGCGTCAGCACCGCAACGGCGGCAAAGCCCGGGCTTTTTCTGAGCATCCGCAGGGCAAAACGCAGGTCCTTCCAGAGGTCCTCGAGCAAGTGTCCGCTCGAAGCCGCGCCTTCGGGCACCGTTTCCGGTGACGGCGCTTTCTGTGAGATCTGAAGTTCCGGGACAAAGTTCCGCCAGTCGACTTCGGCCATTACCTCGCGAAGAGCCTCATCGTCTGCGGCCCCCCGCGCCCGCAACTCTTCATAGCTTTGTTGAAGATGGTCGGAAAGCTCCTCGACGATTTCCGCTTCCCGTTCCGGCCTGAGATCGAGTCCCGCCAAATGTTTCCTAATTTCCAGCTTCCATTCAGGCATGTTCGCCTCCCGCGATGCGGCCCACAGCCCCGGCAAACTCCCGCCACTTCTTGCGTTCGAGCGCCAGCATGCGCTGTCCCCCCGGCGTCAGCCAGTAGTACCGCCGTCGTCTTTGGTTGGGCTTCTCGACCCACCGCCCTTGGATCCAGCCGTGCTCTTCGAGCCGGTACAACAGTGGATAGAGCGAGGCCACATGAAAATGAAGCGCGCCGCCGGAACGGAGGTCAATGAGCTTGCCGATTTCGTACCCGTGCCGCGGCTGACCGTCAAGCAGCGAGAGAATCAAGAGCCCCGCACTGCCTTTCTTCCACTCTTCCTCCACTTTCATGCCCATATATATGGCTCCCACATATGGTACGCAGCCGGCCGTCTGCAGATTTCAGGGCCGGCGGCAATTTTTTGTGGGTATTTTGCGGGTACCTTGACGGCGCGGCGCGGACCTTCTACTCCTCGCGGAGCGTCCTGGCCGGGTCGATCCTGGCAATTCTTAGGGTCGGCAGCATGGTGGCGAGAAGGGTGATGGCAAAAAGCGTCAAGATCACAAACAGGCTGGTCGTCATATCGTAAACGCCTACGCCATAAAGCACGCTCTGCATGACGCGCAGCGCTCCCGCAGAAAGGAGGAGCCCCAGAACAACACCGAATAGAGAAGCGGCAACTCCGGAGCGCCCGATCTCGAACATGACTCGACCGATGCTCGAACCCAGTGCCATGCGGATACCGATTTCCCGGGTCCTCTCCGCCACCATGTTGGCCACCAGCGCAAAGATGCCCACCGCACTCAATAGCAGCGCCAGCGCCGCCATGGCACCGAGCAGCGCCACCTCCATGCGCTGCATCGTCAGCGTGCGTACCAGCAGGTCCCCCATGGTGTAAAAGCCGGAAGCGGGCAAATTTGGATCCGCCTTTTCGAGCGCGCGTTGCATCTCCGCAGTCAAACCTTCTGCCCGACCAGCGGTGCGGACAATCCAGTTTGGCTGAACCCAAACATGCAGCAGGGCGAGAAGCGGCCCCCCTACTTGCGCAGCCGGAACGTACATCGTTTCCTCGGTCTCAAGCGGCGCAACGGGATCCAAACCAGAGGAGAGCGGGACATCGGCTACTTCACCCACGATCAGCGTGTCCTTGTCGATGTACCGCCCCACAGGGTTCGCTCCGCCATAGAACTTCCGCGCGAATGACTGGTTCACCACGATAACGTGCTGCGCATTGGGACCATCCGCATCGGTAAACACGCGACCGGCAAGCAGCGGCATCTCGAGGGTGTCGAAATATCCAGGCGTGACGTACACCCAATCTACCCCACCCTGGTGACCAGCCTCCTTACCGTCGCTGAGAGTGATCCAGTCGTTTCCGGTGAACTCGTATGGCAGGTTCAACCCGACGGCGGCATTTTCGACTCCTGGAATCTGCCGCATGGCGGCGGTGCTCTCGTCGAGCAGCTTTCGGAATGTTGCAGGATCGTGGTAACGAACATCGTCGAGCGAGGCTTTCTCGACCATCACACCGTTTGCATGGAATCCCGGCGGCAACGTTTCGAGGTGGATCAGGCTGCGGACGAGCAGCCCGGAACCAGCCAGCAGCATGACGGTAAGCGCAACTTCGCCGGCAATAAGCCCCTGGCGCAGACGCAAGCTGCCAACTCCGGCCACACTACGGTGGACCATCGACGACCGCAGATCCACTCGCCGCGTGGCCAAGGCCGGTAGCATACCGAACAGCACGCTGGTCAAAACGGAAATGACCAGCGTGAAAAGCATCACGCGGCTGTCGAGCGGCACGCTCGCAACCGGGAGAAAGTGCTCGGGCAACAGCAGGAAGAGTTCGCGCAGGGCCACAAAGCCCACACCTACGCTGAACGCTCCTCCTACCAGGGCGAGGAGCAAGTTTTCGATCCAGAACTGTCGCTGAATCTGCCAGCCCGAGGCGCCCAGCGCCAGCCGCGTGGCCACTTCTCGAGTGCGGCGCATCATACGCACCAGCGTGAGCCCAGCCAAGTTGGCGCAGGCGATCAGCAGGATGAAACCGGCGGCCACCATCAGCGCCAGCACCTGTGGGCGCAGCGAGTCGGTTTGGCCTTTCTTGAGCGGCACCGAGTGATAGTTCACCTTGGCTCCGGGGTTGTCTGTCAATTCGTAGCGCCCAGCGCGGCTTAACCAGGTGTGGTTGATCTCGGCATCCGCCTCCTCCCAAGTCACGCCATCGCGCAGCCGGATGATGCAACTGAAGTTCGTTCCACGACCTTCACCCTCGCGGCTGGCTTGGAGCGGGGTGTACACATCGGCGTTCAACGGAGTTGTCGCGCCCTGCGGCAGCACCCCCACCACCGTGTACGGCTCGCTCCGCAGTAGGATGGATTGCCCAAGAATGCCGGGGTCCGCGCCAAACACGTTGCGCCACAAGCTGTAACTGAGGATGGCGGCCTTAGGTCCGTGAGGTCGGTCCTCGTCCTCGGAAAAATTCCGCCCCAGGAGGGGCTGGAGCCCCAACACGTCGAGGTAATGCGCCGAGACCCGCCCGTCATGGACATATCCCACATGTGAACCGCCCTTGAGGTTCACCCCCGTCGTTCCTCCGGAGGATACCGCCGAGGTCAAGGCTGGAACGTTGTCGCGAAGCAGGTCCCATTGCTCTCCGTTTACGTTGTGCCGTTTATCGGAGGCTCCCGAGGACCCGGTGATCCGGGTGTAAATTGTTCCCATACGTTCGGGATGCGGATACGGTAGGCTCTTAAGCAGGAGCGCATTCACCAGGGAGAAAATCGCGGTGTTCGCGCCAACCGAGAGTGCCAGCGTAAGGACTACCGTGAGAGTGAAGCCCGGGTTCTTGCGAAGTTGTCGAAGACCAAAGCGGCAATCGGAGCCGACCGCATGGAGACCGTTGCCGAGCCGCTTCTCGCGAACTTGTTCCTTCACCTGTTCCGTACCTCCGAGTTCCAGCCGCGCCGCGCGCTCGGCTTCCCCGCGCCCCATGCCCGCTCTAACGTTTTCATCAATCAACATCTGGAGGTGCGAGCGAACTTCCTGGTCCAGATCTTCCTCCGCTCGCCGGGTGAAAAACAGATTTCGCAGGAAACTACGGGCTTTTGCAACGAGCGGCATGACTACACCTCAACTGCGCTTTTTGCCCAGAACTCACAACTTAGGGATCAAGCTGGTTCCCCCCGAGCTGTCCCTTTCCTCGGCGGTGCGATACTAGGACGCCTCCAACGCTTGCGCGATCGCCCAGGAAATGCGCCCCCAGCGTTTGGATTCCGCTTCGAGTTGCTTCCGCCCGGCCTTGGTCAAGCGGTAGTATTTCGCGCGGCGGTTGTTTTCCGAATCTCCCCAGAAAGACGAGGTCCAGCCCTCCTCTTCCATGCGATGCAGCGCGGGAAACAGCGAGCCCGGCTTAACCAGAAAAGTGCCGCCGGTAATCTGCTGGATTCTGCGGGAGATTCCAAGCCCGTGCATCTCGCCGGTGGCCAGGGACTTCAAGATCAGCAGGTCTAGCGTGCCTTGCAACAGGGTGGTCGGTTCCGCGCTCAAGCAGCTCCCTCCTATCGAGAATCGATAGGAATCGTAACCCCTCTACCTATAGAGTGTCAATAGGAAGGCAGCGGGTCTTATCGAGTGGCGGCCCGGTGGCGACAAGCACCCGCTTCTCCTGCCTTTCTCGCACGTCCGAACCCTAACTTCTAAGCTGTGATGTTATATAGTGCCTCGGAACTTCCAGGAGGCTTCGCACATGCAACTGTGGTCACGCCGTAAATTCTTTCTCACTTCTTTGGCCGGTAGCGCTCTCGCTGGCGCAAATAAGCTGTTTGGCCGCACCTCGAGGGACGGGGATTCCGCGCTTCCTCCTGCCCCTCTTGCACCTCCCCCTCCCGGCACGCGCCCGCTCATCATCTCGAGCGCCAACGGTCTTCATGCCCTCGACAACGGCATGAACATCCTCAAGAAGGGCGGCGACACGCTCGAGGCCGTGGTCGCCACGGTCACGGTTGTCGAGGACGACCCCAACGAGGATTCCGTGGGCTACGGCGGTCTCCCGAACGAACAAGGCGAAGTCGAGCTCGATGCCAGCGTCATGCATGGCCCCACCCATCGCGCGGGAGCGGTGGCTGCCGTGCGCCGTATTAAAAACGTTTCGCGACTCGCCAAAACCGTCATGGACAACACCAATCACATCATGATCGTCGGCGATGGCGCACGCAGGTTCGCGGTCGAGGAGGGATTCGAGGAGATGAATCTCCTTACCGAGCACTCGCGGAAGATCTGGCTCGCCTGGAAGGCCAAAACCTCCCTCAACTGGCGGCCTGGCATCGACTCCCCCGAGTGGAAGGAATACATGGGCTCTCTGTTTGACGGCGACGACAAGCAAATCGCCTACGCCGAGCGGGTCATCGCCCATCCGCCCACCGGCACCATTCCATGTATGGCGGTCGACGCCAAAGGCGACATTTCGGCAACCACTACGACCTCCGGCCTCTCCTGGAAAATTCCCGGACGCGTCGGTGATTCGCCCATCATCGGTGCGGGTTGCTACGTCGACAATGAAGTGGGTGCCGCGGGTTCCACCGGCAAGGGCGAGGAAAACATCAAGATCTGCGGCGGGCACAGCATTATTGAAATGATGCGCCAGGGTAAATCGCCGGCGGATGCATGCCTGGAAGCGCTCGGCCGCGTCGCGCACAACTACAAAAACGACAAGAAGAAGCTCAACACTTTCCATCTCTATTTTTACGCCATCAACAAAGACGGCGTGCACGGCGCCGCCTCGCTCTGGCGCAACGGCTATGAAGCCAGCAAACAGGCTGCCTATGCCGTCCATGACGGCAGGGAAGCGCGCCTGGTCCCTTGCAAGACCTTCTTCGACGAAGCCGGCGGCGACCAGTAAGCAAACGAGAAAAGAGAAACGAGAACCTGGAAACGGGCAGGCGCTTGCATCTCAAATGGACCTTAGCGGATGAACGGCTACAATAAGAGAGAAAGAAGATGCCGGGGCATTTTCTAGCTTCCATTTTCTAATTTCTGTCTGCTTCTATGGATCAGGCGAATATCCTAATCATTGGCGGCGGCGTGATCGGCTGCTCGATCGCTCGCGCTGTTTCCTCCCACTGGCAGGACGTTTTCCTCGTCGAGCAGTTTCCCAAGCTGGGCATGGCTACCAGCACGCGCAACAGCGGCGTCAATCACTCCGGCATCTACTATCCGAAGAATTCGCTGAAGGCGCGTCTGTGCGTCGAAGGCAACCGCCTCACGTACGAATTTTGCGAAAAGCACAACGTGCCGTTCCGCCACTGCGGCAAACTGGTGGTCGCCGCCGGTTCGCACGAAGAGCCGGAGCTTGCCGCGCTCAAGAAACGCGGCGAGGCGAACGGCGTCGAAGGCCTCGAACTCATTGACGCCGCGGAAATCCGCAGGCGCGAGCCGCACATCCAGGGCGCTGCCGCGCTCCGCGTGCCCTCGACCGGCATCGTCTCCGCCGAAGAACTTGTTCACGCTTACGCGCGGGTGGCCACGAGTCGTGGTGCGAACATGGTCACGCGGGCCAAAGTAATTTCGCTCGAACCTTCCGGCAGCACGATTCGCGTTGGCTTGAAAATCGGCGATGAAGAGGATGCCCAGGAAGAAAAAATCGACGCGCGGTGCATCATCAATGCGGCGGGACTTTATGCGGATGAAGTTGCGGCGATGCTGGGCAATCACTCTTGGAGAATCTATCCGGTGCGCGGCGAATACTGCGAAGTACGCGGCCCGCGTTCTTCCCTCATCAATAATCTGGTTTATCCGCTGCCGCACAGCGACGGTTTAAGTCTCGGCGTGCATTTTACAAAAACGCTGTGGGGCACGTTCCTTCTTGGCCCGACGGCAACCTACGTGGACGGCAAGGACAACTACGAGAAGAACCGCTTGCCCATCGCCGCCTTTGCCGAAAACGCCAAAACACTTTTACCAGAAGTGCAAGAAAGCGATTTGCATCTCGGCTATACCGGTCTCCGTCCAAAGCTCGTTCCGCCAAGCCACAAAACCGGCATCGTCGATTTTGTCATCACCCGCGACCCCAAGGTACCGCAAGCGATTCATCTTGTGGGCATGGAGTCGCCCGGCCTCACCGCCGCCCCGGCGGTGGCAAATTACGTGGCCAAGCTGGTGAAAGAGGTGCTGGCGTAGTGGCCCGCGGTCCGTGACTGACCTTGGGCCGAGAGAACGCCCGTCATTTGACATCCAGATAGAAAATGTTCTTTTTCCCGACCCTCACGAGACACCTTCGCGGAGTTTTGAGATCAATTTCATGCCGCGGATCCTTAATCACCTTTCCGTCAAGTTCCACCGCCCCTTGTTTGATCAAGCGCTCAGCTTCAGCACGAGACGGAGCAGCCCCGAGTTGCAACAACGCCCTCGACAGATATACTTTGCCCTCGTCCGAACCAACGTGATTGTCTTTCGACAAGGTTTTTACCGGAGCATCATCGGGCACTTGCCGGTCGCTAAATTGGCGTTCCCAGTTCGACGCCGCTTTGCGGGCGGCCTCTTCGCCATGGAAGTCTTTAACCATCTGGCTAGCCAGGGATACCTTGACTTGTTTCGGATGAGTGTTACCCGCCTGCACGTCTTGCTGGAGTTTTCGGATCCCTTCCGCGGTCTTGTCGGTTAGCAGTTCAAGATAGGACCACATTAAGGAATCCGAGATAGACATGATTTTCTTGAACATCTCATAGGGGTCTTCGGTGATGCCGACGTAGTTGCCGAGGCTCTTGGACATTTTGCGCTGGCCGTCAAGGCCCACCAGGATAGGCATGGTGAGCGCCACTTGCCCGGCTAGGCCATATTCCCGTTGGATGTCGCGGTGTATCAGCAGATTGAACTTTTGTTCGGAGGCGCCGAGTTCGACGTCGGATTTAAGCTCCACCGCATCGCGCGCGGTCAGCAAAGGATAGAGCAGTTCGTGCACGGAAATGGGCTGGTTGTCCGCGAGCCGCGAGCGAAAATCCTCGCGCTCGAGCATGCGCGCAAGCCGGTAGTGAGAGCACAGCCGCACGACGTCCTCGGCGTTCATTTTGCTGAGCCATTCGCTGTTGCGGCGGACTTCGGTTTTTTCGGAGTCGAGAATCTTGAAAACCTGCTCAAGGTAGGTTTTCGCATTGGCGTCCACCTGTTCGCGCCTGAGCGGCGGGCGCGTTTCCGAAACGCCCGTGGGATCGCCGATCATCGCGGAGAAATCCCCAATCAGGAAAACGGCAGTGTGGCCCAAATCCTGGAAGTGTTTCAGCTTGCGCAGCACCACCGTGTGGCCCAGGTGAAGATCGGGTGCCGTGGGGTCCACACCGAGATACACGCGCAGGGGTTTTCCCGTTTTGCGTGACCCTTCAAGCTTGGCGACCAGCTCGGGTTCCGGAATAATTTCCGCAGCGCCTTTTTTGAGGTAGGCGAGCTGCTCTTCCACCGGTTTGAATTTCTGTTCGCTCATTTTGACTTTTGGTTTCGCGCCTTGCTTCATCTGACCGGCTTATTTTGGACGAGGCGCCCGCCTACCGTTGCAGCACGCGACGGCCTGCAATCCTATATTTTCCCTCAAGAACGAGGCGAACCGCTTCCGAATAAATCCGATGCTCCTCTTTCAGGATCCTTTCCGAGAGCGACGCTTCGGTATCGTGGTCTTCGACCGGAACCACCGCCTGCACGATGATCGGTCCGGCGTCGAGATTTTCGTCCACGAAGTGCACGGTGCACCCGGCAAATTTCACTCCGTATTCGAGTGCTTGGCGCTGCGATTCAAGGCCGGGAAACGACGGAAGCAGGGAAGGATGAATGTTCAGGATGCGATTGGGAAATTTGGCGACAAAGTACGGCGAGAGCAAGCGCATGTAGCCCGCCAGACAAATTAAGTCGACTTTGTGCTCGTCGAGCACGGCGGCGACTTGACGATCGTAGGTTTCACGCTCGAGACCTTTGGAGGGAAGCACGCGCGCGCTGATGCCGCGCGCTCTAGCGCGGTCGATTCCCGGCGCGCCCTCGCGGTTGCTGATAACCGTGGCAATTTCCGCGTTGGGGATGCGGCCCGCCTCGACCGACTCCGCCAAAGCCTCGAAGTTCGATCCGCGGCCGCTCAAGAGCACGCCAATGCGCTTGTTCATAAACGGAAAACGTTAACACACCGAGGAGTAAGCACAAAATCGGTGGTCCGCGATCGGTTTGTGGGTCGAGACACCGGACTCTTGACTGCTGAGGGGCGAAAAGCCGAGAGCCGGCGCGCTCCTCGCGGTTCGGCACACGGATCTCGGATCTCTCAGAGCCGTGACTAACTGACTGCCTTGCCGTAGAACTTGCGCAGCCCGGTAATCAGCAGGAAGGCATTGAAGAAAACCAGTGCCACCACCACCGCCAGCATCGACAAATGCGGAAACTGAGGCACCATCGTGCCGCGCAGGCCTTCGCTCGCGTAGACCAGCGGATTGACGAGCACAGCCTTTTGCATGACGGGAAACTTTTCGAGCGCGCTCCAGGGGTAATACGTACAGCCAAAGAAAATCATGGGAGCCACGATCAGGCTGAACATCAACCCGATGTGGGTCTGCTCCATGCTGCAGCCGAGCGCGAGGCCGCCGGTTGCGGAAAACAAAGCTACGAGGACGGCCACCGCCGCGAACAGCAGAGGATGAGGGATGCGCAGATCGACCCCCGGCCGCAGCAGCAGCCACGCGGCGGGAATCACCATCAAACCAGCGGCCAGCGATTGCAGTGTCCCGGCAACGACCTTTTCCACGGCCAGCCAGGAAATTTCCATGGGGGCCAGGAGGCGGTCCTCGATTTCATGGGTGAACTGAAATTCGGCAATCAGCGGCATGGCGACCGCCCATATGCCCGTGCCGACCATGCAAATGGCCATAATCCCAGGCAGCAGCAGGCTCTTGTAGGAAGGCGGCAGGTAGCCGCTGCCGACCATCACCCGCCCGAAGATGAACACGAACATGAGCGGCTGGAGAAACGTCTGGAACAGCAGCGCCACGAGATTGCGGCGCGCCACATGAGCGTCGCGCGAGAGAATCGCAAGAAACGTTTTCCAGTTCATTCGCGCAAACTCCTTCCGGTGTGGTGAAGAAACAGATTCTCAAGGCTGGGCTCGGAGATATGCACGTCGTGCAGTTCGACGCCGGAGGTGGAAGCCAGGTGCGCCACCTCGGGAACCAGCGAGCCGCCACGGTCCGCGTAAACATCGGCGCCAACGCCGTCGGTCGAGCGCACTTCGCGAACGCCGGAGAGCCTTTCGAGGCGCTCGAGAAACTCGGCCGGGTGCAGGCCGAAACGCAACCGCAGGAGAAAACCTCCAGGGACAGAAGCCTTCAATTCGCGAGGCGTTCCCAGAGCGATCACCCGGCCGTGGTCAATGATGGCGAGGCGCCGGCAGAGTGCGTCGGCTTCTTCCATGTTGTGGGTGGTGAGCAGAATGGTTTTGCCGGTCTGGTTGTATTCGCGAACGATCTCCCACAAGAGCAAACGCGTCTGCGGGTCGAGACCGGCACTGGGCTCGTCGAGAAACAACACCTGCGGATCGTGCATCATGGCCCGCGCGATGGAGAGGCGCTGCATCATGCCGCCGGAAAAACCGCGAACCATATGGTCAGCGCGGTCGGTCAGCTTGAAGCGCTCGAG
The DNA here is from genome assembly GCA_036262755.1 of Candidatus Acidiferrum sp. Taxonomy (GTDB): domain Bacteria; phylum Acidobacteriota; class Terriglobia; order Acidiferrales; family UBA7541; genus Acidiferrum. The sequence continues at coordinate 77,165 of DATAIH010000196.1, forward strand.
CAAAGCTTCGGCGCGCCTCATGCGCTCCTCATGGGGCAGGCCGAAGTAGGCGCCGTGGAAAGTCAGAATCTCACGGGCCGTCAGGTTGAAATCCAGATTCGGGCGCTGGGCAACGACGCCGATCAAACGCTTGACGGAGACCTGATTGAGCCAGACGTCATGCTCGCCGATGAACGCCTGGCCGGAGGTAGGGCGAACACGCGTGGTAAGAATGCCCACAGTGGTGGACTTGCCGGCGCCGTTCGGCCCCAGAAGGCAGAAGATTTCGCCGGGGTGAATGTCTAGGGAGATGCCGTCGAGTGCCCGGACCTCCGGCTTAGGCTGCTTGCCCTTGGCTTTGGGCGCGCGGAAAGAAAAGCCACCCGCACCCGCGGCTGGTGGAGGAGCAGAAGTGTAGACCTTGCGCAATTCGACAGTACGAATGCCAGCTAGCATGGAGGACGTTCCCTCAAGGACACTACGCGGCGCGGCGTAGAAAATAACGCCGCCGCGCTTGATGGTTATCAGAGGACCTTAGCATAGACGGCGCCGGCCGGCAAAATGCGTCTTGTATTCCTCGGAATTCGGCTCAGTTGGGACGCTCCGGGGAAAGACCTGGGTCCATGCGAGTGAGAAGCGGGCCCGCGGCCCGATCCATCGATTCCATCGCGGCCGGTGCCGTTCGCCGGGTCCACCAGCGCGAAGCCATTTGAAAAAGCCAGAGGATCCCGGCAAGGATCACCACGAACATCAACGACCGCAAAACCGTCGCGAGGAGCGCGGCATCGAGGACCGGCCATGCAAATCGGAACCGCCGCAGCACGCTCCCGCGGTCGAGCATCCAGTGCCAGGCGGTGTGCGCCACGATCGCGGACAGGATGATCGTTCCCATGCGTTCGGCGACGGCATAGCGGAAGAAAAGCTGCAACACGGGGATCAGCAGAATGAGCACGAGGAGCTGTCCCAGCTCCACACCGACGTTAAACGAAAGCAGCGATGTAAGGAGATGGGTTCCGGCGAATTGCAAGGACTGCCGCAGCGCGAACGAGAAACCAAAACCATGCACCAAGCCGAAGCCAAAGGCAATCAACCAGCGGCGCTCGACGCTGCCGGCCCCCACGATATTTTCGAGCGCCATGTAGACGATCGAAGCGGCAATGAGCGTCTCGATCAGCGGCGGAAACCACAGGAAATCCGGCGCGAGGTTATAGGCGGAAGCAATCAAGGTGATCGAGTGCGCCACCGTAAACGCGGTGACCACGGGAATGAGCGCGCGAAGGCGACGGAACGGAATCACCAGGCAGAAAAGGAAAAGCAGATGGTCGGTCCCGTCGAGGATGTGGAGAAAGCCCAAGTTTACAAAGCGCAGCGCGGCCTGATGCCAGCGTGGATCGAGACGAACCAGCCCCGGATCGCCGTCGAATTCGAATGCCCGGATTCGACCGCCCGGAAGAACGAGGCGCAGAACCGTGATGACGCGCAGGCCCAGACGTGCAAACCGCGGCTCGATCGAAAAACGCGAGCGATCCGACTGAATCGCACTGTCGAACAAAACATCCAGCAGGGTCTGGTCCCAATACACATCCGTGGAATCGGGGAGCGGCGGGCTCGAGAGGTGAGCGAGGGCGCTCTCATACGAGCGGAAGGAGAAATCCGATGGCAGCGATATGCGCGCGGAAATCACTTGGGGATTGGGCAGAAGATTCGTGCCTTCGTACATTTCAAAGAAGCCGGCGATCCACAGCCTGGCCGCGCCGGGAAGCAAAGGACCTGCGCGCGCGATATCGAGATAGCCGGGCCCGCGCAGGGGAAAACTGATGTCGCGCATGGCCTTGAGCGGCACGCGCACCAGCACATGAAGATGCTGGCCCTCCGGCTTGACGAACATCTCGACGGTCACGTCGTTGGGGATATCGTGAGCACGCGCAAAACACGGCAGAAGAAGACCGAACGCGACCAGCACAAAGCGATGCATTCGAACCATGATTTTTCTCTTCTACTTGGGCATGTACCCGGCCGGCAAAACCTTGTGCGGATCAACCCGCACAACCAGGTAAACAATCTGATCCGAGCTGATTTCGCTGAACCAGTGCGGCGTATTCGGCGGAATAATGACGACGTCGCCGGGCCCGATCTTGCGGGTCACGCCATTCTGGATCGGCCCGCCACGCGTGCTTGGGCCGTTGAGGACGGCCACGACCGGATGGTCGGCGGGAAACTCCGAGGTATTGTCCATGGAGCCGCCGGTCACGAGTGTCGCGTTGCCTTCGATGACGTGATAAATCTCGGTGATCTGGCTGTGTTCGATTCCACCGCCCGCCTGCGCTCCCGAGGTTTTGGCGCGATGAACCACGCCGATCCCCACGTTATATTCGCCGTTGATGCTCACCACGCGAATCGCCTGATCGCTCACGCGATCCGCAGCCGTCTTTTGCACCAGAGAGTGAATCTCGCCGCTGCTGACGTCCGTCGCGGTGCCGCGAGGAAGGTGCGGCGAGGCCGGGGGCGTGCTTTGCGTTTGCGCGGAGAGTTTATTCGTGAACGACAGAGGAAAAACCAACGCAAGAAAACCAAGAACCATCTTTTGCATCATCAACTCCTTTGCCGACCAAATTTAGCGCGCAAAGCTACTTGCCCGTCGGCCACACCACGCCCTGATCTTTCTTGGTGACCGGCGCCATGCCCTTATAAACAAATTTCTGCACGCGTTGCCCGCGATACGTCTCCGTGGTGAAAATATCCCCCTTGGAGTCCGTGGCGATGCTGTGCACCGCGTAAAACTGCCCGGGCTGGCGTCCGCCGTCGCCGAAGCTGGTCAGAATTTCCAGCGTGTCGCGCAGCAGAATGTAGATTTTTTCGTTCGAACCATCGGCGAGAAAAATGTATTTCTGCTGCGGATCCTTGGAAAAAGCAATGTCCCATGTCGACCCGTCGCCTAGAGTTCGCTTCGCGATAAACGCTTCCTTCACGAACGTCCCGTCTTTCTTAAACACCTGGATGCGGTCGTTCGGCCGGTCGCAAACGTAGAGCAAGCCGTCGTTCGCCAGCTCCGCGCAATGCACGGGATTGCGGAATTGTTGCGCGGGCGGCGCATCCGGGTTGTAGGGCCCAAGATCGGTGTCGTCGGGCTTGTGACCGTAAGCCCCCCAGTGCCGCTTGTATTTCCCGGTTTCCGCGTCGTAGACAATCACGCGGCGGTTGCCATAGCCGTCCGCCACGTAAAGTTCGTCGGTCGCCTTGTCGACGAACATTTTGGCCGGCCCTTTGAGATTGTCGGTGTCGTTGCTGCCTTGGCTCATGCTGGGATGTCCGATTTGCATCAGGAACTTGCCGTCTTGCGTAAATTTCAGAATTTGATTGTCGTGAAAGTGTGAACGGTCTTTGCCGCGGCCGTTCCCGCCAATCCATACGTTGCCTTTGTAATCGACGGTGATGCCGTGGTTCGAATCCGGCCACTCATAACCCTGGCCGGGGCCTCCCCAGTGACCGATGAGGTTGCCTTCTTCGTCAAACTCGAGGACCGGCGGAGCCGGAACGCAGCATTCGGCCTTGGGCGGCTGCGCGCTCGCGTAGATTTCCATGGGCTCGAACGTATTCGTGCGGTGAACGATCCAGATGTGGTCCTGGGAATCGACGGACACGCCAACCGACATCCCTTGGACCCAGTGATTGGGAAGCGGCTTGGGCCACAGGGGATCGACTTCGAAACGCGGCGCCAGAACTTCGGCGGCCTCCGTAGTCGCCTTTTTCTCGAGCACTACCGAGCCTGCCGCCAGCGCGGCAACCAGCGCGAGAAAAATGGCTCCAATATAGAAGTTGCGTTTCATGTTCCCTCCTGTGCTTTTGCCGCCCGTGGTGATGATGCCGCTCGCTAAGCCGCCTGCCCTCTGGTCGGCAGGCGTTTCTCGATTTGGGCGCAGGCGGAGATTCTAAAGTATTTGCAGGGATTCTCAAGCATTACTGTCGCCCGAGCGCCCGCCGCGGGCAAAAATGCGCCGTTCTCGGCACGCGAATCAGGGTTCGAGGAAACCGTCGGATGAGCTCGAGCGAGACAGGAACTGGTGGCTTTTCGGCGATTCGCGCTAGAATGCCTCTTCCTTTTTGAAGCCAATTTAGCCCCGGGGAGCAGAACACATGAGCAATCGGAGAAGCACGGTTCATGGACTTCGAAAAAGCGCGGCCGTTGCCGCGCTTCTGTCGCTCATGTTGGCGGCAGGGCCGGCCTTCGCACAGCAAGCCGCGGCACGCGACCCCGCGGAACCGCCCGAGGGCAAGCCCCCGGTGAAAAGTCTGCCGAGACCCGCGGGCGCGGTGGCACGCCAAAGCATCGATGAGAAATCAATGCGCACGCTGATCCACGACCTGGTGAGCTGCGGGACGCGGCTGACGCTTTCCTCGTGGAGCGATCCCAAGCGCGGGATCGGCTGCGGGCGGGACTTCGTCGTCGCGCGCTTGAATGAAATTGACAAGGACTCCGGGGGCAAGCTGCAAATTGTCGTGGACAAGTTCGAGTCCAAGTCCGAGCGCACCGGCCCAAATCCCGTTCACCTGGAGAACGTGTATGCGATTTTACCGGGCTCGGATCCCGCACTCGAGAAAACTGTTTTCATTGTTGTAGGCGACGTGGACTCGCGGCCCTCGAACGTGATGGATCCTGAAGCCGACGCGCCCGGGGCGGATGACGACGGCTCCGGCACCGCCGTGAGCGTGGAATGCGCGCGGCTGCTGGGGAAAGCCGCCGCCAGCGGGCGCGCGAAGTTTCGCGGAACGCTTCTTTTTGGCGTGCTCTCGGGAGAAGAGCAGGGTTTGCTCGGGGCGTACCGCCTGCTCGAGTGGACCAAAGAGCAGGGCTACACCGTGGGAGCGATGTTGGATAACGACATTGTGGGAGCCGATCCTGCGCCGGGAGGGCCACATCGCGTCCGCGTGTTTTCCGGGAATGGCGAGATCGAAGATTGCGATTCGCCCGCGCGCGAACTCGCCCGGGCCATCGAGGAGATCGCCGGGCCGAGCGCCATTCGCATGATTTTCCGCCAGGACCGCTATGGCCGCGGTGGCGATCATTTTCCCTTTTACAAAGCGGGCCTGCCTGCGGTGCGCTTTACCGAGCCGCTGGAGGATTACAACCACCAGCACCAGACGCCTCGCACGGAAAACGGCATCGAGTACGGAGACTTCGAGAAATATCTGAACTACACATTCATGGGCAACGTGGCGAGGGACAACGCGGAAGTGCTGCGGCAATTGGCGATGGCCCCCGCACCGCCAGGCAATGCGCGGCTGAAAGGCGCGGTCACCCCAGACGCGAAAGTCTCTTGGGCCGCGGACAGCGATCCGGAGCGCGCCGGCTTTGAAGTTCTCTGGCGTGAAACGATCGACCCCCGCTGGCGCGTCTATGAATTTGTGGCGGAGCCGGGCGAAGCAGTCTTGAAGGGTGTTTCCACCGACAATCACTTTTTTGCGGTGCGTTCGGTCGGCATGAACGGCGCGCGTTCGATTGCCGTGCCAACCGAAATGGAGCGGCGAACACCGCCAGGGCCGACACCGGCCAAGCAATAAGCGGAATTCCCCGGGTTTCACAAGGGAGGGCGTGATGCGAAGGACAGTAACTGTGTGTGTGTTCGTCTTGTTGCTTCATTGCGGCCTCGCGGGGTGGGCGGCAGCGCAGGCGCCGGCACCTCAGCAGGAGAGGGGTGCCAGAACACCCGAAGCAAGGAGCGAAGAGAAATGCGACCCGGCAACGGCGAAAGAAGAGTCGTCGGTGACGGAGCACGCGATTCGGGTGGGCGGCCAGACCATTTTGTACAAGGCCACGGCAGGCACCACGCTCCTGAAGAACGACAAAGGCGAACCGACGGGCCTGATGTATTCGGTGGCCTACACCAAGAACGACGTGAAGGACCCGAGCACTCGGCCGGTGGCGTTTCTCTACAACGGCGGGCCGGGCTCCGCGACGATGTGGCTGCATATGGGCGCGTTCGGCCCTCGCCGGGTGTCCACCGTAAACGGAGCGTTTACGCCCCCCGCTCCCTACAAGCTGGTAGACAATGAGCAAACGCTGCTCGACAAGACCGACCTCGTATTTATCGACGCGATGGGAACCGGCTACAGCCACGCCGTATGCAAGGCGCAGGACAAGGATTTCTTCGGCATCGACGAAGACCTCGAGGCCTTCGGGCAATTTATCGTGACCTACCTGAACCGGAATGACCGCTGGAATTCGCCGAAGTTCCTGATTGGAGAAAGTTACGGAACCTTCCGCTCCGCGGCGCTGGGAAATTACCTGCAGCAGCACGATACCGTCCACCTCAACGGCATCGTGCTGATTTCATCCGTTCTGGATTTGTCGTCGCTCACGTTTACGCCGGGAGATGACCGGCCGTACGTGTTTTACCTCCCGAGCTACGCGGCCGTCGCCTGGTATCACAAAGCGCTCAAGGACCGCCCGGCGGACCTCGTCGCGTTCATCGAAGAGGCGCGGAAATACGCCGAGGGCGAGTACGCGGCGGCGCTGTACAAGGGCGCGGCCCTTTCCCCGGCCGACAAAGCGGCGGTGGCGAAACGACTCTGGTATTTCACCGGCCTGTCCGAGGATTATCTGATGAAAGCGGACCTGCGCGTGACGCTCAGCCAGTTCCGCGCCGAGTTGCAGCGTCGCGAAGGGTTGACGACCGGGCGCATCGATGCGCGCTTCACCGGATACACCTACGACTTGCTGGAAGAGAACGCCCAGGGCGATCCGGAAGGCCCGGCGGTGGGCGGAGCCTTCACGGCGCTCGTCAACGCGTACAATCACGACGAGCTGAAATTCGGGAAAGACAAGGTCTATCACAATTCGGCAAACGCGTTTGGAAGCTGGAACTGGACGCGCCGCGAACAGCGGCGATTCGGCTTCCCCGGTGCGCCCAACGTGGATCAGGATCTGGCCCAAGCGATGATCACGAATCCCAGGCTGCTGGTGCAAGTGGAGAACGGCTATTACGACTTGGCGACGCCGTTCTTCGCCACCGAACACACCATGGAACACTTGGGGTTGCCGCAAGCGCTCGCGAAAAACGTCAAACTGGATTACTACACTGCAGGCCACATGATGTATCTGCACGACGAAGATCGCGTGAACCTGCACAACCAAATTTCGAGCTTCATCGATCGCGCCACGCAGCAACAGTAGCAGCCTGACGGTCCGGGTAACCCGCGCGCATGGAAAACTCCCTCGGTTAACACTTGGCGGCAGGCGGGCGTCTGGAAGGGAGACTGGGCTGAAAGCCCAGAGACCAAACCCGTCAGGAGACCCGCCATGACGCCGAACTCCCCCTGCGTGATTCTCGCTGCCCTGCTGGCCGGCTGCTTCACCATTTCGAGCGGGCTTCCCGCAAAAAACTCGCCGCCGGTGTTTGCCGGACTAACAGTCCATGAGTGGGGCACGTTCACCTCCGTTGCCGGCCGGGACGGCCAGGCAATGGAGTGGTCGCCGCTCGCCGCTTCCACGGATTTGCCGGGCTTCGTCGAGCATTTTCGCGTCGGCAATTTCAAGCTCGGACTGCGCGGCACCGTGCGCATGGAAACTCCGGTGCTTTATTTCTATGGCTCGCGCGAAGAAAACGTGTCGGTGAAAGTGAGTTTCTCGAAGGGGGTGATCACCGAGTGGTATCCACACTCGACGCGCGTCGAGCCTATTGGCAGTCTCTTCGACGGCAGCTTGCTTGAAGCCCATCCCGATGGAAGCATCGCGTGGGACGCGGTCACCGTTTCGCCCAGCCTGCGCGCCGAATTTCCGCATGAGGCCCAGGACAGCCACTACTACTCGGCGCGACAGACATCTGCGACCCCGGTTCGCGTGAAGACGCCCGCGGGTGAACAGGAGGAGAAATTTCTTTTTTATCGCGGCGTATCCACGTTCGGCGTACCTCTCTCCGCAAAGCTGACCGCCGACGGCAAAGTGCAGGTCACGAATGGCGCCGAGGAGATACCGAACGCGATTCTGTTTGAACGGCGCGGCGAGCAAGTGGGCTACCGCATCTCCGGAGCCATCGCGAAAGAAACCGCTCTCGATCCACCCGAGCTGACCGGCAAGGTCGACGACCTGGGAAGAGAGCTGGTCGGGATGCTTGAGGCGCAAGGGCTGTATCTGGATGAGGCGCAAGCCATGGTCGAGACCTGGCGCGGCTCGTGGTTCGAAGAAGGAAGCCGGTTGATTTACCTTCTGCCTGCCGGATTTGTGAACGAAATTTTGCCGCTGTCCATCCATCCCTCGCCCGCGCAAATCGCCCGCGTGTTCGTGGGAAGGCTGGAACTCATCACCCCGGCAACGAAAAACGCCGTGGAAGCGGCGTTTGCCGCAGACGACCAACCGACGTTGGAAAAATATGGGCGGTTCCTCGAGCCGATTCTCGAAACCATGCTGGCGGGAGACTCCAGTCGCCCGCGGGTTGCGAAGCTCAACGGCTATCTCGGCGCGGTTCGATCCTCGCTGCTCGCCCAGGCAGGCGCTCTGAAATGACGTGCGCGCGATGGAATCACCGGCTGCGGCGCTCGACTCAGCCGTGTGCAGCGGCAACCGGCTCGGCGAAGGTGATGAAGTGCCCGCCGGGATCCTGGACCGCGAACTCTTTCATGCCATAAAACGCGGTCCTCACCGGCATGACCAGCCGCGCATCCTTCATGGCCGCGACGAGGGCGTCGAGATTATCGACCTCCATGTATAGATAGGTCGGCCCCTTGCGGGCCTCCCTGAACATGGCCGGCGGCGCGTCCTTTTCCACGCTCGAGTAGGTCTGGTACATCACTTCGACCGAGCCTTTGGCGAAAATCACGAAGCCCAGCTTCGTGCCATCGGGGACTTCGACGGTCTTGGCAAATCCGAGACGGTCGACCCAAAACGGGATGAGCGGCTCGATTTCCTCGACCAGCAGGACCGGGGTGATGCGCTTGACGTTCATTGGCGGTTTCTCCTCGGAGAGGGATTGGCGTTTCGAAACGGGGCTTGACGCGCTCCTTAGTCTAATTTAGACTAGTCTCAATTAGACTAGTATGCAAGGAGATTCTTGTATGGCTACGGCGGCGACAAGGCAGCTCGGCGACCTGATCTCGGTTGGCCCGGCGATGCTTCGGGACTTCGCGGTGCTCGGAATCCGCAGCGTGGCGCAGCTCGCGAAGCAGGAGCCACGAAAAATGTATGAAAGGCTTGGCCGCAAGACAGGACAGCGGCAGGACCCCTGCGTGCTGGACACCTTCTCCGCGGCCGTGGCGCAGGCGCGCAATCCGCGCTTGCCCGCGGAGCAGTGCGTGTGGTGGTATTGGAGCCGAATGAGGACCTCCGCGAAGGGACCCGTTAAGTAGCTCGACGAAACGCGGAAAGCGCGCCGAGCGAGCGATCCCCGCACGCCGAAACCGGGACCGGTCGAAGGCGGGGGCAGAAGGGGCGATTCTTGAAGATAAACTTGGCGCATGCAACTCGCGCGGCCAGGGCGGTCCGCGCGCGAAGAAGTGTCCGCGCGAGGAGACAGGCGGCGCTGACGACGCCGGATCTCGTCCTGCTAAGCCTGCTTGCCGAGCGGCCGATGCACGGCCACCAGGCAGATCTGGAACTGGAAAGACGGGAGATCCGCGATTGGGCGCCGATCTCGCGGCCGCAGGTGTACTACTCGCTCGAGAAGCTTGGGCGTGCGGGATTGCTTCACCGCGTGGAGACCGAGGAACGGGCCACGCGGCCCGAGCGCACCACGTTCGAAACTACCGAGAAGGGCCGCGATGCGCTTGCGGACGCGCTCGAACAGGAGGAGTGGACCACACAGCGCGACCATCCCGCTTTTCTGACCTGGCTCGCGCTTTCCTGGCAGGCGCGGCCGGGCGTTTTCCGGAAACAGCTGGAGAAAAGGCGGACATTTCTGCTGAAGGAGCTGGCCAGAGAAAAGAAAACGCTGCGCTCCATTTACGACGAGGTCGGTCATAAGTTCCATGAAGCGGTTTGGATGGTCAGCTTGATGATCGACGAGCTTCGAACGGAGCTCCGCTGGAACCGGCAACTGGAGCGCGACTTGAAGCGAAGAGCTCCGGCCGCTCATTCGCTATCCGGGCAGGCATTCCCCCACTGAGCTTCAGGCAACAGGAGAAAACCCGTCGAGAGAAACTCGGGTGCGTTTTCCACCATGCCGCGGCATTCACTCTACGTATTTACAAGAACAGAAAGAACCTACGCGCGGCCCTACCTTGCCGTCATGAACTGCGGCTTGCTCGGAGCGCTCCAAACCACTTTCCCCTGTTCGTTGTGGAACTGGAGCAATGCCTGACCGGGAATCATGGACATGTCGCACTCGCGCAGGGCTCAGGAGCAACATGGAAATAACGAACAACAGCGCGGCGGATTTCCAGAGGCGATTGGCGGCTTCGGGTTTCTCAAAGTCTGAAGATCAGCGGCAATTCATGCACACCACTCGGGTCGGACGGGCAGTGCCTATGCATGGACAAGGATGTAAATCTCCTCGTGCGCGCGGGGCGCTCCGGTTCGCGCTCGCAAACACTGTCCACAAGGCCTATGCTAAAAGGTATCCCTCTCTCAAACCCCTATACGGAGGAAACATGCGTTCACGTCTTTTGCAGCTCAGCCTTACCGGGGTTTTGTCGGCGGCGCTCTTCACGAGTCCTGCTTTCGCCGAGGGCAACAGCCAAGGCCACGGTAAAGGAAAGGGGCATGACAAACATCAGGACGCCGACGACCAGGAAAGCAGCAAATACCTTTTTGGCGAGCGCGATCGCGAAATCATCACGCGCTACTATTCGAATCACGGTTGGAATCTGCCGCCTGGCCTAGCGAAGCGCGGAGGAAACCTACCTCCGGGGCTCGAAAAACACTTGGAGCGGAACGGCACGCTTCCGCCGGGGCTGCAAAAGCGGATGGAGCCCTGTCCCGAGGAACTTGAGCGACAACTGCCGCCGCTTCCCCCGGAGTACCGGCGCGCGGTGATCGGGGCGCATGTGGTCATCCTCAATCGAAACACAAATGTGATTGTGGACATCATGAAGGATGTGGTGAGGCAGCCGTGACGGGTAAGTCTCGAGAAGCGCGTCGGCCAAAGATAAGTTACCGGATACGTGCGTTTTGCCCAAGGGAAAAGCCTACAGGCTCAGGGAGCCGCAGAAGGCCACGCGGGACTTGCCGGATTCGGCGCGCTCGATGCGGCCGATGCGGAAGAATTTCTCGCGGCGCTTCTTGAGGTCGGCCTCGACGGACTTCACGAACTTCGGAGGCACGACCAGAATCATTCCCACCCCCATATTGAAAGACAGAAGCAACTCATCGGTGTCAATCTTCCCGAGCTTGGCGAGATATTTGAAGATCGCCGGGATGGGCCAGGAAGCCAAATCGACTTCCGCTTTGACGCCGCTCGGCAACACGCGCGGCAAATTCCCGGGAATGCCGCCGCCGGTGATGTGGGCGAGCGCGGAGACCCAGCCTTTGGCGAGGATGCCCCGCAGTGCCGGCGCGTAGGAGAGATGCGGCTTGAGGAGCTCCGCGCCGATCTTGTTGCCGACTTCGGCGACATACGTCTCCGGCTTTAGTTTCTCCACTTCGAAGATGAGTTTGCGCGCGAGGGAATAGCCGTTGGTGTGCAGGCCGGAAGAAGGCAAAGCCAGCAACGCGTCGCCGGGCTGGACATTCCTGGCGCTAAGGAGTTTCTTGCGGTCAACGGCGCCGACGATGAAGCCGGCAAGATCGTACTCACCCGGCGGATAGAAGCCAGGCATTTCCGCCGTTTCCCCGCCGATGAGCGCGCAACCGGCCTTCCGGCAGGAGCGGCTCATGCCCTCCACGAGCTGCTCGACCACCTGCGGCTCGAGTTTGCCCATGGCCAGATAGTCGAGAAAAAAGAGCGGCTCGGCGCCCTGCACCAGGATGTCGTTGATGCAGTGATTGACCAGGTCGCCGCCGACGGTGGAGTGCACGCCCATGACCATCGCCACTCTGAGCTTCGTGCCCACGCCATCGGCGCTCGAGACCAGCACGGGATCTTTCCATTTTTTGTGGTCTAGGGCAAAGAGCGCGCCGAAGCTGCCAATGCCTCCCAGGACGCCGGGAGTAAACGTACGGCTGGCATGATGCCGGATGCGCTGCTTAGCTTCATCGGCGACGGCGATATTGACACCGGCATCGGCGTATTTCATAGGCAGCGTGACCCGTGTTCCGTGAAAGAACGCCGCGACACGTCTCGCGGGAGCGGCCCTACGGAACGGCAGTCAATCTTACGTCAAGAGGCCTGGAGGCGCCGGGGCGGGCGGCGGCGACTACGTCGAAAACCTGATGAAACGGCAAACGCTCAAAAAGTGCGGAAGATTCGCCGCCAGCGCACCTCGCCGGGATGCAGGATGGCGTTGGCATAAGCGAAGAAGCGCTCGCGAAACTGGCCCGGTTCCCAGGCTTCCGGCGAAACGTCCAGGGACATGTAGATCATCACGGGCGTTCCGATGATGTCGTTGCGCGGAACACAGCCCCAGAACCGGCTGTCGTAAGAATTGGCGCGATTATCACCCATAACGAAATAGCAGTCGGCGGGAACCTTGTAGGGTACATTGAACTCGTAAGGCTCGGTGGGACCGGTGGTGTACTTCTCGACCAGACGCTGTCCGTTGACCCAAACCGATCCGTCGCGAATGTCAATGCTGTCTCCGGGAAGTCCAATGACGCGCTTCACGTAGTCGGGCGTGTCCGGGGCGAAGGGCGGCTTGAAGATAATGACTTGCTGACGCTTGGGATTGCGCCACAGCGGGATGTGCCAGTTGGTGAAGGGAATGCCGGCGTCGTAGCCGATGCGGCTCATGATGAGGTGGTCACCGATGAGCAGGGTCTTCTCCATGGAGCCCGAGGGAATGACACGCGCCTGGCCGATGGTGCCGTTGATGAGCAAAAACACGAGCCCCACCCAGAACCAGGCGATCACCTCGCGCTGCACTTTCGTGCTTATCGGAACGTTCGCCTCCGGTTTTTTCACTTTGTCGGCTTTTTCTTTGTCAGCTTTCACGATGCACCACCACCGGCCCTTCTGGGGATCCGGGTTCACTCTCTATTGTAACCGAAGCGGCGGCCGGATTTCCGGTGGAAGTGCGCCCGCGGACTTCTAATTGCACTAGGTCGGTCGGGTAAACCCCCGTATAGCAGGACGTACAGAACCTGCCTTCGGTGTCGACGACGGCCTGTTTGAGCGAAGAAAGAGAGAGGTAGCCGAGCGAGTCCGCGCCGAGGAACTTGCAGATTTCATCGGGAGACTTCGAAGAGGCAATCAATTCTTCGCGGGTGGGCGTGTCCACGCCGTAGTAGCAGGGCGAGATCGTCGGCGGGCAACTGATGCGCACATGGACTTCTTTGGCCCCCGCCTCGCGAACCATGCGCACGATTTTGCGGCTGGTGGTGCCGCGGACGATGGAATCGTCCACCAGCACGAGGCGCTGGCCCTCGATGAGGCTGCGGACGGGATTGAGCTTGAGCTTGACGCCGAAATTGCGAATCGCCTGGGAAGGCTCGATAAACGTGCGGCCGATGTAATGATTGCGTATCAAGCCCATGCGGAAGGGAATTTGGGATTCGAGCGCGTAGCCCACGGCAGCGGGCACCCCGGAGTCGGGCACCGGAACCACAATGTCCGCCTCAACGGGATATTCGCGCGCCAGCAGGCGGCCGAGCATTTCACGGCTCTGGTTGACGGAGCGGCCGAAAATGATGCTGTCCGGGCGCGAGAAGTAGACGTGCTCGAAAATGCACTGTTGATGCTGCTTCGCGGGCGCGAAGTGGATGGACTCGATGCCGCATTTGGAAATGCGCACCATTTCGCCGGGCTCGATTTCGCGAACATACTGCGCGTTGAGCAGATCGAACGCACAGGTTTCGCTGGCGACGAGCCAAGCGGTTGAGCCGCCGGGCGTCCGAAGCTTGCCGAGAACCAGCGGGCGGAAGCCGCGTGGGTCGCGCACGGCGTACAGCTCGTCGGTGGTAAGAACCAGCAGCGAATAGGCACCTTCGAGTTGATTCAGTGCGTCGCCGAGCGCCCCCGAAAGATTGCGAGCCTGGGAGCGCGCCAGGAGGTGGACGATAACTTCGGTGTCGCTGTTGGTTTGGAAAATCGAGCCACGATGCTCGAGTTTGCGGCGCCACTCGGCCGCGTTGGTGAGGTTGCCGTTGTGGCCAAGCGCGACCTTGCCTTTGTTGCAATCGATCATGATGGGCTGTGCGTTCAGCAGCGCTTTGTCGCCGGCGGTCGAGTAGCGCGTGTGGCCTATGGCCAAGCTGCCGGGAAGTTTGGCGAGCACGCTCGGCTGAAAAATTTCTTCGACCTCACCCATGGCACGGTGAACCTGGAGTTCGGTGCCGTCGCTCGCGACGATGCCGGCGGATTCCTGGCCACGATGCTGCAGGGCGTAAAGGCCGAGATAGGCAAGGTTGGCGGCTTCGCGATGGCCGAAAACGCCGAAGACGCCACAGTGGTCGTGAAAGTGGTCGTCGACGATAGCAAGCGACTCTCTCATGGCAAAAAACCCGCTTTCAAAAGATACCGCCCATCGATCCAAACTGCACGCGATTCAACATCACCGGCGAATGGCGCGTTCCAGTGCGTTGGCCCAGGCGTCAAACAGCAAAGCAACGGGGGACTCGATCACCCCGTGCCCCTTATGTTCGATGCAAAAAACATCGTCGTGTGTGACCTTGCCGATTTCGCTCGCCGCCAAGCCGTATTGTCGCGCAATTGCGAGAACCACGGCAAGGTTTTCGGCAGAAACGGAAACGATGGCGCGGGCGCCGCGTTCGCCAAAGAGGACGTATTCCGCGGGGGCCGGGTCGTCAACCGACACGTTTGCGCCAAGCCCGAGCCCGTCACCCCGGAAAGCGGGCACAGCAGGCCCTGCCCCCCGAACGGGAGCACCCGCGAAGCAGGATTCGGCGAGGGCCACGGCGAGGCCGCCATCGGAAAGGTCGTGGGCCGATCCGACCACGCCTGCCGAGGCGAGGGCGACGAGGCCATCGATGAGGCGCTTTTCGGCGGCGAGGTCCATATCCGGAGGTTCGCCCGAGACGATGCCGCCGATCGTCTTGGAATATTCCGAGGAGGAGAATTCGCGAGAAAAAGCCGCGGGGCTAGTGCCCCGCGCGGTATGCGAACCATCGAGAAGAAGGATGAGGTCGCCGGGGTTGCGGAAGGCGATTTTAAGCACCGAGGAAACGTCCTCGAGGATGCCCAGCACGCCGATGACGGGAGTGGGATAGATCGATTTGCCCAGCGTCTCGTTGTAGAAGCTGACGTTCCCGCCGGTGATGGGCGTGCCGAGAGCCGTTGCAGCTTCGGCTATGCCGTCAATCACCTCTGAGAATTGCCACATCACTTCGGGCTTTTCCGGGCTGCCGAAGTTGAGACAGTTCGTGGCGGCGATAGGACGCGCGCCGCTCCCGGCGACGTTGCGCGCGGCTTCCGCGACGGCATGCATCCCTCCGACGCGGGGATTGAGCTGGCACCATCGGCCATTGCCATCGGTTGAGAGCGCGAGAGCGCGCTTGACCTCATTGCTTTGCGGATCCTTGATACGCACCACCGCAGCGTCGCTCGCGCCTGGCCCGGCGAGCGTATTCGTGCGCACCGAAGTGTCGTACTGCTCGGTGATCCAGCGCTTGGAAGCAATCGCGGGCGAAGCGAGCAACTGCAGGAAATTTTGTGTGAGATTTGTGCCTTCGCGGGCAAGCCGGAACCAGTCTTTTTCCGACTCCACGCGCGGCGCGGGCGCGGCGATGGGCCGGTTGTAAACCGGCCCTTCTTCGGCGAGCGGATGTGCGGGAATTTCCGCGGCCACGCTGCCGTTCATTTTTATGCGCGCCAGTCCGCCTTCGCTGACGCGGCCGACCACCACGGCATCGAGGCCCCATTTTTTGAAAACGCCGAGCACTTCCTGCTCGCGGCCTTCCTCGGCCACCAGCAGCATGCGCTCCTGCGACTCGCTCAGCATGATTTCGTAGGGGGTCATGCCGGTCTCGCGCTGGGGAACCTTGGCGAGATCTATTTCGATTCCGGTGCCGCCGCGCGAGGCCATTTCCACGGTTGAGCAGGTAAGTCCGGCGGCGCCCATGTCCTGAATCGCCACGACCGCGCCGGTTTGCATCGCTTCGAGGCACGCCTCGAGCAGCAGCTTTTCCATGAACGGGTCGCCGACCTGGACGTTGGGGCGCTTCTGCTGGGATTGTTCGGTGAACTCGGCGGAGGCGAGCAGCGACGCGCCGTGAATGCCGTCGCGGCCGGTTTTCGCCCCTACGTAAATCACGGGATTGCCGGCGCCCTTGGCTTTGGCGAAAAACAAATCTTCTTTGCGCGCGATGCCGAGTGCCAGCGCGTTGACCAGAGGATTCTGCGAATAGCAAGGCTCGAAGGCTACTTCGCCGCCGACCGTGGGCACGCCGAAGCAGTTTCCGTAGCTGCCGACACCGCGAATGACGCCATCAAGGACACGGCGGTTTTTCGCTGCTTCTTCCTTCGCGGTGTGTTTGCCCGGAGTGATCTCGCCGAAGCGCAACGAATCGAGAATCGCAATGGGCCGCGCGCCCATCGTGAAAATGTCGCGCAAAATGCCGCCGACGCCGGTGGTCGCGCCCTGAAACGGCTCGACGTAGCTCGGATGGTTGTGCGATTCAATCTTGAACGCCGCGACGAGGCCGTCACCAATGTCCACCACCCCGGCATTTTCGCCAGGGCCTTGCACGACAAGTTTGCCGCGCGTGGGCAGGCGCCTCAGATGCACCTTGCTCGATTTGTAGGAGCAGTGCTCGCTCCACATCACGCTGAAGATGCCCAGTTCCGTGATGTTCGGTTCGCGGCCGAGGATTTGCTTGACGCGCGCATACTCTTCGGCCGTCAGCCCGTGTTCGGCGGCGATTTCCGGAGTGACTTTAATTTCCGTCGGTGCCGTGGCCATGGTTCCCGCTTGTCGAAATGCTCAGACAAAGCAGGGGCACGACCTATCGCGCCCCTGCAAAAATCTTGGAGATTCGCGCCGCCCTCAAGCCGTGGCCTTTGCTGCGCCGACCAGCGCCTCGACCATCGAGCGCAGAACCACCAGGCCGTCCGCGGAGCCCAGGGCCAATTCCGCCCCGCGCTCGGGATGCGGCATCAGCCCGGCGACGTTCCTTTCGCGGTTACAAATGCCGGCAATGTTGTGAATCGCGCCGTTGGGATTGCCGGCCGCGTCGTTCGAACCATCGGGCGTCGTGTAGCGGAAAAGGACTTGGCGACTCTCTTCGAGTTTCGCGAGCGTGGCCTCGTCCGCGGTCCAGTTGCCGTCGGAGTGCGCGATGGGAAGTTTCAGAATTTGGCCCTTCTGCGCGGCGTTGGTGAAAGGCGTGTCGGTTTGCTCGACACGAATGTAAACGTGGCGGCAGATGAAGCGCAGTCCGCTGTTGCGCATCATGGCCCCGGGAAGCAGGCCCGCTTCGCACAGAATCTGGAAGCCGTTGCAGATGCCCAGCACCAGCCCGCCGCTCGCGGCAAATTTCTCGACCGACTTCATCACCGGCGAGAAGCGCGCAATGGCGCCGGTGCGCAGGTAGTCGCCGTAGGAAAATCCACCGGGCAGGATGACCGCGTCACAATTCGCGAGGTTGTCCGATTGGTGCCAGATGAATTCGACGGGCTTTCCGAGGACGTTTCCGATAGCGTAAAAGGCGTCGTGGTCGCAGTTGGACCCGGGAAAAACAACGACTCCAAATTTCATGCGGCGGCAGCCCCCTGTCGCGTTGCGGGAACTCCTATTTTAGCACATCTGTCTGCGGGACGTTCTCCGCCGTCGCGGCGCCTGTGGATTTCAGGAGCCGGCCTGCTGGAAGTCCATGGAGAAGCACAAATGAAACCCAAAATTGTCCTCGACCACCATCTCATAGCACTTGTAGACGCGCACGGCGGGGGCTTCGATAATCTTCGCACCGCGGCCCTGCAACTCGGCGTGGAGGGCGTCGAGATCGTTCACCCAAATGTAGGCGTCGAGTCCCAAGCCGCGCCGGCGGAGGACATTCGGAGAAGGCGTCGCTCCGTCATCAGCCTTGCCGAAATGAATCTCGACGGCGTCGCGCGCCACCATGGCAAACACGGGCGGATCCTGGAAATAGCCGAGGATGCGGAAACCAAGAACGTCCCGATAGTATTCGGCGGCAGAGGTAACGTCAGGAACGATAAACTGAGGTGAAACCATGGTGAGCCGTGCGGCGGGTTTTCGGCTGCTCTCTAGCATTCTGCGGAACTCCTGCCACCTGGCTGGACCGGCGCGGCCTGAACTCCGCCCGCGGGGTGCGCGCCGCCGACCCTACCTGCGCTTTTTTGATTTGCGGTGGGATTTCTTGCCGCTGTGGCGCGAGGGTTTTCCCGGCTGCTGCGCCGCGGCAAATTCGCGGCGTTTCCTCGAGGCCCAACCACGCTTGTTGACTTGGCGGCCGCGGCCAATTCCCAAGCTGTCGTCGGGCACGTTTTCGGTGATGGTCGAGCCGGCAGCCACGAAAGCGTGATCCCCGATGCGCACGGGAGCCACGAGAACCGCATCACTGCCGATGAAAACGCCCTTGCCAATGGTCGTGGGATGTTTCTGGAAGCCGTCGTAATTACACGTAATGGTGCCGGCGCCGATGTTGGTCTTCGCGCCTACCTTGGCGTCGCCCAGGTAGGTGAGGTGAGGTACTTTTGTGCCTTCGCCGATGACCGCCTTTTTGGTCTCGACGAAGTTGCCGATGCGCCCGCCGCTCTTTACATGCGTCCCGGTGCGCAAGCGGGCAAACGGACCGATGGTCACGCCATCTTCGAGCCGGCTCTCGACCACCACACAGTGCGGCTCGATCTTCACATCGTCACCGAGCACGGAATCCAGGAGGACGCTTCCCGTTCTTACGCTGCACCGCGCGCCGAGTTTGGTTTTTCCAAGCAATTGCACGCCGGCCTCGATCAAGGTGTCTTCCCCGGCGGTCACATCCGGATCGATGAGAACCGTCTCCGGCAACTGGATGGTCACGCCGGCGTCCATCAGCGCGCTCCGTTTCCATTCGCGAAAGATGCGGTCGACTTCGGCGAGGTCCGCGCGCGTGTTGCACCCCAGAACCTCGCGCGGGTCGGCGGACACCGCGGCGAGCACGGTCTCGCCTTTGCCGCTCATCACCGCGATAGCGTCGGTTAAATACAGCTCGCGGTGCTTGTTGTTGGGCTTCACTTCGGCGAGCGCGGGCCACAGCTTTTCGAGCGTGAAGCAATAAATCGCCGAATTGATCTCGTTGATGTCCCGCTGCTCGTCGGTGAGTTGCGATTCCTCGACGATGGCGGAAACCGACGTTTCGGACTTGCGAACGATACGCCCATAACCGGACGGATCCGCGACCACCGCCGAAAGAATGGTTGCTGCGGCCAGGCCGTTGCGATGCGTGGCGATGAGCGCTTTCAGAGCTTCCGTGCGAACCAGCGGGGCATCGCCCGGCAACACCAGCGCGAATTTCGCGCGTCCGAGCGTGCGCTTGGCGATTTGCATGGCGTGGCCGGTACCATTCTGCGGTTGCTGCAAGACGGTCGTGGCCCCGAGCGGTTCGACCACGCCAGCCACTTGTTCCGCCTGATGCCCTACGACGACTACCGTTTCGCGCGCCTTGAGCGGTTCACACGCGCGCACGATCTGTTCCACAAGAGTGCGTCCGCCGGCGCGGTGCAATACTTTGGCGAGGCTCGATTTAAGCCGAGTGCCTCTTCCCGCGGCGAGGATGATGACGGCCAGGTCTTGGTTGGACATACTTAGCAGCCCATTTTGCGGGAGCCGGGGTTTTTTGGCAATCCGGGGATTTGGCTCAGAAGCCGTCTGAACGGCTAATCGCCGGGAGCCGCGGGGGCCTCGGAAAGGACGGGCTGGTAGGCTCGTTCCTCGGCCTGGACGGGTTCGCCCGTGGTGATGGTCCAGAGGGAGGGGTCGGCCAGCAGTCGGCTGACAAGTTGCGTATGCAGGGAGTGCCCCGCTTTATGGGCCTCGACGCGGGCCAGCAGCGGCAGGCCAGCCAAGGCCAGGTCACCGATCAGGTCCAGCGCCTTGTGACGGCCGAATTCGTCGGGAAAGCGCAACGGGCCATTCATGATGCCGTCGTGCGTAAGGACAATGGCGTTTTCGAGCGATCCACCACGGATCAGGCCCATGGCGCGCAGTGGCTCGATGTCCCGCTCGAAGCAGAACGTCCGCGCCCGCGCCAGCAGATGGCGGAAAGTGTCGGGGCCAACGACCATTTCCACTTCCTGTTGGCCGACCAGCGGGTGCGGGAAATCCACGTAGCAGCGGACGCGAAACTCCTCCGCCGGGTAAATGCCGATCCGTCGGTCGCCTTCACTGACTTCGAGCGGCTTCAGAACTTTCAGATAACGGCGCTTGCGGCGCAGCTTGCGCAAGCCCGATTGTTCGAGCATTTGCATGAAAGGCTCGGCGGAGCCGTCCAGGATAGGCACTTCGATCGAATTGATGTCGATGTATACGTTGTCGATTCCACAGGAATAAATGGCGGCAAGGAGATGCTCGGTGGTGGACAGCAGCACTCCCTGCTTCATGAGGCTGGTGGCGTAGCTGACTCGAGCAACGTTGTGACCCTGGGCTTCGATCGGGAAGTTATCCAGATCTACGCGGCGGAAAACGATTCCGGTCTCGGCGGGTGCGGGAACCAGGCGCACGCGCCCGCGGACGCCGGTGTGCAGGCCCACACCCTCGCCCGACGACTCTCTGGCTATCGTTGTTTGGAACATTCCCCTGCATCTATTCTAGCATTTTGCGGACCAGGTTGCACCAGGATCATACTTTATTATCAACGGGTTACAACGCGACTTCCCATCTTTGGGACACCGGCTGTGGTAATTAGGCAACAATCTGGCTGCTAACCCGTGTCGGTTTGCCCAAACGCTTCAAGCAGTGGTTCTGTCGAGGCTTCCTTTTTGTTTCCTAGCGCGTCCCAACTTTTGCAGTGTTATACTTCAAAGATCAAATAGGAACTAGCTAAGGAAGGCGCATGAATCGAGCGGCACGCATCGGCATCTTTTCGTTATCAATCGCGATCTTTTGTTATGCGGGGATAGGTCATGTCCTTGGCCGGACCTCGGACGACAAGGCCTACAAATCGCTGACGGTTTACGGCGAAGTGTTGCAGAAGATCCAGCAGGACTACGTGGACGACCCGAACATGCGCACGGTCACCGCCGGCGCGCTCCACGGACTGCTCGAATCGCTCGATCCCCAGTCGAGCTACCTGACACCGCGGGAATACGAAGAATATAAAAAGAAGATCGGCAACCCCGGTACCGGCGAAACAGGCCTGACGCTCAGCAAGCGCTTCGGCTACATCATTGTTCTTTCGGTTCTGCCGGATAGCCCGGGCGTGAAAGCGGGGATTCGCAGCGGGGACTTGCTGGAATCGGTTGGTGGCTTTACGACGCGGGACATGTCCGTGGGCCAGGCACTGAATCTTTTGAACGGCCAGCCCGGCACCGGAATCAAGGTTGCCGTGATTCGCCGCGGCAAAGCCACCCCGGATGACGTCGACATCGTGCGAGAGAAGCTCGCAACGCCCAAACTAGTGGTTCAGAAAGCCGACCCCGACATTCTCGTCCTGCGTTTCCCCTCGCTCGATACTGGCCGCGCCGAAGAAGTGCGCAGCCGGTTGCTCGAAGCCGAGAAGCAGGGGATTCGCAAAGTGATTTTGGACCTGCGCGAAAGCGGGCGCGGGCCGGTGTCGGAAGCGATTGCGATCGCGCGTCTTTTCATTCCCAACGGAACGCTGGCCACGCTGCGCGGCCAGACCGTCTCGACACAGGTGTTCTCCGCCGATCCCAAGCAGGTCATCTGGAAGAATCCCGTCTCCGTACTGGTGGACACCACGACTTCGGGCGCAGCGGAAGTGCTGGCCTCGGCGATCCTAGCCAACCATCGGGGCGATGTTGTAGGCGAGCGCACCTTTGGCCTGGCCTCGGAACAAAAGCTGATTACGCTCGATGACGGCGCCGCACTGATTCTCACCGTGGCGAACTATTACAACGCCGACGGCAAATCCATCCTGGAGGAAGGCGTTACGCCTACGGAAGTTGTGCGAGCCGACGCGCAGGAGGATTCCGACCAGGGAGACGACGATACCGCGCCCGCTGCGCAAGGCCAGAAGGAGCCTGGCCTCGGACCGCGTCCGCTTTCGCCCGAAGACCCCATCTTCCATCGCGCCCTGGAACTGCTAAAAGCGCCAGCACCAGCGAAAAAGGCTGCCTAAGATTTCCTGAGCCGGGCTCGAGTTTGCCAGGCGTCGGCGGGGGTGTCGCCTGAATCACCGTTCGTACCGTTTCGCTCTTCTCATGGTTCTGACGGCCCCTTTCGTGGCCTTGCCCTCCGGCTGCAAAAAGGCACGCCGGGAGCGCCTGACTGCCGCGAGAACTCACTCGATCACGAGAGAGCTTTCCGAGGCGGCTCATTCCACCGCACCGCCGGGAAGCCAAATTCGCATCACACTGGGAGCTTCCGAGAAGGACCCGCAAGCCCCGGACGAGCTGGACATCACACTGTTTTTGGACAAGTCATCGTCCCTGCGCTCTGAGACTTCGAAAATGGAGCGGTCTCTGGATGGCACGGCGACCCGCAACGGCCTGGTAAGGCATCCCTTGCCGTGTCGCGAAGGGATGTGCTTTTATTATTCGAAATTCGGCGTGCAAACCCACGTGGTTCACATCCAGGTGCGCACCGAAGCCGAGCCGAACGTCGTAGTATCCAAAAGTGATTCTTCCGGTCCCAAACTCGCCATCATTCTGGATGACCTGGGAGGCGACCGGCGCGTCGCCGACGAGATTTTCGATCTGCCCTACCCGCTCACGCTTTCCATTCTGCCGAATCATGAACATTCTGTAGAGATCGCCGAGGAGGCGGAGCGCCGCGGCTACCAAGTGATGCTGCACCTCCCGATGCAGGCGGTGGCAAGGGAAAAACCGGAAGAGCAGGAATTGCGGCCGGGCATGCCTGCCCGGGAAGTGTCCAAGCTTGTAAACCAGTTTCTTCGGAACGTTCCCGGGGCCGTCGGCGCAAACAATCATCAAGGTTCGGAAGCCACTTCGGACACCGCTCTGATGCGTGAGCTGATGCCCGTGCTGCGGGAGCGCCATCTCTTTTACATTGACAGCCGCACGACGGCAGCGACGGTGGCCTACGAAACGGCACAAAAGTCGCAAGTCCGGTCGGCGTTCCGCAACGTTCCTTTTCTCGATGACGTCGAGGAGGTTGGCGCGGTGCGCAAACAACTGGAATTAGCCTTGCGTGGCGCGCGGGAAAAAGGCAGTGCCGTGGCCATCGGCCATCCGCACGCCTCGACGCTCGAAGCTTTGCGGGATGTTCTTCCCAAGGCGCAGGCCGAGGGAGTGCGCCTGACGTTTGCCTCGGAACTCGTGCACTAGTCCGGCAAGGCGTTCGAGTCCGCTTCGGAGCCGCCCTTCTTCGCTGGGAAAAGGTAATGAATCAGGACAGCGCATAGCCCCAGGGTGACAAAGCCGAAAACGCTTCCTTCCGGCCCAACCGTCCCGCCTGTCAACCAGGTCTTACCGTGCAGAGCCGCGCTCGAAAGGTGCTGGTCAAAAACGTAGCCGCTGTTGGGAACGGAAAAAAGGAAAGTTTCGCCAAAGTCAAAGCTGGCATGCCAGCCCACGCCTAACCAGAGATTTCCGGTTCGCCGCAGGGCAAACGCGAAAACCAGACCGGTGACCGCCACGTTGGCCGCTCCCACGATTCCTTCCCCGGGGTTTTTGAGGTGCGCCGCACCAAACACGAGAGACAGGCATAGGGCGGCAGGCCAGAATCCTATCCCGCGCGCCAAAGTGTATTGCGAGTATCCGCGAAACAGAAACTCTTCCGACAGTCCCACCAAAGCGAACGCCAGCAGCCAGAGCGCCGTCCCATCCAAAAGGCTGGCCCCATGAAGGACCGGCGTTCCGAAGGAGTATCCGCCGTAGGCGGCGATCAACCCGAGGAGCAAACTCACCTCGCCGAGGCCCAGAACAATTCCCAGCCAGAAGAGTCCGCCGAAGGCTTGCCCCAGCGGCAAGCCATAAACCCCTGCCGGCCGCCGTTCCAGGCGCGCCATGACAAGTGCCGCCGCATAGACCGACAGAAAGCTCAACAGTTCCTCGAGAACCACAGATTGTGGAGATCTCGGGTTGAGCGGAAAGCCGCCGGCCAGCAGGACCAGCGTCCCGATGGCATACTCCATCATCAGCCAGAATGCGGCGTACAGCGCGAGACGCCAGCCAACCCGCAATCCGTCTGAGCCGAGGAAGATTCTCGTTGCGAGCCCTTCCGGTCGAGGGAGCTCGGAGGCGGGAGTCGTGGACGATTCTTTAGACGATTCGGTCGTCAAAGCCACCTCAAGAATAAGCGCTCGCGGATGTCTGTACCGATGGCGGCACATCCCAAGGCTGCCTGGCCTCAAGCGCAGTCCGATTCTATCTCGAGCCGAGCGATTTTCGAGCGAACTCCAAAAACGGAAGAGGAGCCCCCAACGCCAGTCTCGCTACGGACGGAGCGAGATTTCTCGAGCTCCGAGAATCCTCAAGCTGTTTTTTTCCTGCACGAAAGCGACGGCTTTCAAATTTCCTCGATGCCATTCTTTGCGTAGAGGCACGGTCGCTTCGGAGGAGAAGGAAACATCGCGGTCCGGCTTTGCGTCGCCGATCTTGCGCATCGAGCGCACGACCGCGGCATGGCGCAGTTCTTGCCCGGCGTTCTCCCCGCGAGTTACCGAAGAGTGCAAGCCGATCTCGGTGATCGCCAGCCACACTTCCGCGGTTCCTCCCTTTGGCGTGGGGTGGAGTTTCCCGACCTCGACCGAAAAATCTTCCTTACCGGGCTTATTCTCGGTGGCCTCGGCCAAGGTTACCGGAACCTTGGCCCGCTCCGCTGCCGCGGAAATCGACTGGATGGCCAGCTCGGCGCGTCCTCCCGAAAACTGCTCGCTCCCATCCACGACCATTTGCGGCGTATAGGGGTTGCGATTGCCAAGCACTTCCGCATAGGCATATTGCCGAGTCGTCCAATCATGGGAAGAAAACGGGTCCCGCCAACCCTGCTCGTCCCAATAGTCCACGTGCTCTTCCAATGCCACGACCTCAGCCTTGCCGAGGTGGCTGATCGCATCGAGTTTGGCAAGCAACGCGTCGGCGGGAGGGCAGCTGGAGCAACCTTCTGAGGTGAACAGTTCGACCACGACGGGAGAAGCAGCGGGAGCGGGCGGCTTGGCATCCTGTCGAGAGCCCGCCGCCCTCATTCCAAACAAGCCGATAACCAACAATGCGGCAGCCGCTGGCAGGGTCAAGAATAAACGCCTCATAGACCTTCTCCTCCACCACCCCAACAAGCCGTACCAACGGTAGGATACGGGCTCGAGCTAGAAAGGTTACTCCCCGGAGCGAACCTGGCAAATCCATCCGGGGCGCCCTAACCATTATGCTAGAGTAAACGAGTTATGTCTCTCTCCTCGCAACCGCCCTTGCGGTTCGTTGCGGGCTGCTTAGCTCTGGATTTCGTCAACATTGTCCCTCGCCGGGCAGAGTTATCCTGGGACGAGCTTATTGCTTTCTTCGAGTCCGCACAGATCATAACCGCCGAACGCGGCGGGGAACTCCTGGCCCTCAGCGGTTCCGACCCGCGGTCGGCGGAGTCTCTGCTCGGCAAGGCCCAGCGGCTTGGTTCCGCTTTGCGCCGGGCGTGCGATGCTCTTCTCCATCGGCAAAGGATACTCCGGGAATGGGTCGAGCCGGTGAATCAAATCCTGCGCGTCACCGAAGGGCACGAAGAACTTGTCCCGAGCGACCGCGACTGGAAAGTCGAATTCGTCGCCCGAGAGGGCGGACTCGAGTGGTTGCTCGCCGCGGTGGCCCGTTCCGCGGCCGAGGTGATCGCTGAAGGCCCGCAGGGGCGGCTGCGCTTGTGCGCCAATCCGCGATGCGGCCTTCTTTTCTACGATACTTCCCGCACGCACCGGCGCCGCTGGTGTTCCATGACGGTCTGCGGCAACCGCAGCAAAGTCGCGGCTTTTGCCCGGCGTCAAGCCTCCTCGAACCGCGCAAAATCCTGACGAACGCCCCCGGCCCTTATTTGACGTCGACGTACTTGGGCTTTTCGCCTTTCGACCACGGGTCGTAATTGTGGGCAAACACCAAGCGCTCAGCGACCGGCGGATGGGAGTACAACCAAAAAGTAATAAACGGCGGCGGATTCGGGTCCGACAGGTCTAGTTCTCCGAGTACCTGAAAGGCGTGCGCCGCAACTTCCGAGGAATTCGAAATGAGGCCGTGAGTGATTTCAAGCGCGTACACGTCGGCGGCGTGTTCCTCCATACGGCTGAACCAGTTGATGGCCGGCGAGGAGAAAAACAGCAAAATCTGCAAAAGCAGCAAAAGCACCGCAAGGGACGCCCAATCTTCCGCCCCCAGAATCTTCCAATCGTGGCCCCACCGATCGAGCGCCCAATGCAATCCGCGAAATAGCAGATAAAGCGCGAGCAAAAGCGCCGCCGCCCCGGCCAAGAAGCCTTTGACGACATGCCCCAGAACATAGTGGCCGAGTTCATGCCCGACCACGAAGAGCGTTTCCTCATTGGAGGTCTTCTGAATGAGCGTGTCCCAAATCACTACGCGCTTCGACGCTCCCAACCCGGTGACGTAGGCGTTGATCGCGTTTGTTTTCTTGCTGGCTTCCTCAAGGAACATGCGCTCCGGGGGAATCGGCACCCCGGCGCGCTTCGTGAGTTCCTCAATCGAAGCGACTAGCTCCGGATGCTGCTTGCTGAGCGGCTCGAACTGGTTGAAGAGTGGATCGATCACCAAAGGCATGATCACGATGATCACCAGCAGAATCCCGACCGCGGGGAACCAGAAAAGCAGCCACCAGCGCCGCGGGCTGAAACGCATGACCGCAAACAGGACCAGCACCAGTACGACCCCGATAACCAGGCTGACCAGCTCTTCCTTTGTCCAGTCCCAGAACCAGGAGCCCCAGCCTTGTACCGATTGCTCGTAATGCAAAGAAAGCCGGTGCCAATACAAGCGCACGGGCAGGTCCAGCACGTCGACCAGGAGAAGCAGCAGCGGCACGAAGACCAATCCTTGCACCCAGCGCTTTTCGCTGGCGCTTTCCGCGATATCCCGAAAGCGCGCGGCGATTCCCAGCCGCAGGATCAGGATGAGGAAAATGCCTCCCAGAATGTAGGAAAGAAAATAGAGCGTATAGCCGGCGCGGGAATAAGCCACCGCCTTTTCATATTTTTCGTGAGAGAGGGTGTATTGCTCCGTGTTCGTCTGTTCCGAAGCGCCCGCGACCAGCGGGGGAATCTCGTTCGGCGGAAGCGATGGCGAAGAGGTTTGCGACCGAGGGCCCTCTGCGGGCGAAGGCGGCAGCGATTTTGCAAGTCGGGGCAAGACCAAAAACAGAAAAAGGATTAAGGCACCGAGAGGCAGAGCGAAGCGGTTCGAGAGCATCCACCGCGGCCTCATAAAAACGCCCTGAAATTTATGTGAATCCAGTTTCCCGGCATATAAATTGCTTCGGCGAGTGGTGCCGCGAGTATGCAGCACACGCGATTCGAGTGCAAGATTTTCATCCCTGGCATTGGACGGAACAACGGGGAAAAGCGTTTCTGGCCAGCAAAACAAATGAGATGGGAATCATGGTGTGGTCTTCGGATGGGCGGTCACAAGACAGTAATTGCGCACTGCGCCGGTGGTCGTCAGGCCGATATGCACGAAGGAAGTCCAGCGTTCCAGTTTGTGGTGACCGTAGCGATGAAAAAGATAAGACGCGCC
>DATAIH010000197.1:0-3544 GCA_036262755.1 Candidatus Acidiferrum sp.
AAGAGTCGAATGGTAGATCTGAAGAAGGGAGAGAGTTTTACATTCCTGGGCTTCGAATTTCGCCGCATTCTGAGCCCTCGGGGGACACCTGAAAACCGGCCAATGAGGGACGGCTGAAAACCGGCCAACGGAATTGAGGCAGGACAGAAACATTTATACCCTACCGCTGATAGCGGTGACAAGAAGAAAGTTGACATTCGTCGTATATTGGCCTAGTCCGTAGTCCGCGGGAGCCGACCAGCGGGAGGCACGAGGGAGCCGGAAGCGGAGACGGTTTGGCCTTTGCATTTGCCCCCTTTCCCTTCTCATAGGGCGGTCTTCGGAACGGACCGGAGCGGTCAAGGGCGCGCGGTTACCGCGCGGCGGAGGAGAATCTTTTGTGGGTTTGAAAAGATTCTCCGGAGTGGACCCTTGACGGTGAGGACCGTTCTGGAACATGGGGCTGAAGGGAAAGGGGGCCAGGCGGCTGAGGCCACCACAGATACCTCGAGTTTCACTGCGGGTTTCCTGCGCTGTCTCGTCCGGCTGGTCTACCCACGAATTCTGCTATAGAGCTCTTTCATGGGTAGCATCCGTCTTGGTGCGCCAGCTTTTGGGGCCGCACTTGAGCACGTGCCCGTGATGGAGTAAGCGATCCAGCATGGCGCTGACGGCGGCGACGTCGCCGAGCAGCTTGCCCCAGTCGTCTACGGGTCTGTTGGTCGTCAACAGCGTACTGGCGCGCTCGTAGCGGCGCATGATGATCTCCAGCAGATCCTCAGCGGCGGTTGGCGGCAGTCTGCGCATTCCGAAGTCGTCGATGATGAGCAGGGCCACAGTGGAGACCGACTCCATGTACTGCTTGCGAGTGCCATCGATCGTGGCCTCACCGAGTTCTTCCAGCAGCAGATGGGTCTCACGATAGAGCACCTTGTGGCCCTGCAGTATGGCGGCCTGCCCGATGGCCTGAGCCAGGTGGCTCTTTCCGGTGCCGCCGGGGCCGAGAAACAAGGCATCTTCGCGGCGATCGATGAAGCTGCAGGTGGCGAGATCGAAGACCAGACTACGGTTCATCTTGGGGTTGAAGGCGAAGTCGAAGTTGTCCAAAGTCTTGTCTGGATCGCGGAAGGCGGCGTGTTTGCGCCGCCGTTCCAGCAAGCGGTCGGAGCGGCGCGTGAGTTCGTCGGCGATCAGTATAGAGAGCAGATCGATAGGCGCCATGGGTTCGGCTTGCGCCTGACGCAATCGGGTCTCCAGTACGTTGGCCATGCCGCCGAGGCGGAGCTGGCGTAGGGAGCGTTGTAGTTCGATGAGGTTCATTCGGATTGGTCCTTCTGAGTCTTGCCGTCGATGAAATCGCGGTAGAGAGTGAGCTGACGGATGATGGGGTCCACCTGACGAAGCGTCAGTTGCGGCCGGCGTTCGAGCCAGCGGCGGACGAAACGGTAAGGGTTTTCGGGGAGGCCGATCTCCAGCGCTGCGGCACACGCATCATTAGTTATGGCTACGCCGTGTTTACGAGCCAAGCCGAGCAGGCCCTGAATGCGGCGGATGGCTACAACTCCGTCCCGTCGGTATAACTGTTCGGCCAGTGATCCTGCGTGCGCACCGATCCTGGCGTGGCAGCGCGCGAGCAGTTGCTGCGTGGAACGCGGCGCTTTGACAGGGCGGTCTTCGTCCGGGATGCGGTAGTCGCCGCGCCTCTGCGTGGCGTGTTCGCGAAGCAGTTCGCTGGTCAAAGGATCCATCACACGCACCACTCGGCCGTCCCACTGCACCTGCACGGTACGGCCGATCCAACCCGGCGGCGTACTGTAGAAGGCGGCGTCGACCTCCACACAGCCATCTAGATTCACCTGCCGATTACCGAACTGATAATGCCGGAACAACTCGAGGGGCAGTGGCAGCAGTGCTGGCTTCTCCTCGTTGAACATGGCGGCAACCTGGCGTTTGGTGGTGCCGTGAATGCGCCTGTCGGCCCAGTTCTGCTCCCAGCGGTCCAGATAGGACTGAGCGTCTGCCATGCTCTCGAAACGTAATCCTTTCAACGGCGTGTTTTTGGCGTATCCGACGCTGCGCTCGACTTTACCTTTGCGATCCGGGTCGCCCACCCGGCAGGTCAGAGCGACGGCACCATAGTGGGCCAGCAGATCACGATAGAGCGGGTTCAGTGCCGGGTCGTAGATGTCCGGCTTCAGTACGCCTTCGCTGAGGTTGTCCAGGACGACGATTCGCGTCGCGCCCCCGAGGCGGTGGAAAGCCTCTTCATGCAATTCCGCCCAGATCCGTGTGCTCGACTGAAACGTGAGCAGGTGCACGGCCTTGCGGCTGTAACCGAGCGTGAGTACGAACAACCGGGTGCGGCGGTACTTGCCGGTTCGCGGGTCGCGCACCATGGGGCCGGTGCCGTAGTCGACCTGCGATTCTTCACCTGGTTTTGTGACAATGACCGCGCAGGCTTGCGGACTCAACGGCCCGCGCAACTGGCGGACGAAGCGCTTTACGCTCTGATAGCGCGCAGTAAAGCCATAATCGTCCACCAGGTCTTGGTAGATGGCCTTGGCATTGCGGCCTTTGCTGAGCGAGAGTTCGATGAAATCGAAGAAGGGCTCGCATGCGCTCGCCGTCGGGCTTCGGGTGAGCTCGACAACCGGTCCAGGGTCGGGGGACACCTCGTTGGCCGGTTTTGAACCCGTCGGCGCAGAGTCGGGGGACACCTCGTTGGCCGGTTTTGAACCCACTGGCCCAGAGTCGGGGGACACCTCGTTGGCCGGTTTTGCCGGTGGACGGCGTCCCCACGCGCCTGGAAGCCGGACAGTAATGCCCGCGGCTTTCAGATAGGCCGCAGCCGTCTCTCGCCGAACTTTGGTTTCTTTCTCGATGCGCCGCAACGACCAGCCCAGTCGCCCCAGCGCAATGACCTGTTGTTGTTTCTCTTCGTTCAAGACATTCACATCGACGGAGGGTAATCCCCCCGCCGCGGTCAATGTCCTGCTATCAACTCCGTTGGCCGGTTTTCAGCCGTCCCTCATTGGCCGGTTTTGAGCGTCCCCCGAGGTCCGACATGGCCTTCCCTTATACATCCATCGTCGTTTGAATACTGGCGTGGCGCATCAACTCCTTTTGGGCGGTTGTCGACGCTCCCGTGTCATCCAGCCATGACCGGTAGCTGTGCCTGAACGTGTGCCAGCCGATTCTATCGCCGAGACCGGCGTCCTTGCCGGCCGGGCGAATATGGTTCTGCTGGATCGTGTCCTGGTGATAGGGTCTATTTGTTGCTGGATTGGCGAACAGCCAATCCTCCTCCGTGTGGTGATAGCGTTGACGGTGTGCGAGCAGGATGTCGACCAGAGCCGGATCGAGAGGAACGCGGTCCCTGGAATACTCCGTTTTTACGTCAGAGCCTCTTCCGTGGACTATGCTGCGCTGAACAAGCAGGGAACGGTCATCGACGTCCAGGTCCGACCATTTCAGCGGCATGATCTCGCTTGCCCTCAACCCAAGGCACCCGGCGATCCAGACTTGCGTCCGGTAGGGTTCCGAGAGCAGGGGCGGCAGGGAACAG
>DATAIH010000198.1:0-9029 GCA_036262755.1 Candidatus Acidiferrum sp.
AACGAATCACCTGCCGCGTCGCATCGAACGGCGTGCCCGTAAGTGCACTTTCACGAAAACGCGGTCTAGCGAGCGAACCATAGCGCGCACCGAATCGCCTGGAAGACCGCCCATGGATGATGGGCTCTCAAGGCGGGCGAAATCCGAGAAGCCATAGCCGCGCAGATCAGGCGCGACCGCGTGGTACCTGTCGGTCAAAGCCGGAATGAGGTCGCGAAACATATGGGAGGAGGTCGGGAAGCCGTGGAGCAAAGGAATCGTAGGTGCGTTGGCCGGTCCCCCTTCGCGATAGAGAATCGTCTTGCTGTAGCCGGCGGCGTACTTATACCTGATCACTTGGGTCCCCTTTGATTGCTCGGGGTGACTCATGGTGGACTCCCTGTTGCGCAAAACTCCTTGCGCATGTTCGATTCAATCGGTCTTGATGAAGCGATGACACCAAAATCGGAGGGGCCAAGCAATTAGACGAAGGTATTGGCAATACCTTAGTAGCAGGGTGGTAGACGAGTCGCGTTCACACGCCGAGTATGGACGGTTGCACCTGGGCTCCGGCGAGTGACTACCGGCGCTCTCAATGTTCTCTCGATTACGCTGGTGGCCAACCTCACATGGTCAGAACGACGCGAAACTGGGCGTTGCCGCTCATCATGCGCGCGTAAGCCCCGTCGGCCTTTTCAAGCGGATAGGTTTCAATCATGGTACGGACGCCGGCTAGTTCGGCGAAGCGCAGAGTATCGTCGGAATCGGCTGCGGTTCCCGCGGCCCAGCCTTGAATCGTTCGGCTCCCAGTAATGAGCTGCATTGGTGTGACCTCGATGGGATCAAATGTCGCTCCTACCACCATGAGCTTGCCGTTCGGCCCCAGACCGTTGATCAGTTCGGACATCGCTTTCGAGCTCGGCGCTGTCGCTAGAATCACCTGTGCACCCCCCAGGTTTTGCAATTCCTCAGGTGCGTTCGTGGATTTGCTATCGATGTACACAGTTGCCCCCAGTTTCTTTGCGAGCGTCGCGTTTTCGGAACCGCGCCCGATGGCCGCGACCCTATAACCAAACTTGTTCGCAAATTGAATACCGAGGTGGCCCAACCCGCCAATTCCCTGCACCGCAACCAGGTCGCCGGGCATCGCCCCACTGTGGCGCAACGCGTTGAAGGTAGTGATTCCGGCACAGAGCAGCGGCGCAGCTTCAACGGCCTTTAGAGTTCCCGGTATGGGTACCAGTGCTTCGACGGGGGCCACCATGTATTGCTGGTATCCGCCGTCGTAACTAATGCCCGGGATTTTGAGATTCTGGCAATTGCGGAAATCTCCGCGCCGGCACGCGACGCACGTGTTGTCCTGGCCGCCGTGCCAACCGACACCCACGCGCTGGCCAACCTTCCATTCGGAAACGTCGGCACCGAGTTCGTCGACGACACCCGCGACTTCGTGACCTGGTACACGTGGGTACTGAATGCCGGGCCACAAGCCATCTTTCGTGAGCACATCACTGTGACAGATACCACAGGCCTGCACCTTGATGCGCACCTTTCTTGCGCCCGGCTTCGGAATCTCGCGCTCGACGATCTCGAAATCGGCTCCCGGCTTCGGAATCTGTGCCGCCTTCATTGGTGCTACCGCGACTTTCGTTGTGGCCATAAATCCTCCTGTCGATTCTTAGTCAATATCGAAAACCCGTCAGGCGGCGGTAACTGGATGCCAAGGTTCTTCAATTGCTGTTCCGCGCTGGCAGGCAGGGACCTTCACAAGTAGCTTTTTGGTTGGTGCGGGCTTTGCCGGAGTTCCGTGCCGTTTCGAGTCTCATTGTGAGGTTCCTTTTCGGGAAGCATCACGTCACGCTCCTACGATCGGATGGAATGTGCTGCAACGATGACAGCAAAAGCGCGGAGCCGAAACAATTGGACTTTGGTATTAGACGGAGGACCGGGGGTATCGCCCCTACTTTCGTCCAATTGGCTCCCGAGCGGCATGCGATTCTTCTTGATCCCCGAAGACTGACCTCTGACCCAGCGAAGCAGTTCCCGGGTCGGGTGTTCAGCCACTGTGGATCGGCGCCGTTTCACGGCGCACGGAGATTTCCCGGCCAGACAGCAGGTTGGCAAGCGTTGCGGCGCGAGGAAAATCGTCGACGACGGGCCGATCTTCTCGGTCCCACCTGTCCCTTGCTCGGGCGTAGTCGATGAGGTTTGCTGTGTGAGTCAATTTTGGCGGCATGCACGATGCATCTGTCAGGCAACCGGATGGGTCGTTTTCAGTGCCGCCTCTTTGACTGCACGACTGTTGTCACCGAGCCGATCGGAGGCCACAAACGGTTTGGCCTTCACCCACTCGGCCGCAGCCTGACGTTCTTCGTCCGGGCGGTTGGCAAAGGCACACCGTGGCAGCTGCCGATACGAAGGTATCGCCGATACTTTCGTCCAATTGTTACTCCTCGCTGGCGCTGGCCTAATCGCGATGTTGGTCGCGCGCCTGGTTCAGACAGAGAGCTCACACAGCGATGAGGCACTTCAGCACGATCGACGTTCTGGTGAATAACGCCGGAATCTTCTACACCAAGCCCTTCACCGACTTTACTACCGACGACTTCCATGCATTGGCCTCAGTCAACCTGCTGGAATTCCTCTATATCACTCAGCTCGCCGTGAAAAAGATGCTTAAGCGGAAATCGGGAAGCGTTGTGACCATCACGGGCGCGCTTGCCGATAACCCGATTGCTGGCGTGAATGCGTCGGTCTCCATGATTACGAAAGGCGGCTTGAACACAGTAACCCGTGAACTCGCAATTGAGTACGCGAGTGAAGGTATCCGGTTCAACGGCGTTGCTCCCGGTACCATCGCCACGCCCCTACACAAGGATGATCCCAAGGATTTTCTTCGGACCCTGCAGCCGCTGGGAAAGATCGGCACGGTGCAAGATGTGGTCGACGCTGTTCTTTACCTGGCAGAAGCCGATCAAGTAACCGGAGAGGTGCTCCACGTGGACGGTGGTGCTCACGCTGGCCGCTGGTAGCACAGGGGACGAAATGCGCAGTGCTGTGCACAGGGTATGAGAAAGGAAGGCAAAACACGATGGGTGTTCAAAAGGCTACACCAATACTAAGAGGTCCCAAAACCCTGCAAGACAGCATGCCCAACGATGCAGCGAACGACGAACGCCTGCTCGTTGCGGAAGCAAAGTCGGGCAGCTCGAGCGCTTTCGGAGAACTGTACCAGCGCCATCGCCTGAAGATTTATCACATTGCCCTCCGGATTCTTCGCAATCAACAAGACGCAGAAGACGCGGCGCAACGCTCTTTTCAGCGCGCTTTCACAAATCTCGCCAGATTTCGCGGAGACTCAAAGTTCTCAACTTGGGTAAATCGCATAGCTATTAATGAAGCACTGATGATGCTTCGTGGGCGGCGCACAAACACGGCACTTTTTGAAGGCGACAGCGATAACGATCATGAGTCTTTTGCCTTCGATCTCGCGGACAAAGGGCCGACGCCCGAAGAGACTCTCGCAGAGAATGAACTTCGCGGCGTTGTTTTCCACGCGATTTCACAGCTTCGGGAGAGTTTGCGCACCGTGGTTCTTCGCCAATTGCAAGGCCTCACAAGTGCACAAACGGCTCGACACCTCGGCCTGAGCGTGGCTGCGGTCAAAGCGCGCACCTTCCACGCGAGGCGCCATCTCCGCCGGCAGTTAGAACGGAGGTTACAGGCAGCGCGAAATGGATTTCTGATCGAAAAGAGAAACAAAGAAATGGCCGGCGCTGACGATGGAAAGTCAGCACACCGGCCCGTGGATACATACCGCTAGCCATCGGACAGCGAAGATGGAGCGAAACATAGGCTGCGACCCTGGCGTCCCGAGGAGTTCCGTTCGATTTCTTCTGCGTTCCCTACCGATTGGGTGGCCGTAGGCCAACCCCGGATGGGGTCGAACCCGCGGAGCAATCGGCATCGATTTCGCGAAGCCGAATGTTCGACCGAGTGTTAGGCTCCCGGTGCAGCGGGCAGGCGAAGTCTCTCCGCCATTTTCACCAAATCTGCAAAAGAGTTGGCTTTCATTTTTTCCATGACTTGGCCTCGGTGGGCCTTCACGGTGATCTCACTGATTCCGAGCCGGCCACCGACCTGCTTGTTCAAAAGCCCTGCGACTACTAACGCCATAACCTCCCGTTCCCGAGGCGTAAGGGAAGCGTAACAGTTGCGGAGCTCACGCATCTCGATCTCGTGGCGAAGAGCAACCCGGCTGCGTTCGATCGCCTGCCGAATGGCACTCAAGAGCACATTATTTGTGAAGGGTTTGGTTAAAAATTCGACAGCTCCGGCCTTCATCGCTTGGACCGACATTGGGACGTCACCGTAGCCTGTGATAAAGATAATTGGCATGTCAGTGCGTTCGACAGCGACACGCTTCTGCAGGTCGAGACCATTGAGGCCAGGAAGAGAAACGTCAAGCACGAGGCAGCTTGGAACGAGGACTCGTGGGCGGGTGAGGAATTCCTGTGCGGATGCGAATGTTTCCGGCTGCCAGCCTTCGTAGCGGATCAATGCTTCCAGCGATTCGCGCACGGAGATGTCGTCATCGACAACGAACACGATAGGTATGGCGGGCGACATCGGTGATGACCCCGCTTCATGGCCGAGTGCGCGCGCGAAATTCATTGTGTCTCCCGAAGGGGCAAGATCGCAGCCGGTCGCTCAATCTACTCGAAGAGCCAAAGTAAGCGCCTCAAGCAGCGCCGTGTCGCTGAACGGCTTGAACAAGCACTCCACCGCACCTTGTTCGAGTGCTCGCGGGCGAACGGTCTCATCTCGTTGACCGGTGATGAAGACGATCGGAATGTCTCGCCGGCGAAGTTTCAACTCCTGCTGAAGTTCCGGCCCACTCATCCCTGGCATGGCGATGTCGAGGATCAGACATCTGGTCTCGCCAACGCAATGAGAGGCGAGGAATTCTTCCGCCGACGAGAATGCGCGGGCTGCAAAACCGAACTCCCGTAGCAAGTCGGGTAATGATTCGCGCACCGATTCGTCGTCATCAACGACGGTCACAAGTGAAGGCTCGATGGCGCTCCTTTTTTGACGGGACTTCATACGTTGAGAATGGGCCACGTGGTGG
The DNA here is from genome assembly GCA_036262755.1 of Candidatus Acidiferrum sp. Classification (GTDB taxonomy): domain Bacteria; phylum Acidobacteriota; class Terriglobia; order Acidiferrales; family UBA7541; genus Acidiferrum. Next base: position 5,111 of record DATAIH010000198.1, read on the forward strand.
AGCGTGTCCATTGTCCTTTGGTATCGGGTTTTTGACCGCTCCGCGTATTTCACGCCGCATCCGTAACGCAAGGCATTTGAACCGAGCGATGACTGTCGCCCGTAATGCCCGCAGATCTGCAGGGAATAGAAAAGGAGAATGTAGCTCCCGGACCATCATTCGCTTTGGCCCATAGGCGCCCGCGATGCGCCTCAATAATGGAGCGGCTGACCGACAATCCGATTCCCATACCATCGTTTTTCGTTGTGTAGAAGGCTTCAAAGAGCCTGTCCGCAGCTTGAGGTTGGAAGCCGACCCCCATGTCCTTCACGCTAACGCGCACCCGATCGTCCTCATCTCGTTCCGTTCTGATCAACAACTCCCTTGGACGATCGTCGACCGTGCTCATTGCGTCCGACGCGTTGCGGAGCAGGTTCAGGATGACCTGCTGGAGCTGGACACGATCGCCCGTGACGCTCGGGAGATCCTCGGCAAGCTCCGCCCGCACGACCACCTGGTTTCTCTGAAGTCCGCTCAACGACAGCGCCATCACTTCTCGCGTGGCCTCATTCAAGTCGACCGATTCGGTCGCGGTATCCTTTCTGCTGAAGAGCGCACGCAACCGCGCGATCACCTCAGAAGCGCGGTTGGCATCGCGAATCGTTCGACGCGCCGTTTCGAGAGCGCCGTCAATGTTGGGAGGCGCGGCGGCCAGCATCCGCTGACAGATGCTGGCGTTGGTGACAATGCCGGACAGCGGCTGGTTGATTTCGTGGGCGATTGATGCTGCGAGTGTTCCAAGGCTCATCAGCCCGGCAACCTTTGCGAGCTCCGATCGAGCCCTATCGCGTGCCTCTTCCGACAGGCGGCGCCCGGTAACATCCTGAATGGACGCGATGTACTCCAGTTGGCCATCCTGGTCCCGGGTCGCATGAGCGACTGCATGCAGAAACTTGATCGAGTGGTCAGGCATCAGCAAGCGGTACTGCCATTCAAAGTCGTGGCCGCCGTTTCGTGCCTCTTCGACCATTTTTTCGTACAAGGTGAGGTCTTCCGGATGGACTCGGGTACGGATCAGTTCGAGCGTCACGGGCATACCCTGGTCAAACTCGTAAATGCGATAGAGCTGCTGTGACCACTTGATTTCGTCTGTGGTCACTCGCCAGGAGAAGCTGCCGGTTAAGCTAAGGCGTTGAGCCTCTGCAAGAAATGCCTCGCTGCGCCGCAACTCTTCTTTGCGTTCCGCGATGGCACGCAAATCGTTGGCTGTTTCCGCCTGTTTGCGCGCGGTGATGTCCTGGAAAGTCACCAGAACCCTACGCTCTGAATGGCCTGGCAAAGACAACGGACGGGCGTCAAGAATCAGCCTCCGTTGCCCCTCTCCCGGAAAGACGTGATCAACCTCAACGGGCTGGAAGGCATGACTACCAGCAAGCATCTCTTTGAGCTGCGTGAGCAGCGAGGCAAGTTCAAGGAACATTGTGTAGAAAGCGCGATTGCCCGACTGGATTCGCTGGTCAGCGCTCAGCACCACGAGAGGATCGGCAACCGTGTCGAGGATCGCCTTGGTGCATTCGCGCTCGTAGACGACCTGATCGATGCTTGCGCGGAACGCAGTAACATTAGTAAACGTCAACACGGTGCCGGTGACCTGCCGATCGCCTTGTGTGTAGGGGGAAATCCGCATAACGAACCACTTATCCCCGTCGCGAAAATCGGCCCGGGATTCTACTCCGCTTGCGATCACCTCGCTGCATTGCTCTTCGAGACGGGGAAAGCCAGCGAGCACCGAGATATCGCGGGACGCCCGACCAATGTCGGATGGCGAGAAGCGAAGCACATCCGCCGCCGGCTTATTGAACCAAACGAGCATAAAGTCGCGTCGCAGGACGACGATGGGAACTTCAACCGTATCAAGGATGCTGATTAGATCGGTCGTAGCCGTGTTTGCGGCCGTGCCGTCACACCTGACGCCTTGGAAATCGGTCCAGGCGCCGTTGGGCGTAACGCTTTGGGTCGTCATGAGGCGGCCCCGGACGCAGTGTACAGGTTGCGGCTTCGTTGCAGCACGGGATCAGCCACTGTCGGGAGAAACTGACGCAATGCTAGCAGCAATGCTTGGACGCGCGGCATGTTGAAGGGCGGCTGATAGCGGGAGAGCAGCCGACTCTCAAGGACACAGGCTTCGTCCGGGCCGACCGTCTCCCGGAGCGCATCGGCTACGGCACGCTCCAGCCGAGCGTAGTCCTCCACTGGGATGAGGTGAGAGTGATTCGTCCCGAGCCTGGGCAACAGGCGCGCATGAACGTCTCCGTTAAAGTTATCCATCAGGAACGAGCAGAAGATCGCGATGTCAATTCTTTTGCCAAGCTGATCGAACAAGTCCTCGAGGTTCATGCAGGCGGCGACGTCCCCACGCTCCCACAGGACATCGACCATTTCCCCCCACACACGCACTTTTTGGTAACTCCCTCTAGCGCGCGCCCGTCTAACGACGTCCTCGAATACGCCATTGAATACATGCGAATCCGGCATGGTATCCCGCATGAAGCGAGGCAGGAGTTCGTCGGCGTCAACCACCGACAGCTGTCCGCGTTCCCGTGCCGCGCGCACATCCAAGCCCTCGGCCTCGAGGCGTGGGCGGAAGGCGTTCCAGTGGGTGAGCGTTGGCACCAGTATGATGCCCTCTCCGTTCACGAGACCGGCGGCGACGAACCGGCAGACGGCGCGGTTGAGAAAATCCTGGTCCTGATAGAGCTGTACGATGTGATCGCACGGAGCGGCGTCCGCCACCAGTCGTTCCCACGGCTCACATTTCCTCGCGCCGTTCACCTGACCTTCAACACCGTGCATGGCAATTGCCTTTTTTCCCGGCAGAATGTCCTAATTTCCGTCATCAATACGGCTCATCCAGAACACAGCCAAGGAGCGATCAAAGACACGAGGGAATTGTGGGGAACCGAGATATAGTTTGATGCGAGACCGCTCAGGAGCCGCTCGTCTTCAGCGTCGAACTTCCGACGCTGATGCACCACCCCAATGGTGTCGGCCACTCCGAAGCTGGGCACCTGTCAGAAGTGACAGGTGCCGGGATGCCTCCAACAGGGAACGCCACAGCTGGCCTGAATGCTGACAGCTTTTTGTCGAATGGCGCTCGTTACCGTGTCTTGGCCGAAGCGGGGCTTTGCTTCCGGGCTCCCGTCGGGATGATGTGCCCGCCGACCATCGTGAACGCTGGCCGCAAGGAGCGAAGCTCGTCGACGGGAATGCTGATCGGATTGCGGCGGTAGGCGGCCACATCGGCCAGCCGGCCTGGCTCGAGCGTGCCGACTCGATCGCTCTCGCCGATCAAACGCGCCGCATCGACGGCGTAACGGGAATGGCGGTCGCGACGTCGATTTATGTGCTCCGGTTAAATGAACGGCTGTCAATCCCTATTTCGAAGGAAGCGTTTCCGTGCATAATCCGATGATGGCGCAGCTCGAGGACTTTCGCCCGCAAGTGTTTCGCGCCGCTGCGGGGCGGCTGTTCCTAATGCGCTCCGCCGTGACTTTGGGAGTGCGATCATTCGATTGCGCGGGCGAAAGAGTTTCCTCAACGCGACAAGGTTCCGTTTTGCTGACGTACGCCAACGAAGCCGCGGCAATGGTTTCCGAAGCGAGTACTCTGTATCGCCGGCCCTCGGAAGATACCCTCGCGTTGGCAACGTCATTGACAAGCGTGGAGGTCGCCCTGATGTGCCCTGAGCAGGATCAGGGCGAATGGGCGCACGTCTTAGGAAACACAGTGCACGTCGTAGCGAAAAAAGGCGAAGGTCTTGCGGCAGGACTCACTTTTGTTTCGCGACACTTCACTGCCGGCGCAGGGCAGCAAGCTATCCTGCAGAATTGCAGCGCGCTCCGCCCCCACCGCGAACAGCGGTCCGGCTCAAACGGGGGGG
>DATAIH010000199.1:0-29846 GCA_036262755.1 Candidatus Acidiferrum sp.
GGAAACTCTCCGTCTGCTTGGGATCGCCCTTTCCGGAGTAGCGGGCCACGACCGGATAGGGAAGATGGGCCGGCAGCGCCGGGCGATGTGTTGGCTTGACCGGCATGCCATGAGCTTGTCCGGTGGCTGTCCTTTTTCTACCCCATTTGACACGCCATGCCCGCACGAAATGAGGCAAAGTACCTTCAGGCCTCGATGGCGCATCCATTCATGATTGCGACTACCGTCGAAGTCAAGCAGGGGCAGAGATTCGCTGGCCCCCTGAAATTCGTTTTTAAGAGGATCACCGATGCTTCGATTTGCCGGAGCTGTGTCAACCGTGTTTCTAACCGCTCTTCTGTCGGCGGCGAATGCGCAGGAGGGGAAGCCGCTGCCGCAGGCGGATGAACGCTACAAGGCGGACATCATGGTGGTGGTGGCGCATCCCGATGACGAAGCCGCGGTGACGCCGTATCTCGCGCGCGCACTTGACGAGCACAAACGCGTCGCGGTGGTTTTTGCTACGCGCGGGAGCAGCGGTTCGGACGAAGCGGGAGCCGAGCAGGCGGCGGCGCTCGGTGACGTGCGCGAGATCGAGGCGCGCAATGCGCTCGAGACGCTGGGCATCAACAACGTGTGGTTTCTCAGCGGGAAGGATACGGCGACGCAGGACGTTTTGGTGTCACTGGCACATTGGGGTCACGGAGAAACTCTGGAGCAAATGGTGCGGCTGGTGCGCCTGACGCGGCCGGAAGTCATTCTTACCTTTTTGCCGGGCACGTTTATGGGCGAGGATCATGGTGACCATCAGGCTTCCGGTGTGCTGGCCACCGAAGCCTTTGATCTGGCGGGGAATCCGGCGGTATTTCCCGAGCAGCTTGCCGGTCCGATGAAGCGGCTTGAACCCTTCCTCGAAAACCTGCGGCCATGGCAGGTGAAAAAGATCTACTACTTTCCCGATGCGGACCGCGAGGATATTTTCCGCGGGAAAGGTCCGAGCTACTCGGTGAAGGAAGTCTCTAAACTGAGCAACAAGCCGTACTGGCGGATGGCGCTCGATGCTTTTCGTGCTCATCAGACGCAAGCCAAATCCTACCTTGACAAGATCGCGCAGATGGACGAAGCGCAAATCGAAAAGGCGGCTACTTCGGAAGATGGCTGGGGAGAAGACCAGCATTTCGTCCTCGGCAAGACGTTGGTAGGAGGCAGCGTGACCGCAGACATTTTCGAAGGCATCACGCCGGGCGCGATTCCTTACGCGCGGCCCGAAACGTCCGCCGAACCTCCTAGGCCGGATTTGTCGGTCGAGCTTGGCGGGCCGTGGAGTTTTTACGGCGAATTCCGCCGCGCCCACGGTCTCACAAATTTGCCGCATCCCGAGCCGCCCGAGATCGCCCTCGAAGGGCCGGGAACACTGGTGATTCCCCTGCGGATTCGCAATCAGACCGCCAAGGCACAGGAAGTCACGCTCTCTGCCGCGCTGCCGGCAGGATGGACTGCGGAAAATGGCACGGGAAAATTTACAGTAGCGGCCAGACAAACCTCCGCCGCGCGGGTGGACGTGAATTTGCCGGCACCCGCTGATAAAGCCGGAAAAAAGGCCGAGCCCCAGGAGGTCACCGTCCGGGCCGAAGCCAACGGGCAGGTCATTGGCGAGGTGAAGCTGCGCGTCGAGCTGCGAAAACGCAGCCTCCCGCAGTGATCGGCATCAGGCCCTAGGATTTTTTCTGGCGCGCGGCTTCCATCGTTGCCCACGCGGTTTCCGGCAGAAGCAGCAGGTCGTTGAACTCTCCGGCACCGCGCAGCCACTGCCCGCCATCGATCACCACGCATTCACCGTTGATGTACTCGGCCATGTCGCTGAGCAGGAAGGCGGCGAGGTTGGCCAATTCCTCGTGGCGTCCAAAACGCTTCATGGGGTGCTTTTCTTTGCCGTGTTCCTCGAATTGTTTCGAAGGCATCAGGCGCGACCAGGCGCCTTCGGTTGGAAAAGGGCCCGGGGCGATGGCGTTGATCCGAATGTGATGCTTGGCCCACTCGACCGCCAGCGAGGTGGTCATGGCCAAGACCCCCGCTTTGGCGCAAGCCGAGGGCACGACAAAGCCCGAGCCGCAGTTGGCTGCCGCATAGGTGGTCACGATGTTCAACACATTCCCAGCCACCTTGCGGGCGATCCAGCGCTTGCCGAAAACTTGCGTGCAGTGAAAAGAGCCGTTCAGCACGATACCCACAACCGCGTTAAACGCGTTGGGCGAAAGCGTTTCGGTGCGGGCAATGAAATTGCCGGCGGCGTTGTTGACAAGCGCATTGATTTCTCCGAATTGCTCCTCCGCTTTGGCCGCGGCTGCCTCCACAGCGCCGTAGTCGCGAACATCGCAGGTGGCATAGGCGGCTAGCCCGCCCGGTCTGGCAATCTCTTCACACGTTTCGCGAAGAGGGTCCTCGCGGCGGCCCACCAGGAAAAGGCGTGCTCCCAATTCGGCGAACCGCAGAGCCATGGAGCGACCGAGCCCGGTGCCGCCGCCGGTGAGAACAATAGTCCGGCCTTTGAGTAGATCGCGCTCAAACATGTTTCACCGCCTTGTGGTAGGTGACCGTCGAGAAAACACGGCGCTGGATTGCGGAATTCTAGACCATTCGAAGGGAATCTGGCCCTGTTTTTCGGAAAGTCTTCGACTGGGCGGGCGGTCAGTCGATGCAAATCAAAATGCGGGATGGAGCACTCCGCTCCACCCCGCCCGCTTTGGCAGCGACTCGAGAAACAAACAGACTACGCGCAACGCCGCCGAGCTTGGCCCTCGGGCTTCTTGCTCTCCGCCGCGGCGGCGAGCGCCAGGCGCAGACGACGCCTGGCCATCTGTTGGCTCACCCTTGCGATTTTCTTTGGCGGTCCCACGCGCGATTTCCGTGTCTTCTTCATGACACCCTCCTTCCTAACCGGCGACAGGCAGCCCGCCAGGTTGGCCGTCGCTCGCATCCTCGAGCTGCTCTGGACGCGCCGTTTGAGACCTGCGAAGCGGTACGGCGCACACAGTAGAGCTGGCGATGCAGCTCCAGAGTCACGCGAAACTTTTGCTTGCAATCCGATCTTTGAAGACCGCGATGCGCTGACAAGTCTTTGGAGTTCCGCGCCGGCTCGCTCGAGATACGCCTTGAGCTGCATAACTGGTCCCCCCCTTGCTGCTTTGAGAGGAAGAAAGGAAACGGTCGGATTTTGCCAGCTACGTAGAGAGCAATTCGTCAGCCAAGTGACCATCTGGTTTCGCCGTTGCAATCAGGAGACTTAGCAGCGAGGAGCCGTGGGGCATCCGGAATCTACTGCGTGGGAATCCTCAGAAGACAACTGTCACAAATCGCGAAAACACGCCGAGGAGATGGTCAAGGATGCATGGATGCCGGGATCGGCCGGCCCATGGCTTTCGCGTACTCGGCGGAGTAGAGCGGGCTTTCCGGGAACTCTTCGGTTAATTCGCGCAGAAGCTTCTGCGCCAGGGGCTTTTGTTTTTCGCGGCGCGCTGCCAAGGCCAGCATGATCTTGGCAAGGGGCTCGAGGTAGCGGCCTCCATCTGCGGCCTCCGCCAATTGCTGCATTCCAAGCTTCCTGTCACCATGGACTCCGCCAAACCACAACATGGCGCGAAAGCCCATCGATAAACTCCCAATGATATAATTCGCAGTCCCTAAGGCAAGATAAGCGTCTTTCGCATCCGGGCGCTCGGCCAACAATGCCTTGGCGTGGGTATTGGCCTCCTTCAGCCTTCGTAACGCATCCATATTGTGCTTCCTGAGAATCATGTCGGCGTCCGATTCCATCCCCGCCGAGAGCGCGAGCGCGTAGAGAGCTTCCGGGTCACGAGGGTCCTTGGAAAGACGCTGTGAGGCTAGTTCGCGCGCCCTGGCAATGGCTCGCTCAAAGCCCTCCATGCGCACCGGGTCCGGCTCGCCGTCGATGCCGTGAAGGAATTTTTTCTCGTTCAAGAAGAAGTCGCTGGTCAGCACGCCTTGGTGGTAAAACTCTTCGAAGAGATAACTGGCGGCGATGGCCACCTGTGCAAAGGGCTCGTCCGGGTGCTCAGACGCCCAGGCCTCGAACAGGGCGCGGCCTTCGGGGAACTTCTGGATATAGAGCTGGCGAAAACCCGAAGACAGTTCCGGCACACTCACGAACGCGGGCGTCGCAGCATCTCCGATCGGTTGCGCGTTTACGCCCGCGGCGGTTTGCCAAAGGAAGAAGCACAGGAGGCTCAGCATTCGCAGGCCCATGCGAGGATCTTTCTCTAAAACAGACCGGGGAAAAATCGCGGCTTGTGGCCCATTGCCGCGCGGTATTCCGGATTGGCCATGAGCACGCTTTCTTCGGTACGAATCCGCGTGGACAAGGTCATGGAATAAGCGGCGGAAGTTGCGAGGGCCGTGATCCATGCCGTGTGAATGAGCGGAAGCGAGATCATTTCGAGAATCACACCTGTGTAATTGGGATGCCGCACGAAGCGAAACGGCCCTTTGGTCACCACACCGATTCGCGTGGAGTCCATCACCTCGACGCTCCACAGGTCTCCGAGTGTGCGGACGACCCAGAAGCGCATAAGATTAGATGCAAGAAACAGGGCAAACATTGGCGCGGCGAGAAGGGGAAGAAAAGGCCGGTGAAGCAGGACGACTTCTAGTGCAGCGCCCACCAATACCCCGGTGTGCACGGCGACGATCCATTTGAAATGCGGTTCGCGGACACGAATGGCCCCTTGCTTCAGCATGCGCTCCTGGTGTTTGCGCGAAATTCGCAGTTCGACGAGGCGGAGCACGCCCACTGCGGCCAGGAGAGCCAGGTAAAGGTAAGCGCTCAGGCCCATTGCAGCAAAAGAAACTCGGCGCTGAAGCCGGGTCCAAAAGCAGCGGCCAGAGCATAATCGCCGGCGTTGAGGGGGCGCTTTTCAAGCCATTCCTGAAGGATGAAAAGAATGGTGGCGCTCGAGAGGTTCCCCACGTTGCCGAGAATGTCCCAGGAGGGCTGCGTGTCGCACTTGCACAGACCCAACTCCGCTTCCACATTGCCGAGCAAGCGCGCGCCGCCGGGATGCAGGATCCATCCCTTGATGTCCTCGCGTTTCCGTCCATTGCGCTCGAGGAATCCCTCGACCAGCCCGCGGATTTTTCCCCCGATCATTTCCGGAACCTCTTTGTCCAAAATAATATGGAAGCCGGAATCGCGCAGATCGAATCCCATGGCGAAAAGCGAATCGGGAAACGTGTAGGTCTCCGAAATCAGAATTTTTGGTCCCGGCGCAGGATTCCCCCGAACGATCACCGCCGCGGCGCCGTCGCCGAACAAAATCGAAGAAATCAGATTGGCCTGGGAAATGTCCTTGCGCTGAAAGGTAAGCGACGGCAGCTCCACGGCAATGATCAGGACGTTCCCGCCCGGATGGGCTTTCAAGAAATCCGCGGCGCGGCCTAGAGCCATGGCCCCGGCGGCGCATCCCAATTCGGTGAACGGCATGCGTCGCACATTGGGGCGAAAGCCCATCTGGTGGATGAGATGGGCGTCGAGCGAAGGAATCATGAAGCCGGTGCAAGACACGGTGATAATCAGATCGATGTCTTCCGGCTTGAGTCCGGCGCGTTCCAGACACTTTTCGGCGGCTTCGCGGCCCAACTTCACCGCGTGTTCGATGTATTCGTTGTTCGTTTTCGAGAGCGCGCGCGGCTCAACAGTGTAGTTGATGGGGAAAATGGAGTGTCGCGTATGAACCTGCGCGTTATCCACGATGCTCATCATCGCTTCCACGCGCCGCTCGGGAATGTCGAAGACCCGGCCCAGGTAATACTTCACGTCGTCGCGCGTGATCGTGTGCGGCGGAAGCGCCGTGGCCGTCGCCGCAATTGTGGGATGCACTGCGTCACCGTTTACCCCCGGAACATGACTCACGGATTTCATTATCTCCTTTTGGAGCGCAGAGGAATTTACTGGCGCTGCCCCGTTTAACCGGTTGGCTGGGCTCTCGAAGCATGCCGCTTCGGAAGTCTTGACTGTACCTCACTCCGTCGTCAAACCCAAGAATTTACAACTCGTTGCGGGCTCCCGGCGGGCCGTGTCAGCGCAATCCCACGAAACCCCGGACCGACTCGATAAGTTTTGCCGAATTGTAACCCACGCCATCCTTAAACACGGTGTCTACCCTTTCGATGTCCTTGATATTCGCGGACGGATCGCCGTCAATCACCACGAGATCCGCCTGCTTGCCGACTGCGAGCGCGCCGATTTTGTCCCCTTCGCCGAGGAATTCGGCGCCATTCGCGGTGGCGATGTGAATCGCCTCCACCGGCGTGAATCCCGCTTCGACGAGCAACTCGACTTCGCGCTGGTCGCCGAATCCCGCGATCACCCCGCCATACCCCGTGGGATCGAGTCCGGCCAGCAGCAAACCGCCTTGCTTCACAAATTCGCGTTCGAATTGCAACTCTTTTTTGAACAGCGCGGGCCAATCCGATTTCGCTGCTGCGTCGGAGATCAAGGCGCGTCTTCTAAGATAGGAAATGCGCGCCTCGGGAAGCATGGCATCCAATACTCGGGCATCGAGGGGCGCACGGTTGGGGACAAAGGTCTCAAACACCGGCAGCGTGGAGGTAATCGCGACGTGGTGGGCCACCAGGTCGCGAATCATATCGTGAATCGGCCCGCTCGAGACCTCGAGCGGAAGCAGGGCTTTATTTGCTGCGGCAGTGTTGGGGCATACTCCCGGCTTTTTCTCCGCAAGGAATTCCGTGTCCACAACCAAGCCATGTTCCAGGTCGTCGATGCCCAAACCGGCCGCCTCGCGAAACCCGATGGAACACAGATGCCCGGTCACCTTGAGGCGGTGCGCGTGGGCGGCCTTCACCGCGGCCGCCAGTTCTTCCGGGGTGATGTTCATGTAGGCCTTGAAAGAAGTTACGCCCTGCGCGGTCCAGAATTCCACGGTGCGGCGCGCATCTTCGGCATCCTTGAGTTGATGCATTTCGAGGGCGAAGGCTCCCGGCCCTTCGAGGTACGGTCCCGTGACATGAATCTTGGGACCGGCCACTTTGCCGGCATCAATATCCTGCTTGAGCTCGAGATCGGCGTACGGCTCGATGCTTCCCGTCGTGCGGATCGAAGTCACGCCTCCCGCCAGATACAGCCGCGGAAAACTTGCCGCATGCTCCGGGTAAAGTGGCGGCGGCCCGCCCGGCGACGGGTAATACATGTGATCGTGCATGCCGACCAGGCCCGGAATGACGCTGCGCCCGGAGAGATCAACCACCTTGGCACCTTCGGGAATTGTCGTGCTTGCCGCGGCGCCGAGCGCGGCGATCTTTCCGTCTCGAACGACCAGCGTTTGGTCCGCGCGAGGGGCCGCGCCCGTTCCGTCGATGACCCGCGCATGCAGGAACGCAACGACCGGCGCGTCTTCCTCGACAAACACGCGCACCTCGGGAGCGAGCTTCGGCCGGTCCTGCGCCGGGCAACGCGCGGACCCGAGCGAAGCCAGCAGCAACGCACAGAAAGCCGGGAACAACGCTTTTCGCATGAACCACCCCGAGGGCGGGAGATTGTCGGGCGTGGGGCAGTTTATGCACCCAAGCGCCTTAAAGCAAGGAAGTTTCGCGTGAAACGGTCCACTGCCGAACTCCCTCGCGAGCCGCCCGCCATCCGATCCCCAGTTGTTTGTGATAGATTCTTGGCCTTTCTAGCGAATTTCTTTGAGGTGAGACATGTCCCGATTCTTCCTGCGACTTTTCATGGGCTTGTTTGCCGCGTTTTTTTTCGGCGAATGGCCCGCCGCCGGGCAGCAGGCTGCCCCGGCCACGACCGAAGGCGACTTTGTCGTGAAGAATTTCCAGTTTCGCTCGGGTGAATCGCTCCCGGAGCTGCGCCTTCATTACACCACGCTGGGCAAGCCCGCGCGCGATGCCGAAGGCCGCGTCAGGAACGCGGTTTTGATTTTGCACGGCACCGGCGGCACCGGACATCAGTTCCTGTCGCCCGTTTTTGCGGGCGAACTCTTCGGCCCGGGGCAGCTTCTCGACGCCGCGCGCTACTACATCGTCCTTCCTGACGGCATCGGCCACGGAAAATCCTCGAAGCCCAGCGACGGCCTGCACGCGCACTTCCCGCAGTACGACTACGACGACATGGTCGCCGCGCAACACCGTTTGCTCACCGAAGGCCTCGGCGTGAACCATCTGCGGCTAGTCATGGGCACGTCGATGGGGTGCATGCATTCCTTCGTTTGGGGCGAAACCTTTCCCGGTTTTGCGGATGCGCTCATGCCGCTCGCCTGCCTGCCCATCGAGATCGCCGGGCGCAATCGTATCTGGCGCAAAATGGTGATGGACGCGATTCGCAACGATCCCGAATGGAAAAGCGGAGAGTACTCCGCGCAACCGCAGCAGGCGTTGCGCACGGCCCTCGACCTGCTGTTGATCGCCGGGAGCGCCCCGCTGTACATGCAGAAAACGTACCCGACGCGCGATGCCGCGGACAAAGGGCTGGATGATTATTTCAAGGCGCGCCTTGCCGCGCTCGATGCCAACGATCTCTTATACGCGGTCGACGCTTCCCGCAACTACAACCCTTCACCCGAGCTTCGGACCATCACCGCGCCGGTGATGTACATCAATTCCGCCGACGACTTCATCAATCCTCCGGAACTCGGCATCGCCGAACGCGAAATCAAAAAAGTGAAAAACGGCCGCTTCGTGCTTCTGCCCATTACCGACGAAACCCGCGGCCACGGCACCCACACGCGCGCCGCCGTCTGGAAGCAGTACCTGGACGAGCTTCTCGGGAAATCGGCCCGCTAAGACGGGTGGTTCGAGCGGTATTTGGAAATCTGAAAATAGAGTGGTGGCTCTTCTGCGGCGGGCGAGAACGGCAAAGAAGCAATCTTGCGAGAGCCATTACCTAATTCGAGAAAGTGCTCGCTGCTGATGCTCTCCGCGTCTAGCCCGATTGGCTCGCGCGGATTTCCTGCCAGCGGCGCGGGCGCTTGTTGGCCTGCAGAACTTTCTTGCGCAACCGGATGGTTTTCGGCGTGATCTCCACGTGCTCGTCGTCGGCGATGAATTCGATCGCCTGCTCGAGGCTCAGTTCGCGATGCGGAATCAGACGGATGGCTTCATCCGCGGTAGACGAGCGCATATTCGTCAGCTTCTTTTCTTTCGTGACGTTCACGTCCATGTCCTGCTCGCGCGAGTTTTCGCCGACAATCATCCCTTCGTAAACGTCCACGCCCGGGCCGACAAACAGTTCGCCGCGCTCCTGCAAATTCCACAGTGCGAACGCCGTCGAAACTCCCGCGCGGTCGGCTACCAGCGCGCCCGTGGGACGCAGCGCCATCTCCCCGCCATATTCCGTCCAGCCCTCGAATATCGAGTGAATCAGCGCGGTGCCGCGCGTGTCGGTCAGCAACTGGCTGCGCAAGCCGATCAGCCCGCGCGAGGGAATTTTGAAGTCCAGCCGCACGCGCCCCGAGCCGTGATTGCTCATCTTGGCCATCTCGCCGCGGCGGCCGCCGATGGTTTCCATGATGATGCCGATGAAATTTTCGGGAATGTCGATCACCAGGCGCTCGACGGGCTCGAGCTTGGTTCCGTTTTCCGTGCGCGTCACGATTTCCGGCTTGCCCACCATCAATTCAAAGCCTTCGCGCCGCATGGTCTCAATCAGAATCGCGAGTTGCAGCTCGCCGCGGCCCAGCACGCGAAACGACTCCGGCGTGTCCGTGTCCTCGACGCGGATCGAAACGTTGGTGAGCAGTTCTTTTTGCAGGCGGTCGCGCAGGTCGCGGGAAGTCAGATATTCGCCGTCGTGGCCGGAAAGCGGCCCGCTGTTCACCGTGAAGATCATCGCCAGCGTCGGCTCGTCAATCAGCAACGGCTCGAGCGGCGCCGGGCGCTCCAGATCCGTGATGCTCTCGCCGATCTGAATGCCCTCGACGCCGGCAATGGCCACGATGTCGCCCGCGGAAACCTCTTCGGCTTCGTCGCGCTCTAGCCCTCGAAACGTGAAAAGTTTCGTGATCGTGGTAGGCAGAAGTTTCCCGTCGAGCTTGCTGACGCCGACTTCCTCACCGCGCCGCAGGGTCCCCTGGAACACGCGCGCAATGGCGATCCGTCCCAGGAACTCGCTGTAATCCAGGTTCATCACCTGGATTTGCAGCACATTCGCGGGATCGCCCGGCGGCGCGGGGATGTGTTTCACGATGGCTTCGAACAGCGGCAGCAAATCCTTGGAACTGCCGCCCAGCTCGCCGTGCGCCACGCCGTCGCGCGCATTGGTATAAACAATCGGAAAATCGAGTTGGTCTTCGGTCGCATCCAGATCGATGAACAGGTCGTAAATCTCGTCGAGCACTTCTTTGGGGCGCGCGTCGCCGCGATCAATTTTGTTCAGCACGATCACCGGCGGCAGCTTGGCGGCCAGCGCCTTTTGCAGGACGTAACGCGTTTGCGGCAGCGGCCCTTCGCTGGCATCCACCAGCACGACCACGCCATCGACCAGCCGCAGCGCGCGCTCGACTTCGCCGCCAAAGTCGCTGTGCCCCGGCGTGTCCACGATGTTGATTTTCGTGCCCCGGAAGAAGAGCGCGGTGTTTTTCGCCAAAATGGTGATGCCGCGCTCGCGTTCCAGTTCGTTCGAATCCATCACCCGCTCGACCACCGCTTCGTTGGCGCGGAAAATGCCGCTTTGCTTCAGCATGGCGTCCACCAGCGTGGTCTTGCCGTGGTCCACGTGGGCGATGATGGCAATGTTTCGAATCTCTTGACCCATGGTTTCTCTTCTGGATGGCGCCAGTGCGCCAACGCCCCTAAACACAAAAATAGCTGCTGAAACAACCAGCAGCCCGGATATTTCTCCCCGTTGGATCGCTTCTCAGGTGCGGTCGAACCATTTCAAGTGTAACAGAGGCGGCCCGCTTTCGTGTACTATCCTGCCGCGAGAGTAACGGTCGGTTTGCTGCGGGAATCGGCGAAATGAAGATCGGCTCGATCGTCATTCGATGCTACGAGTTCGATAAGATGCTCGCGTTCTGGCGACAAGCGCTTGGCTACGTTCCGAGAGAGCCTCCGACGAGCGGCTGGGTGGTTCTTCGTGACCCGCAGGGGAAAGGGCCGAACCTGTCTTTGAACCGCGTGTCGGAGAAACGTTCAGGCAAGAGAAGCAGGCTGCACCTCGACCTCTACGCCGACAATGGCCAGAGGGAAGTCGAACGGCTCATCGGCGCTGGGGCGACGCGCTATCCCTGGCGGTATAAACCGGGGAGTGACTTCGTGGTCTTGGAGGATCCCGACGGCAATCTCTTCTGCGTGGTCGAGAAAGCCGAGGGATAAGAGAACTAAGGCAAGGAGGACCGAAGACCCGTGCGCTTTACTCGTTTTGAAGGGAAGTATGTTTGTGTTCTTTTGGCTATTCTTCTGCCCGGGCTGTCCGCCGCCGAGCAACAAGAACGCCCGGACTACTCGAAGGTTTTCGAGAAAACCGACGCCATGATCCCCGCGCGCGACGGCATCAAGCTTCACACCGAAATCTACTCCCCGAAGGACGCTTCGGAACCGCTGCCGATCATCTTCGAACGCACACCCTACGGCCTCGCCGACGACGAAAAGGGCTACAGCCGCAAACTCGGCCGCTACGCGGAAATGATTCCCGAGGGCTACATCTTCGTCTTTCAGGACATTCGCGGCCGCTACGGCTCGGAAGGCAAATTCGTCATGCAGCGGCCGGTGCGGAATCCCAAAGATCCCAAAGCCATCGACGAAGGCACGGACACCTACGACTCCATCGACTGGCTGGTCAAGAACGTTCCCCGCAACAACGGTCGCGTCGGGCTGCTGGGCATCTCCTACGGCGGCTGGCTCACGGTGATGGGCATGCTCGAGCCGCACCCGGCGCTCAAAGCCGTCTCCGAGCAGGCTTCCCCGGCAGACATGTTTCTCGGCGACGACTTTCACCACAACGGCGCTTTCCGCCTGAGCTACGGCTTCGAATACTCCACGATGATGGAGACCGACAAGACCAACTTCTCGTTTCAGTTCGATCGTTTCGATACCTACGAGTGGTACCTCGAACTCGGCGCGCTTTCCAACGCCAACAAGAAATACATTCACGGAACGCTTCCCACTTGGAACGACTTCGTCACGCATCCCAACTACGACGCGTTCTGGAAACAGCAAGCCATGCCCTACATTTTGACGCGCCCGAAAGTCCCCGACCTGAACGTCGCCGGCTGGTGGGATCAGGAAGATTCTTACGGCCCTATGAAAATTTACGAAATCCTGGAAAAGCAAGACTCCGACCACCTGAATTATCTGGTGGCTGGCCCGTGGAACCACGGCGGCTGGGCACGCGGCGCGGGCAATTCGCTTGGCCTCATTCCCTTCGGCAGCGACACCGCGCTCTATTTCCGCCGCAACATCGAGGCGCCGTGGTTCGCTTACTGGTTGAAGGACAAAGGCAGTCTCCCTCTCAAAGAGGCGCTGCTCTACCAGACCGGCAGCGAGACCTGGGTGAAATTCGATTCCTGGCCTCCGCGCGAAGCGAAAGCCCAGAAGCTCTATTTTCACGAAGACGGCAAGCTCTCCTTCGAGCCTCCGACCGAAGAATCCGCCGAGGCTTTTGACAGCTACACGAGCGATCCCGCGCATCCCGTGCCCTATCGTCACCGGCCGATCGACATGACCTATCCCGAAGACCATCCCGGGAGTTGGTACACCTGGCTTGTCGAGGATCAGCGCTTCGTGGACAGCCGCCCGGACGTGCGCACTTGGCAAACCGACGAGCTCCAGGAAGACCTCACGCTTGCCGGCCAGGTTACCGCCAAACTCTTCGCTTCCACCACCGGCAGCGACGCCGACTGGATCGTCAAGCTCATCGATGTCTATCCGGAAAAATACCCGGAGAAATGGCAGCTCTCGGGCTACGAGCTGATGATCGCCGACGAAGTTTTCCGCGGGCGCTTCCGCAACTCCTTTGAAAAGCCGGAGCCCATCTCCCCTGGCGTGGTCACGCCTTTCCGGATCGATTTGCACACCGCGAACCACGTGTTCAAGAAGGGCCACCGCATCATGGTGCAGGTGCAGAGCACCTGGTTTCCCGTGATCGACCGCAACCCGCAAAAGTTCGTTCCGAACATTTTCGAAGCCAAGCAATCCGACTATCAGAAAGCGACCGAGCGCATTTATCGTTCGAAACGTTACCCCTCGAGCGTGGAGATTTCCGTGCTTCCTTCCGCCGCCGCGGCGGCAAACTGAAGCGCCCTTTTTGGGCATTTCTCGCTAAGGGCCGCTCTCCGCCCGGAAGGCGGGCGATCGCTCGTCTTGTGGTCGCCTCGTCCCTGTGACGAGCTGCCCCAGTGCCGCCAAAGAGCAGAGGCGGCGAACCCCGATTTGTGCGGGTAGAGCGATGCTGCTTCCCGGTCCTTGACACCGTAGTCGGAGTGCGATATATCGGAAGACGATTATGAAAGATGAACTAAGCGCCATGCTGCCCCTATCAGCCGCGGCCCTGCACATCCTGCTGGCCCTGGCCGGCGAAGACCGCCATGGCTACGGAATCATCAAAGAAGTCGCGCGCCAAGCGGAAGGCCACTACCGGCTGGGTTCCGGCACTCTGTACGACAACCTGCAAAAGCTGATGGATCGCGGGCTGGTGCGGGAAACGACGGCACGGTCCGGCAAAGGGGATGCGCCGCGCCGGTACTACCGCCTGACGGAGTTTGGCCGACGGGTTCTCGAAGCAGACCTCCAGCGCTTGAAAACCGTGCTTCGGGAAGCCAGGTTGCACCTGCGCACCGCGGAATCGGGCAAGGCCTCATGAAGCGTACCTTCTACAAGTGCTTGCTCTGGCTGCACCCGGCAGCTTTCCGGGACCGGTTCGCGGAGGAAATGTTGTGGATTTTCGACGAATCCGGAGGCCAAGGGCCCGGTCCGTTCACCGATGTTTTGATTTCGTTGCTCCGGCAGTGGACGTTTGATTCAGGCGTTTGGAAAATCGCGTTTGGCGCGTTGGCCAGTTGCCTGTTGCTGACGGGCTGGTGGCATTTTCAGGAAGCCGCGCTCGCTTCTACTCTTCGCCGTGGGAATCCCGGCGTCTTGGAGGTAATCAAGCATCGGCATCCAACGGGCATGCCTTGCTCGAGCATTTCGGGAGACGGTGTGGAAGCCTCAGAAACGGAAACAGGGCCCACCGGGTCGCAGGGGGACACGCAACCCTGCGATGTGGCTGATGCCATCCAAGGCATCGTAGCCGCTTTCCAACATCATCCCGTGGTGATGATTGGCGAAGTCCATTGGCTACAGCCTGCGGGCGACTTCTATGGGCGATTGATCCGCGATCGAAAGTTCCAGGAAACCGTCGAGGACATCGTCGTCGAATTCGCCAGCCGCAACAATCAGCGCTTACTCGACCGCTACATCGCGGGTGAAGACGTTCCTATCGAAGAAGTCCGGCACATTTGGCGCGACACGACCAAGGTGGCTTCGTGGGAGTCGCCGATTTACGCTCAATGGCTTGCTCGAATCCGCGACGTCAATCAGGGCCTGCCGCCGAATCGCCGTCTGCGCGTGCTGGCAGGCGACACGGCCGTCGATTGGCAGAGGATCCGTACCCATGCTGACTGGGAAGCCCTTCCCGACAGCAACGCCTCCTTTGCCGACGTCATCGTGAACGAAGTTTTGAGAAGAGGGCACCGCGCCCTGGTCGTTTTGGGAACGAATCATGTGACGAAGTCCGACGACCGGAACGGCAACGAGGACACTACCACGCGCGTCGAATCCCGTTATCCCGGCTCTACGTATGTGGTTCTCCTGGACAATCGAGGGCTGCTCCAGCCGCCTGTCGAAGAGCTGGTTCGCCTCCACCAGCTCCCTCAAAATGCCTCGATTCTCTGCGAGCTGGCCGGGACCCCTCTCGGAGACCTTGCTGCGAACCATGCCCCGCCCCTTGCCAACCAAGCGGACGCCTTGCTCTATCTGGGGCCCCCAGAGACCCTGACTCGGGCGTTCCCGCCTGCGGCAAGTCTTGAACCGGCCTACATGAAAGAAGTCGATCGGCGATCCATGATCGAGTGTGGCGAACTGCGGGACAGAAAACTGCTCGGCGCCGCAGCCGAATGACCGCGCGACCTCGGCACACGGTCTGCCTGTGAGAGGAAGGTTAAAGTGCTCGAGGCGAAAAACCTTTGCAAGTTTTACGGCTCGGTCCTGGCCGTGGAGAATGTGACCTTTACGCTCGAGCCGGGACAAGTTCTTGGCTATTTGGGACCCAACGGTTCGGGGAAGAGCACCACGGTCAAAATGTTGACTGGCCTCCTCGAACCGACGTATGGGGAAGTCGCGTACAATCATCAAAACATTCACAAGGATCTCATCGCTTTTCGAAAAATCCTCGGTTACGTCCCCGAGGAACCCAATCTTTATCCCCACCTCAGTGGAGAAGAATATCTGGACATGGTGGGGACGCTGCGCGCCATGCCGTCATCCCGGAAGCGTGCAAAGATCGGCTCCCTGCTCGAGCTTTTCTCGCTACGCCCGCATCGCCACGTTACGCTTGGCTCTTATTCCAAAGGCATGCGCCAGAAGATCCTCTTGATCGCTGCCCTCATGGACGATCCCGACGTCTTGATTCTGGACGAGCCTCTTTCCGGGCTCGACGTCACCAGCGTTCTCATCGTCAAGAGCCTGATCCAGGCCTTGAGCGCCGCGGGCAAGGCGGTTTTTTACTGCTCGCATATTCTCGAAGTCGTGGAGAAGGTCTGCTCTCATTTGATTGTCCTGCGGAAAGGCCACGTGCTCGCTCATGGCCCCACCTCCGCGGTTCGCGAAAAGATTGGGAAGTCTTCGCTCGAGGATGTCTTTCTGGACCTGGTCGAGGACGTCGACATCACGCAAATCGTAAACGACATCCTCGGCGTCGTGGCCTGTTCATGATTTCCCGAACCAGGCAATGGCTGGAAGATCGGCATAGCGCATTTTGCCGATCGCCGTTTGGTTGCCTTGTCGAGCTTTTTGCAACCCGCATGTTTCGCGGCGCAGCTGACGCGGAAGCAGGCGAACTCGACCTCGGCGTAGGCGTAATCCTCATCCTCCTGGCCATGCCGGGTCTGCTCGTCTCTTTGTTGATGTTTGAAAAGTATGGCTCCTTAATCCTATTCCTGCGCGGACAACGGGCCCTCGACCCCTTCAAGGCCGCCGTGCCCGATGAGTACCTTTTCATCGTCCTTTCCGTGTCGGTGACGGGAGCCGCCGCTCTGTGGCGCTGGGACACCATCTTTCTTGACCGCCGGGACTACGCAAATCTCGTTCCCTTGCCGCTTTCTCTCGGCGCTATCTTCTTTGCGAATCTCTGCGCCCTCCTGGCACTCTCGGGCGTGTTCACCATCGTCGCGAATGCGGCGTCGGTCGTTCTGTTCCCCGTAGCGGTCGTCGGCTCACGGCCGTCGCTTTCTCTCTTTCTGCGATTTGCCTCGGGACACGCTGCCGCCGTCTTCGCCGCGAGTGTCTTTAGTTTCTTTGCCGTCTTCGCGCTGGCTGGGCTGCTGACCGCGCTCGTGCCGGCTTCGGCATTTCGCAGAGTTTCGCTGGCGATTCGTTTTGTCTTGGTGGTCGCCCTGTTGATCTTGCTGGCCACCAGCCTCACCGTGCCCGACTTGCTCGGGCGCCTCTCGGTAACCAACGCGCATCGCGTTGCGGTCTTGCCCCCGGTGTCGTTCTTGGGAGTGGCGCGAACCGTTTGGGCCGGAGCGGAGGATACCTTCGCTGCCGGCATGGCCCGGGCCGCGATGATCGCGCTGGGAGTTTCCTTGCTCACCGCCACGCTCGCCTACGCTTTCAGTTTTCGGCGGTCCTTCCTCCGCCTCCCGGAACTGCCGGATGCCCGTCCCATGACTCGAATCTCTTCTCTATTGTCTCCGCTGGCCTTTTCCCGCAAGCTGGCCTTCCGCTCATCCACCCATCGTGCCTGTTACCAATTTGTCTCGCGGAGTCTTCTGCGCAGCACCGCGCACCTTCAGACGCTGTTGTGCTTCTTAGCGGTTGCGCTTGTGATTTCCGCGGAAATGTTCGGGGACGGCTCCTACCACTTTTCCTCCGGGCACGGCACCGTGCCTCCGGTGGAGTTTCTGTCCATCCCGTTTATCCTGGGCTACTGTATCCTGGTCGGCATTCGTTTTGCGTTCGAGATTCCGCTGGACTTAAGGGCCAATTGGATTTTCCAGCTCTGGCTCGACCCTGATCGGCACGATGCCCGCTCGGTAGCCAGGCGCGTGCTGCTCGAGTTTTCTGTCGCCTGGTTGGGACCGCTCGTCTTGGGTGTCACATGGGCGTTCTGGGGGTGGGTGACCGCACTGCTTCACGCCGCAATCTGGTGCGCATGCATGCTCGTTCTCGCAGAAATCCTGCTGATCCGTTTTCGCAAAATGCCGTTTACGTGCCCGTATTCGTCCTTCGAGAGTCACTCTCCTTTGATCGCCGTCGGTTATCTGTTTGGCTTTTATATTTTCAGCTCGTGGCTCCCGGAATTAGACCAATGGTCCGTCATGCGTCCAATCAACGCGGTTTGGATCATCCCATTGCTGGGGAGCGTCCTCGCGGGCCTCACCTGGTACCGCAATCAAATGCTCGACATGGACAAGCGGCTGACTTTCGAAGCCGTGTCCCGAACCACTTTCTGGTAAGAAGTTTCTCTCCGTTTTTCTGAACCATTTCACATTGGCAGGGGAGGAAGGGGTCTACGGTTTCGAAGCATTCGAAGTGCCGGGCCTTTTGCGAAGGCCGCTTAAGTGCACCACGCAGGCCGCTGCCGTAAAGGGCACCAGATCCTTGTCGTCATCGAGGGCCGTGCTGATTTTGGGAAGGAGCGACGGGTCACCGCGTAAGGCAACTGCTTCGAGCGCGGCGGCGCGCACGGTCAGGTTTTTGTCGCCGGCCGCTTTTACCAGCGCTTCGGCGGCGTCCGGTTCGGGATCTTGAGCTAGTTTTTTGGCCGCGGCGGCGCGCAGCGGCGAGGAATCGTCTTTCGTCACCGTTTTGAAAACCTCGTAGCCGATTCCGGCAAACGGAATGAACCCAATTCCTTCTTCGAATCCGAGTTGCGCCATCTTTTTCCTGTCTTTCAACGTGTCCAGTTGCTCCTTAATCAGCCCCTTGTTTGCGCGTTTCTCTCCCGTCAGCACTTCGTAGTACGTGTCGTAGCCCACATCGTCGTGAAGCAGCAGCAACGAATTTGCCGCGGCCAGCACCACGCTCGGTTCGGAATCCCCCAATGCTTCTTCGAGATTGCCGGCTGCCTGCTCCGCGTGCATCGAACCTAGCGCAGCGGCTGAGGCTAACCGCACATTCGCTTTCTCGTCCTTCAATCCTTGAACCGCTGCCTTTTCCGCCTCTGCGCTTCCGGTTAGCAAGCCTAAAGCGCGGACCGCCTTGGCCCGTCGCTCGGAATTTGCGTCGCTTAGGCCCTCGTGCAGGATTCTCCAAGCTTTTTCCGCGCGTGGTTCCGCGCATTTTGCCGAGCCATTGCTCCCTTGCCATTTTATTTTCTCTGTCGGAGCGGTGCGGGCCGGAGCCTCGATCACCGCGGGAGCGCACAAAAGCATAACCAGGCCTAGCGTCCGTATTCGGACATGTGTCCGCTTTCGAACAATCTGTGAAGGCATGCCCATGATCAGGATTCTCCCCGTTATCGAGATTCCAATTGAAAATACCCAAATGGTACGAGTTGCTAGGAAAGGATTGCAGAAGAACGGGAATAATACACAAAAGGAAAGTGTCTCATTTATGATGGAGTCGAAGGGGAGGTCTACGGGATTCCGTATAAATCGCATCTAACACTCGGTCCGAGCCGCACTGTGACATTCTGACTTTTGCAGATTCCGCGCAAATGGGCGGTCTTCTTCCAAAGGCGACCTAAACACCAAATTCCGCGATGGAACTTATCTGCGAAAAGATTCGTATTTTGAGAAAACACTCCACCGGCTTTTACGTCTATACGTAAAAAGGGGTAAGGGTGACCGTCGATGCCATCGGAAGTCATGTCGATGCAAGAACCGGATAATCCTGTCATTCCCGGGTCAAGCCTGCTTTCCTCCGGTCGCTACATTCACTTTGGGCCTTTCCGGATCGATCAGCAAAGGCAGGAGGTCACTCGCAATGGGGCCCGGCTGAAGCTCCAGGGGAAGGTCTACCAGACCCTTCTGACGCTCCTCGAAAAGCCCGGGGAAGTCGTTACTCGCGAAGAGCTGCGAGCGCGCCTGTGGCCCGCTGACACGCATGTCAACTACGACGCCAACGTAAATACCACGGTGAACAAGCTGCGGATGGCCCTCGGCGATTCCTCCGACAAACCTCTCTATGTCGAAACCATTCCGCGAAAGGGATACTCCCTTCTTGTTCAACCGGAGGTCTCCAATCGGGTTGGAAACCCTCATGTCCCGCAGAAGGCCGCCTCCGGAGAAGAGGCGCGGGAGCCTGCTCCGTCGGAGGCAGTTTTCAAGCTCTCCAAGTCCGATTTATGGGTGGTCCTCAGCGCCATCGGTCTGATTCTCACGGGAATGCTTATTGGCGCCGGAATCATGCGCCTGTGGATGAACCATGCCTCCGCGCTTCCCGGTCACTCCTTGACGTTTCTTCTCTCTCGCGTGCTCGAGAAAGTCTTTCTCTAGTGCTCGCGAGTAACGGTCGCGCAACTAGGCACTCAAGAGAACTGCGCCCGAACATCATTGTCTCCCTTGCCGAACAGGCTTTAGCGGGCGATTGCCTCGCCGGTTTTTGTGTAGACTTCTCCGCTCCTCATGCTCACAGCCATCACTCGCGGCGTTAGTCCGGCCATCGCGCGTTGCGAGCTTTCCTTCATCGATCGCAACGCCATTGATCTGTCGCTGGCCCGCGAGCAGCACGAGGCCTACGAAGTGCTGCTGGCGACCTTGGGCACGCGCATCCTCTCTCTGCCCCCCGAGCCCGATCTTCCTGATTCGATGTTTGTGGAAGACCCGGCAATCGTACTCGATGAGATCGCCATTATTCTGCCCATGGGTACCGCAAGCCGTCGCGGCGAGGGCCCCTCACTCGAGAGGGAGCTCTCGAAATACCGCAAGCTCGCGCACGTCTTGCTCCCCGGAACGCTGGAAGGCGGCGACGTTCTTCGCCTGGGCAGAAAACTCTTTGTCGGCCTCACCAAGCGCAGCAATGCCGAAGGCATACGCCAGCTCGCAGAAATCGTCGAGCCGCACGGCTACGAAGTGGTCTCCGTCCCGGTGACCGGTTGCCTGCATCTGAAATCCGCCGTGACTTCGATCGCAGAAAACACGCTGCTTGCGAATCGCACTTGGTTCGACACCACGCCGTTTACCGGCTGCGACTGGATTGACGTGGATCCCTCAGAACCGCAGTCCGCGAACGCCCTGGCGCTCGGCGGCACGGTGATTTTGCCCGCCTCATTTCCCCGCACGCGCGGACGCCTCGGCTCGCTGGGTTTTCGCGTCACCACGCTGGACATCTCCGAGCTGCAGAAGGCCGAAGCCGGCCTCACCTGTTCGAGCTTGCTCTTCGAAAGCTCCTCGAGCTAGCGACGAGCGCGAGTGTCCCTGTCAGGTGATAGCGGGTCTCGACCCTTGTTTCTCTTCGGCCCAGGTTGTGACGGCGCCGGGCTGATCTCTTTACCTTTCGAGCGCCGACAGGTTTAGGGGTGAAAATTGAACACCAGAATCGCCGTCGTCTCGCTGCTGGCCGGAGCATACTTCCAGTTCTTTAGCGTGTCCTCGACTGCGTGCACGAGAACGGGGTGGCCTCCGAGGACCTTGACCTCCTTGATTTGGCCGTCTGGCGCAATGACCACTTGAACCTTTACGACCCCGCTCAGGCGAAACTGTCTGGCTGTCTCCGGATAGTTTGGCGTCGGGCTGTTAAGCAGCTTTCGGGCTTCCTGTGCGCGTAAGCCTGGCACACCCAAACCCAACCCCATGGTTATCAAAATTTTTGCCACGCTCGTTCTTGTCTTCATGTCCGTCTTTCCGTTTTGGATTTGTTGTCTTCCATACTGGGCGTTTCCGGGGCGGCAACGCCTGAGCGCCTGGTTCGCTCGCTCTTACCTTTTCCAGCGTAGCGCATGCGGTTTCTTCGCGAACTCCTCGGAAGTGCAGGTGTGATTGTGGGGAAACTGTTCCTGCGTACGAAGTACGAACGGAAAAGGTTTTCCCCTGTAGGTCCCTGAACGTCGGTGTCGTCCTGGCGGGTCGCGGCCCCTCGCTGATATAGCCCCGGATTCTGCGGTTCTTGCGTCTCCGTGGTTTTACCCGGGCCGCCCGGCATCGTTGCCTTGAGGATCGGTCGTGGATTTTTACTTCGCCTGCGTATAGTCGAACAGGGTCATAAACCCGAAATCCATGTGCAGTTGCTGATGGCAGTGGAACAGCGTCAGCCCGGGATTGTCGGCCGTAAACTCCACCTCCGCCTCCTGATAGCCACCCACCATCACTACGTCTTTCATCACGCCGCTCGTCGCCTGCCCCGCGAGCTTCGTCAATTCAAAGCTGTGCCGGTGCAAATGGACGGGGTGCACATCGTCGCTCGCGTTACGCATGCGCAGGCGGTACCGTCGGCCCTCGCGCAAATGGTACGCGGGCTCGATCGATCCGCTCGAAAAAACCTGTTCGTTGATCGCCCACTGGTTGAAGCCATGCTCCGCCGCGTTCCGCTTTGTATACGTCATCTCAATTGTTTCGTCGGGCTCCTGCGCCGCGCCGCTCTCGGACCCGAACCGCTGATAGCTCCAGCGAAACGGCTTTGGCGGCGTCCATACGGGCCTGCCCTTCTGACCTGCATATTCCACCACGATGCCCATGCCATGCCGGCGGTCGTCGTCGGCCAGGTCGCCGAGGATCCACACTCCCGGCTGCTTCATTTCCACGATGGCGGAGATCCGCTCCCCCGGGGCCAGCCACAGCACCGGCACCTCCGTGGGCTTCGGCACGGCATTGCCGTCGAGCGCCACCACGCGGAACGAATGTCCGGGCAACCCGAGGCTCCGGATCTCCGTTGCGCTGCCGTTCACCACGTGAAACAGCACGCGCTCCCGCGCCTTCACCCGCACCGGTTCGCCGTGCCCGAGCATCCGCCCGTTGATCGAGAAGTATTGGTAGCCCACCTCATAGCCATGCGGCATGCCAGTGGCGAGTGATGCTTTCATCGCCGATTCGCCCGCGGCTTGGAGCTCCTTCACCTTCGTTCGGGGCGACAAAAAATCCTGCGGCATGTCTCCGCCCTGGCTGAAGGAGCCCTCAAACTCCTTCAACATCAGAAACACTTCGCGGTCGTGCCGCCCCGGCTCCTCCTTGGCATCGATGTACACTGCTCCAACCTGCCCGCTGTATTGCCCACTGTGCAGGTCCGCCCCCGCTCGGTTGTGCGTGTGATAGAAGCGCAATCCTGCGGGCCGCGGCGTGAACGTGATGCGTCTCACACCGTGCGCCGGAATCGGAGGGGTGCCCTCTTCGGCCGCGCCGTCGACATCGCTTGAAATCTTTTGCCCGTGCCAGTGCAACTGCTCTGGGGCCTCGGTATCGTTGTGGATCTCGACCGTCACCTCGCGCCCTTCCTGGAAGCGTAGCAGCGGCCCGGGAAACTGCCCGTTGTAGGTGATCGTCGAGACGATACGCTTTGGCGCAATCTCGATCGCGCTCGCGCCAATGCGCAGCGTGTAGTCCGTCGCGCCCTCACCCGGCGAATGAGCCCGGGCGGCATTCTGCGCCGCCCAATCCACGATCGTTCGGGCGCCGAGACCACCAGCCACGAGCATGGCCCCGGTTCCAAGGAAAGCGGTTCCCGCTGCTGCGGCTCCGGTCTTGGCCGTCTCCTCGAGAAACTCCCGCCGCGATAGTCCGCCTCTTCTCACGACCGCTCATCCTAATTCCTCTGGCGGCCTTTCCGCAAACGGGCCTGAGGCGACGGCTTGGAAATTCGGAGATCGAAACCTGAGCTGGGACGGCGAGGAGAGGCGTCAGGCCGGCGAGTTACTCATATCTGAGCGCCGTGATGGGGTCGAGGCGCGAGGCGCGGGGATGTAGCTCGCGAGCAAGGCAACGCCCAGTAAAAGCAGCGGCACGCCAATAAAAGCGATCGGATCGTGGGCCCCCAGCCCGTAGAGCGCGTCCGAGAGAACCTCGGAGACGGCAGCGCAGCCGATCACCCCAACGAGCGTGCCGATCACCACGGGTCCGAGAGCTTGCCGCACGGCAAGACTCACCACGTCCCGGCTGGCCGCCCCGAGCGTCATGCGGATGCCGATTTCGCGAATGCGCCGGCTCACTCCGTAGGAAACGACGCCATGCACGCCTATCGAAGCGAGCAGCAACCCTAGTGTCCCGAGCACGCCGGAGAGCGCTGCCACGATCCGCGACGGCGTTCGCCAGGCCTCCAGGTTGTCCGCCAAGTTCGTGACATCGACCACCAAGTTCCCATCGAGCGCCCGCGCCGCGGCTCGAATCCCGTTGGCCGTTGCTCGATCACCGCTCTTGCTGTCGACGAGCAATTGCAGCCGGTCTTGCTCGGCCGGCCCCGCGGGCCGGTAAAAGAACAACCCGTCGCTGTGTCCCAGGTGCGAAACCTGTGAATCCTTCACCACTCCCACGACCTGATATTCTTTCCCCGTGCCGTCACTGAGCGTTTTTCCAATGGCATCTTGTCCTGGCCAGAGCTGTCGCGCCGTGGATTCCGATATCACCGATACAGGAGCTTTCGTCCGCGCTTCCGCCGCCGTGAACGTCCGCCCGCGCTCGATCGGCATTCCCAACATGGCGAAGAATCCCGGCGAAACTACATTGAACTCAAATTGCCGCGATTCCGTCTCCCCGGCGGGCGTGAGCCCGGTTCCGAGGAACACATGGCTTAGCGGCGTAACTTGGGCTTGCTCCACGCGATCTACTCCAGGCAAGCCCGCGACCCTAGAGATCAATTCACTTTGAAACGCCTGCGCCTTTTCCGGGCTATAGCCTTGCGAAGGCAAATTAAATTGCGCCTGCGTAATCCCTTTCATTTGAAAGCCCGGATCACCCGTTTGCGCCAAATACAGGCTGCGCGTGAGCAGTCCGGCGGCAATCAGCAGCATCATGCACACCGCCACCTGCACCCCGACGAGCGTACTGCGCAGTATTCCTCCGCTCGCGGCTTTTCCGATAAACCTCCCGCCATCGCCCTTCAGCGCGGTGCTCAAGTCCTGACTGCTTGCGTGGAACGCCGGCGCCAGTCCAAACACGATTCCTGTAAATGCCGTCAGCGCGAGCGAATATCCCCAAACCCGCAGGTCCGGACTCACGTTCCACTCGAGCCGCGGAGCGCCATGCGGCAAGTGCGCTACGACAAACCGCGCCACTCCCTCGACCGACCAGAAGGCCACGAGCGACCCCATCGTTCCGCCAAGAAAGGCGAGCAGCAGGCTTTCTGTGAGCAGCTGCCGGATGATTCTCGAACGGCTTCCCCCGATCGAAAGCCGAATGGCAATCTCCCTTTGTCTTGTCGATGCGCGCGCCAGGAGGAGATTCGCCACATTGGCGCAGGCAATCAGCAGGACCAGCCCCACTGCCGCCAGCACCAGGGCCCCAATCCCAAAGACCGCCTTGCGTTCTTCCGGCCGTCCTAAGAAAGTCGCGCGATGAACCGCTAACGTGGTTGTCCGCCCCGGATATTGCTGATCCGTCCGCGCCGCGATCACCCCCAGGTCCGCGCGCACGTCTTCGAGGGTCACGCCGGGCCGCATGCGTCCGAGCAGCGCTAGCCAACCGGTGTTGTCTTCCGCGAGCAAATCCGTATCGGGCTCAAGCGCCCTCTGCATCGTTACCGGCGCCCAAAACGCGCTGGGCCACGGATCGAGTCCTAGAAATCCCGGCGCAGCAACGCCGATCACCACGAATTTCGCGCGATTGAGCGAAACACTCTTCCCCACAATCAACGGATCCGCGCCGAACCGGCTTCGCCACAACTCGTCGCCGAGCACCACGACCGGGCTCGCCCCGGGCGCGCGGCAATCTTCCTTCACAAAAGTCCGCCCCCGCGCCGGCCGCTCTCCCAGAACATCAAAAAAATTGCAGGACGTTTCTGCTCCCGCCAGTTGTTGCGGGCTGTCCCCTTCGAGCGTCGCTTCCAAGAATGGCGCATACGCAAGCAAGCCGGAGAACACATGATTGTCCGCGCGGTAGTTCTGGTATTCGGAGTACGAAAACAGTCCCGGCTCGCCATGCACGCCGCGTCGGACTCTTCCGTGGAACCGCTGGTCCACACCCACAATCTCGTCCGACCTTGGAACCGGGAGCAGCTTCAGCGCCACTCCGTTCAGCGCCGAAAAAATGCCGGTGTTCACGCCGATCCCGAGCGCGACCGCCAAGACTGCAACCATGGTGAACCCGGGATTCTTCGCCAGGGCTCGCGCGCCGTAGCGAAGGTCCTGGGCCATCTGTTCGAGCCAGGTCCAGCCCCAGGTGTCGCGGGTTTCTTCTTTCAGAACCGTGGGATTGCCGAAAGTGCGCATGGCGGCGTACCGGGCTTCTTCAGGACTCATACCGGCGGCGCGGTTCTCCGCGATTTGCTGGTCGATGTGAAATTGCAGCTCATCGTCTAATCGCCGAACGTTCCTTTCGCGACGGACGAGAGTTTGCAGCCGGAGCCAGAATTGCCACATCATGGCATCACCACCCTAGTAGCGTTGAAAAAGCCGCTTTCGCGCTCATTCCGAGTCCTGGCAGGTAAATGAGCAATCCACTTTGGGCTGGAAACAGATCGTTCGGTTTTTCCACGCTATGATTATCTACAATAGCAACTGTAGATTGTCAAGGTATGGTGCAGCTTGCCGCAGGTCACGGCTCCCGTGCTGAGCCGAGCGGCTGCAGAGGTTTCGAGATGCTCGCTCGTTTTTCATTTTGGCGAGGCATCAGAACAGGCGAGGCTGACGGCGGGGGATTTCGCGGCCAAAGTATTCGTACGCGCGCGGAGTAGCGACGCGTCCGCGCGGGGTACGGTCGATCATCCCGATCTGCATGAGATAGGGCTCGTACATTTCTTCGATGGCGTCTTCTTCTTCGGCGAGTGCGGCAGAAAGCGTGCCGAGACCGACGGGCCCGCCGCCATATTTGTCGAGCAGCGCCAGCATCAAGTTGCGGTCCACTTCGTCGAGGCCGTTTTCGTCAACGCCGAGCATTTCGAGAGCTTCCTGAGCGACGGTGCGTGTGATGCGCCCGTCAGCGCGAACTTCGGCAAAGTCGCGCGAGCGGCGCAGCAGGCGGTTGGCGATGCGCGGAGTGCCCCGGCAGCGGCGCGCGATCTCCTCCGCCCCGCCTTCGTCCATCTCAATGTTCAGGATTTTCGCGGAGCGGCGAATGATGATGAGCAGATCTCCCGGCTCGTAAAAATCCAGGCGATGAACGATGCCGAACCGCGAGCGCAGCGGCGCGGTGATCAGTCCGGCGCGAGTGGTGGCTCCAACGAGTGTGAAATGGCTTAGCGGAAACGGATGAATGCGTGCACCCGGCCCTTGGCCAATGATCAGGTCGACGCGAAAATCTTCCATCGCCGGATAAAGAACTTCTTCCACTGGCGGCTGCAGACGATGGATTTCGTCGAGAAAGAAAACTTCTTTTTTTTCCAGTGCGGTGAGGATGGCGGTGAGGTCGCCCTTGCGTTCGAGAAGCGGTCCCGCGCTGGTTTTGATGGGAACATTGAGCTCGTTGGCGATGATCTGGGCGAGCGTGGTTTTGCCCAATCCCGGCGGGCCATAAAGCAGCACGTGATCCAGCGCTTCATCGCGGCTGCGGGCGGCGTCAATCGCAATCTGAATATTTTCCTTGACGCGCTTCTGCCCGATGTACTCCTCGAGCCGCCGCGGCCGCACGCTGACTTCGATGCGTGCGTCTTCTTCGTAGGCCGCGCCGGAAACAATCCGCTGCGGTTGTCGTTGTATCATCCGTTTTGTGCTCGCATCCGCCAATTGTTGCTCAACCCACAGCGCCCGGAGGGCGCAGAAGAAAAGAAGCCTGCCTAGTCTCCGTGCCGACTCGGGCGCTAGGTGCTGCTCCCTTCCAATCCCTTCCTTAAAACCCGACTCTGAGATTGTTCGCGCATGTTCATCGGATGCCTCCGAATGACAGTATGCGGCTACCCCGTACGCGCGGCGCGGCCCTTGGGCGCGCTAAGCGTTTGCAGCGCCGCACGCAGCAGTGTCTCAAAATTGGCGGCGCCGGCTTCGCGTTTCCCTTCGGCGGCGGCGTCTTCCGCAGAGCGTTCGTCGTAGCCTAGATTGACGAGCGCCGAGACGACATCCGCCTCGATGCCCGCGGGAGAAGCCAAGGTCGGCTTCTCTGTCTCGATCGCCACGGCCTCGAACTTGTCCTTCAGTTCGACAACGATGCGCTCGGCGGTCTTTCTTCCTACGCCGGGAATTTTTGTCAGACGCACGAGATCGCTACCGCGAATCGCGGGGAGCAGTTCTTCCACGCTCATCCCGGAGAGAATCTTCAGCGCGAGCGCGGGGCCAACGCCGGAAGCGGAAATCAGCAATTCGAAGAAGTGCTTTTCGCGCGCGGACACGAAACCGAAGAGCGCCAGCGCATCCTCGCGCACGTGGGTATGAATCAGGAGGGTGACCTCCGTGTGCAACTCGCCGAGCGCGGCGTAGGTCGATAGCGGCACTTGCACGAGATAGCCGACACCGCCCACGTCGATGAGCACCTGGTTCGGTCGTTTTTCAGCAAGACGTCCGCGAAGCTGGCCAATCATCGCTCGCCAGTATTGCCGCCTTTTCTTCGCCTGTCAACGCGAACTGGGGATAGAGGATAGGAGAGAGCGAAACTGCCCTCTTTGCACAATTTTTGGTGCAATGGGGAGCGTCGGGAGAAAAGCGCGGCGTGCGGGGCGCGCGGGCTCATTTTCCTGAGTATGAATTCCCATGCGCATTCGCACGCGCACGAAACGAACATTGCTCTCAACGCGCGAATAGGGACGGCAATTCCTTCTGCGCGCGGTTCGCATTGTTTCCTGTTCCCCCTGCTCCCATGCGCGCGCAACTCTCCACGTTCCTTTGCGCGAACGCGAAATCCGCGCACGCATTCGCACGCGATAAAGCGAACAGTACTCTCGACACACGCGAAAAAGCGCCCGCTCCCGTCCGCGCGCACGCGCAGCCCACAGGCAAATCGCTAAGCCATTGCGTTTCAAGAGGATACGTAGTTATGTCCTTGCGAGCGAATTTGCGCGCCTGACCGACACAAAAAGCAAAAATCACACGCGTACAAAGCGAACACTGCTTTCAACGCGCGCGAATGGGTGCGGGCCGATTCCTCTCTGCGCGCGGTTCGCATTATTTCGCGTTCCCTGCTCCCGTGTGCGCGCAACTCTCCACGTTCCTTTACGCGAACGCGAAATCCGCGCACGCATTCACACCCGCAAAAAAAGCGAACAGTACTCTCGACGCTCGCGAATAAGCGCGCCAGTTCTTTCTGCGGGCGGCTCGCATCATTTCGCGTTCCCACTGCTCCCGTGCGCGCACTCGCGGTCGGCGCGGCCTCGCCCGAAAAGCGGCGATCAAATTCAGCCAACTCCCAACGCCTCGGGCCGCGAAACCAGGCCTGTCAGTCGCTTTTGCCATTTGGAGCCCGGTAGCCGTAACAGACTTCACCTTCTCGCGATGTTATGAGCGCTCTTAAGTCTCGGATGCGGCCTTCTGTCAGTTTCTTCTTCAAAATGGCCAGGCACATCGGGTAAACGGACCCGTAGCTGGAGATGTCTTGCGGTGGATAGAGCGCAGCTAACTGCGCGTCGCGGTAAGCTTCCCACGCCCTTTGCTCAGGACTGTCTTGAGTTATCCCCAACTCCCTCAAAAGTCCTTCCAGTTTCATTTCTGCTTTATGCAGCTCCTTGAGCGCACACTCGTTCAATCCCCCTTGCGTCATGTTGGACGTGTCCTTGCAAGGGTCTGGCTTCCTCCGATGCGTCTGCGCAATCACCGGGCGCGCAAACATCAGCAGTCCCAACATCAATCCAACAAATCGCCAGAATCCAGTTTTCATGGAAGCTCCGTCGGGTTAAGGGTTCGCAATAGCACACTACTATACTGGCGAGGAATCAATCGCCAGCGGCCCGATGTAACTTCGGCGATTATGCCGTTTACCATGCATGTTCGGGCGAAATGATAAACTCTATGCGCTATGACTGACGTTCGTAACAAGGAGCTTGTTGCTGGGATGCTCGGCAGATGGCATGCCAGTGACCTCGCCTTTATCGAATCGTTTAACTACACCAGCGAGGGAGAACGCACGCGGTCAAGGCTCGACATCGTTGCACTGTT
Organism: Candidatus Acidiferrum sp.; assembly: GCA_036262755.1. GTDB lineage: Bacteria > Acidobacteriota > Terriglobia > Acidiferrales > UBA7541 > Acidiferrum. Next base: position 29,318 of record DATAIH010000199.1, read on the forward strand.
TCAGCGACGCGACCAAGCGAAAGAGCGTTCACGCACAACGGAGACTGCGCGGGTGGCCATTCGGTTTGAAGGAGTTTCTAATCTAAAGTTCAAATCGGTCGGCCCCGGCCCGAAGCAGGTTGCGGGTTTCGACATCACCGACGTCTCCGACAGAGGATGGGAACGAATCAGATTTGTTGTTGAGGACTACGAGAACGACGATATATCGCTTAACTGCGAAGAGGTTGCCATTCTTTCGTGTGAACCTGTCGTGGACATGCATCCGGGCGAGAAATAGAACCAACCTGCCCATCATGAGGCCGAGACGCTGCTCAAAACCTCACCATACGACGTTTTCGCGTAAGTCCCCGACACGCGAAATCGGAAACATAGGTACTGGACCCGACGCCCAAAATCAACACATTATAAAAGGGCGCCCCTTTGGAGTAGGTTTTGAGTGCTGGCTCATTCCCTACAAGAAAGGAACACCCTTATGATTAGCAGCACAAAATATATCGGGATGGATGTACACACGCAAAGTATTTCGAGT
>DATAIH010000200.1:0-53710 GCA_036262755.1 Candidatus Acidiferrum sp.
CCGCAACCGCCCCAAGAAACAGGAACAGATGCAACTGCGCATTCTGAACTGTGATATGGAATTTGCTCATCAGGTAGAACGTGTAGTAGTTCATCAGGCTCGCGAGATAGAAGAATTTGGAAAACATCAGCGCCATCAGAATCCCGAGGCTCCAGCCGATTTGCCGGCTGGACAGCGCCGCATGGGGATGCACTGAGACGAGCGACACAAGATGCTCCGGATCGACAACCACCGGCACCGGATGAAGGGCTCTGTTCTTGCGGAACCACGCGCCGATATTCATTAGCAGCACGATGGCCAGCATGGCCAGAAACGAGAACCAGGCGATGTTGGCTTGCCCCTTGATGAAGATAAACGCCAGCAGCGGCCCGATGGCCGAACCCGCGTTTCCGCCCACCTGGAACAGCGATTGCGCCATGCCGTGCTGCCCCCCGGAAGCCATGCGCGCCACCCGCGAAGACTCGGGATGGAAAACGGCCGACCCGAGGCCCACGAATGCCGCCGCGGCAAGAATGCTGAGGTAGGTGGGAGCCATGGCGAAGGCCAGCAGACCAACCATGGTGATGCCCATGCCGACAGCGAGCGAGTACGGCTGCGGCCTCCGGTCGGTGTAGAACCCCACGACCGGCTGCAGCAACGAAGCGGTCAATTGCAGCGTGAGCGCAATGCGCCCAACTTGACCGTAATTTAGATGGAAGCTGGCTTTCAACAACGGATAAATCGCGGGAATCAGCGATTGCACCGTGTCGTTCAGCAGATGACAAAAGCTGATGGAAAAAAGAATCGGAAAAACGGCTTTCGTGGCGGCTGCGGCTCGCGCCTGGGTTCCGACTGCGTCCAGATTCGTGCTGCTGGCCATCTAGGCCTCGAGCTCGCAAAACATTTTTGCGCGACTTGGAGGCATGCGTTTTATCTGGCGGCGGAGGCGAGGCGGCGGGTAACGTAATCGGAAACGTAACTATCGAAAAGCTCGTTAAGGCGATGGCAAACCGGGCCGGGCGCTGGAATCGAATGCCCGGCGATTTCCCCCACACTAATCAAGTTGCGGTTGGTCGAAGTAATGAAGACCTCCTCGGCCGAGTAGAGGTTCTCGGGCCGCAACGTCTGTTCGACGATGGGAAGACCGGCCTCCGGCGCAATCTCCAGAAGGATCCCGCGGGTGATGCCCTCGAGGCATCCTGAGTTTAGCGGAGGCGTGAGGATTTTGCCGTCTTTCACTCCGAAAATATTTGCCGACGTGCATTCCGCGACTTCGCCGCGCTCATTGAGCATCACGACTTCGTCGAAACCCTCTTTGTTCGCTTCCGCAATGGACCACACGTTGTTCAGCCAGGAAATGGTTTTGACCCCGGCGAGGGGTGAAGCGGCATGGCGGCCGTGGGCGCGCAGCGCCAAGCGCACGACTTCGCGGTAGCCCGGCATGCCGGCGGTGTAGATGATGAGATCGACCTGGGGGCGGTGTTCGTCGCTTTGCCAGTAGCCGAAGGAATTGTAGACCAGGTATATCCGCGCGCAACCTTCGCTCACCTTATTGGCGCGAATCACTTCGTGGAGGTGAACCCGGATTTTTGCCGCGGTGTAAAGCATAGGCAGGCGAATCGTCGCGGCGTCTTTTTCCAGCCGGCGCCAGTGGCGCTCGTAAGCAAATGCCTCGCCGCGGGAGATACGTACGGTGGTGAAGATGCCCCAGCCGCAAATAAGCCCCGCCTGACCGGGGGACAGGCGGACTTTCTCGATGGGCAGAAGGCTCTCGTTGTGGAACACGAACGGGTGAATCAATCTGGCGCCTCAATCTCGGGGACGAAACAAACATTGTAACCGAACTTGCGGAAAGATAGGTGGCAGAGAGTCCGCGTCGCTCGGGACCTTGTAGGGGCGCCGGCCTTCGACGCTTTTTGCCGAGCCGGTACGGCGGTGGCCTTTAGTGAGCCAGCGTATCTTTCACGACGGCTCCGCCCTTCATCACGAACTTCACTTGCTCGAGCACGGCGATGTCACTGAGTGGATCGCCTTCCACGGCAATCAAATCGGCATACTTTCCGGGCTCGACCGCGCCCACGCGGTCTTGCCAGCTCATTAATTCCCCCGCGTTAAGCGTTGCCGAGCGAATGGCCTCGAGCGGCGGCATGCCGCGCTTCGTTAGGGCCACGAACTCATCGGCATTTTTGCCTTGCCGCTGCGGGCCGGTAGCGTCAAAGCCCAACGCAATCTTTACGCCCAAGCTCATGGCTTGCTCGACGGATTGCTGGATCGACTGCAGAAGTTCGCTTAGATGAGCCTCAATTTCCTTCCCGCGCTCCGTTTCCGGTTCCTTCCTATGGCGTTCGACGGAGGCATCGACCCCGGCGACCGTCGGAACGAGAAAGATTCCTTTCGCTTTCATCAATTCAAGTCCTTGCCGGTCCACGCTGTGGCCATGCTCGATGGAATCCACGCCGGCGGTCGCTGCGTTTCTTACGCCTTCCGGCGTGGTGGCGTGAGCCGCTACCTTGCGCCCCAGCTTGTGCGCCTCTTCGACAACCACACGAATCTCATCCACCGTTAGTGTGGGGTGCAACCAGTCGGCGTAGACCTTAATGAGGTCGGCGCCGTGGCCGATCTGCTCGCGCACCGCGCGCCGTGCCTCCTCCTGTCCACTGACCATCTGTGCTCCCGTCGGAAAATCGGAGAGGTCGGGCGAGATACCGAACGGGTTGTATTGACCAACAGCGGCTATCCCGCGAGTGGCGACTTGCATTCGCGGACCTACCGCCAAGCCCTGCTCAATGGCGTCGCGCAGGGCGACGTCCGCATAACCCGCGCCTTCGCTTTCCACATCGCGAACGCTGGTAAACCCTGCTTCGAGCGTGATTCGGGCGTTGTAGGCGCCTTCGAGCGCTCGGAAGGCTTGCGATTTCGTCGCCAAGTTCAGCGTGTAGCCATCGGGGCCTGCTGGAATGCGCGCCATGAGGTGGGTGTGGCAATCGATAAGGCCGGGAACGACTGTCGCGCGGCCAAGCTCGATGACTTTCGTGTTCCTGGGAACGTGCGCCTGAATCTCCGGGAAGTGGCCGACTTCTTTGATGCGCTCGCCTTCAATCCAAATTCCCGCGTTCTCGACGTAAGCCCCTTTGCGGACATCGAGCAGTTTTCCCGCTTTGACCAGAATGGAGGACAGTGTCGGTGTTTGAGCGGCGGAGCTGAGAGGGCAGAACCCCAGAAAAAGCGCCACGGCGAGCTCTCGTGTATGCATGGCCGGTCTAGTTATCACAACCCGTATCGGGTTAACAAGCTGGCGTTTTCGATTCGGTGGATTAGGACCAAAATTCTCGCAAATCCGGCCCCCCGCCCACGCCCGACCTCTTCCCGCGTGCTACAATGGCGGGACTGGAAAGCACCCGTGGCGGAAACCGTTCTTCCAGCTGAAGATGCCGTTCTCGAAGTCGTCTCTCCGGACGGCGCGCGGCGGTACGTTCGCATCACCCAATCGCCTTTCCTGATCGGCCGGGGCGCGGAAACCGGCAACCATCTGCAACTCTCCGACCGCCGCGTCTCGCGCAATTGCGCCGCGATCGTCATCGAAGCGAACCGGTTTTACCTCGAGGATCGCGGGCAGCGCCGCGGGCTTTTCATCAACGGTGAAAAAGTGGAGGGCCGAGAGCTGCAAAACGGGGACGTCATCACCTTCGGCCTCGAAGACTCCTACGAAATTCTCTTTCGTTTGGCGAGCGGCTCCGGCGACGACTCCATTCCGCAGCTGCTGACCCGCATCGAGCACATCACCAGCTCCGAACCGAGCGGCGGCTTGCATAAGCTGAACCAACTGCTGGAAGCCACGGCGCTGCTGCATTCTCAGCTTCCCCTGGACGAAGTGCTGGCAAACATGCTGGATCACGCCGTTTCCATCACCGATGCGGACCGCGGGCTGCTCCTCGAGCCCGATGCCGGCGGCACGCTGAAGGTCCACCTGGCGCGCCGGAGCGGCAGACTCCGCCTGCCGCCCGAGAGCCTGATGCCTAGCCAGACGGCCATTCAACTTGCGCTCAAACAACAATCGCCGGTGATCACCGAAGATCTGGCGCAAGCGGATATGGACTTGCAAGGAGCACAGAGCATTGTGGCGCAGCGGCTGCGTGCCGTCGTGGTGATTCCGCTCTGGGCGCTGACGCGCGCGAATACCCAGGAGTCGATGGTCAACATAAAACGCGGCGAACTCCTGGGCGTTCTTTACCTGGATTCAAAGCGCCCTGCGGCTTTCTCCAAGCTCGACCGGCAGATCTTGGACGCGCTCGCCGCCGACGCCGCGAGCGTTCTCCACAACGCACGTTTGGTCGAGCACGAACGCGAGCGCCAGAGACTCGAACAGGAAATCAACATCGCGCGCGACATCCAGCAGGCGCTGCTGCCGCGCAATTTTCCGAATACGCCGAATTTCTGCGTGACCGGCGTGAATTTCCCTTGCCTGTCGGTCGGAGGCGACTACTTCGACGTTTTTCCGCTGAGCGATGGACGCACGGCGTTTGTCATCGCCGACGTTTCCGGCAAAGGACTTGGAGCCGCCATTCTGACCACCATGCTGCAGGGCGCGCTTTCCGGAATGACGCTGGGCACCGATCCGGCGCGCGTCTTCAATCACGTGAACCGTTTTCTTTGCGACCATTCCGAAGTGGGCCGCTATGCGACGGTGTTCTTTGGGTTGCTGGACGATGACGGCCATCTCGAATTCATCAATGCCGGGCATCCCTCTCCCTTTCTTATCCGGCGCGGCGCCGCCGAAGACGCATTTACCGAAGGGTCTTTCCCGGTAGGCCTGGTGCCCGAGGCGGAATACACCGCTGCGAGGCTAAAGCTCGAGCCGGGGGACACGCTGGTGCTTTTTACCGACGGCGTGACCGAAGCGATGGATCCAGAGGAGCAACTCTTTGGAATGCCGCGCCTCAGGCAGGTTCTCTCGGGGCAGATGGAGTGTCCGCTCGAGCAGCTGCAGAAATGCGTGCTGGAAGCCGTCGAGAATTTCACACGAGGCGCGCGACAGGCGGATGACCTGACGCTGCTAATCGTGCGCTACCGGGCCACGGCGGCGACGGCAACCTCGGATACGGACGTTCGCGCGGGATCATCGGCATCCTCCGCATCGGACAGCTTGCGGGCGACCCAACAACGATAAGTCCTCTTCGGTGTACCCGGCGTTCCGCCGAGCCATGGCGGAAAACGTACGGCGTTTTGCCTCTAACGTGTTTCTTACTCTTCTCTGAGCAAGCGCGCGGGATGGACGCCGAGAGCGCGTTGCGCGGGAACCCAGGCGGCCAAGAGACCTAGCAGGGCCATGGTGATCGCCACTCCGGCCATTACCAGCGGATCGCGCGGCGTGGCCTGATACACAATTTGCGCCAAGAGTCGGCTGGCCATCACTCCAAGGAGCAAGCCCGCCGCGGAACCAGAAAGCAGCAGCATGAGAGGACGGCCGAGCGCCGAGCGCATGAGCTGGGCGGCCTGCGCTCCGAGGGCCACGCGGATGCCAAACTCCTTCATCCGCTTGGAGACCGCATACATGGCCATGCCGAAGACCCCGGTCAGGGCGAGCATGGCAGCCAGCAAACCCATCACGCCAAGGGTGGCCGTGGCCGCGCGCGCAGGAAAAAGAACAAACCCAAGCGCGTCGGGCCAGCTATGGAAGACAAACGGCAAGCTCGCGTCGATTTGCGCAAGTACTCGCCGGACCTCAGGCAGGATCTCGGCGGGCGGCAACGCCGAGCGGACCATCAGAGACGTGTCACTGTCAGGGTTTTGTTCGAGGGGGAAAAATACGGCCGCCAAGGGGGCTTCTGTGAGCGAGTCGTACTTTCCGTTTTCGACAACGCCAACAATCTCATAAGAAACCTTCTCCTCAAGGGCAAAACGCCGCCCGAGCGGGGGGCTATTCCCGAACATGGCGCGCGCAAAAGTCTCGTTGATGATCGCGACGTTAGGCGCCTTGTCACCGTCGTGCCAGGTGAAGTCGCGCCCACCAAGCAATTGTGTCCCGGCCGCCGCGAAATAGCCGGGCGAGATCGAAAAATATTTCGCGATGAATGCGCTATTGGACCCCCGGAAGTCGGTTGTACCCATGCGGTAAACCGGCGTGCTGCTTCCGCCGGTGCCGAGCGGTGTCTCATCGATGATTCCGACCGAGGTAACACCCGGAATGTGGGAGATTTCCTCGAGCATGAGCTTTCGAATCTGCGCGATGGAAGCATCGGAATGTCCGCCCATGTGCAAATCGGTCTCGGCGAGGAGCGCGCCTTCGGGCTGGAAGCCCAGCGGCGCGTGGAGCGAGCGCTGCATGCCGCGCAAGGCAACAAAAGAAGAAGTTACCAGCAACGTGCAGAGCGTGATCTGAATGCCCAGGAGCAGATCACGCAGCGTGAAGCGACGAAAGACAAGGGTCCCTGCCGCGCCGCTCTTCATGACTTGCGCGGAGTCGGTCGCCCAGATTTGCCGCGCCGGGAGCAATCCCCACACGATTCCACTCCCGATGGACAACAGCAAGGCCACCCAGTAAACCCTGGCATCTGGGCTAACGGCCACGTGGACGGGAAATTCCGGAAAGGGCTGCCAACGCGTCAAGGCGTTGAGCAAGATCGTAGAAACAAGGGTCCCCAGGGCACCGCCAAGAACGGAGATGAGCACCGCCTCAGCAAGCAGCTGACGGAGGACATGCCACGGGCTCGAGCCAATGGCCAAACGAATTGCCAATTCACGGCCGCGATCGGCCGTACGCGCGGCAAAGAGGCTGGCGAGGTTGGCGCAGGCCGCAAGCAGCACAAGAAAGGCCAGGAGCATGACGACAGCCAGGAAAGACCGCGCCGGGTCACCAAGCACGTCGCCCATCAATCCGGGTTTCACCAGCCGCGCGCTGAGGCCGTCGTCGGCGGGATTCTGGCGCGCGAGTTCGCCCGCGATGGCGTTGAGATTATCGGTGGCCTGCTGTGGAGTGACGTCGGGCTTCAGCTTACCCAGGACCCAGATATTGTGCATGAACCGATTGGAAAGGAAATTTGCGTCTTGCGAATCCGGATTGTCGACCATGGGCATCCAGAAATCCGGCCAAAGAAACAAGTCCGCACCATGAAACGAGGCGGGCGCAACCCCAATCACCGTAAACGGATGCTTGTTCACGTCGACTCTGGCTCCCACGATGCCGGGATCTGAAGCGAAGTGATTTCGCCAAAACGCGTGGCTCAAGACGATGTAGGGAGCGGAATTCGGTCCGTGTTCGTCGCTCGGGTGGAAAAGCCTGCCATGCTCAGGCTGGACGCCCAGCATGTCAAAGTAATTCCCGGAAACCCTGTAGTACCAGCATTTGTAGGCTGCGTCTTTGGTGCTGAGGCCCGCGCTGTCAAGCCGGTAAGCCGCCATATCGGTGAAGGTCGAATTCTTGCCCTGAAAATCGCGGTAATCGGGATAGGAGTGATTGTCGTACGCCTGCTGTTTGTGCACGACGTTGTAAAGCCCGGCGGATTGCGGCACGTCGAGGGGCCGCAGAACCAGCGCATTCAGCACGCTGAACACCACCACATTCGCTCCGATCCCCAGAAGCAGTGTCAGGAGGGCGGTAAGTGTGAAGGTCGGCGATCGGAGCAACTGCCGTGCGGCGTAGCGCAGGTCGCGCCAGAGGCCGTCCAGGGCCGTTGCGGCGTCCGCAGCCGTTATGCGTTCCCTCATCACAACCCGGCTCCCGAATCGAAGCAAGGCATCGCGGCGAGCTTCTTCGGGTGACATCCCCGCGGCAAGGTTGTCGGCAATGCGCATTTCGACATGCGCTTGGATCTCCGCGTCGATTTCCTGATGCAACTTCGAGCGGGAGAAGGTATTCACGAGGCGGCGAAAGATAAACATGGTTTACCTCATGCGTAGCGGAGTATGGCGCGGATCCCTTTGACGAGTTGTTCAAAGCTCGCTTCCGCTTTTTCGAGCTCTCTCTGTCCGGCAGGCGTCAGCCGGTAGTATTTGGCCTTGCGATTTGTCTCCGTCACTTTCCACTCCGAGCGGATCCATCCGCTCATCTCCATGCGGTGCAGCGCCGGATAGAGCGAACCCTCCTCGACCGACAGGAGTTCCTCGGAGGCCCTCTGAATGTGCAGAACGATTCCATAGCCGTGCAGCTCTCCCATCTGCGAGAGGGTTTTCAAAACCAGGAGGTCGAGCGTTCCCTGGAGATCATTTCTGGCCATCGCGGCGCACCCCTAGACAACTTGGCGTAGTGTACGCTAGCTCTAGAAGTGGAGGTATGTCAACCGGGAAGGTGGGAGGAAAGCTGGGCAATGAAAGCAATGAGCGAGAGGCTTATTTCGTGCCCCTCGCCCACGCTAGACGCTAGAAAACGATTGCCGATTCGAGAAGCGATTGCGGGGCCGATGCTACGAGCCCAGACTGCTTAGATCGTCCTTGGCCTGCTGCTCGGCGTTCTTGGTGGCGCCTTTGGCGTCGGCGTCGGGATTCAAGGCGTGAATGGCTTTCGTCAAGGGCAGCGCTTTCTCGCCATCGGCCACCTTGCATCCAGAAACATCGGCGTTGCCGTGTACGCCGGTCATGGCGGCGCTCATGCAGGTAAAATTCATTCCAAGATTGTGGCTTGCGTGGAGGGCGGCGAGGCATTCATTGAGGGCGGTGAACGCAGAGCAGGTTCCCGTCAGATTGGAGCCGGCAGGCAGGAGCCCCTCGGTCTGTAGCTTGGGCGTGAGTTTCGTTTCGACGTCGCCGCGGCTACCGCTGGAATCCTCGGACTTCTTGTCTTTCTTGACCCATTTAATGGGGTTGAGCGAATGGGGAGTGTGCGAAGTTGGCTTCGCCGCTTCGGACGCGCCAGCCCCGGCAGGCCCCTGCGCCGCGACGCGCCGCACGCCCACCGTCAGGAGAGCCGACAAACCCAATGCCAGGCTCGCCACCCTGAGAAGATTTCCTTTCATGTTTGCCTCGTCGAGGAATTTTTGAATGCGGAGAAAAGGAAGCCGCATCCGGCCTCGCCTCCAGTAGGCCACAGGACGGGGGAGATGCCGTGGTTTCGCTAGGGAGTACTCCCCGAATCGGTCACGTTGGCCGTCGGTACAGGCGGCGTCGCGCGGCAAAGCGCACCTCTTCGACGCAGACCCTTTATGGGTGTCCGGGTCGTTGAATCCTTTTCCGCGAAAGCCCTGTCAAATCTGGTGAGCATGCAAAGCTGCGAACCACGCAAACAGGCGATACGGGACGAAGATGATTTGCAGTCCGTCGACCGCGTTCTGGCGGGAAACCGGCGCGCGTTTGAAGCGCTGGTGCGGCGGCACGAGCGAAGAGTGTTTCGCGTGACGCTTGCGATCTTGGGCAATACCGAGGACGCCGAAGAAGCCATGCAAGACACGTTCCTGAAGGCTTTCCGTCATCTGGATCAGTTCCGAAGAGATGCGCGATTCACGACCTGGCTCACCCGCATCGCGGTGAACGCTGCGATTGAAAAGCGCAAAACGCGCAAGAATTTCCTGCCGTTGAGCGAATCCGAAAACGCGAAACGAGCCGTTCCTCCCGAAGAATTACGAGCCATGGAAGAGCAACCCGGAGCAGATATTTGGCAAGCAGGAAATCCATCGGCTGGTGGAAGAAGCCATTCAAGCGCTGCCCGAGATTTATCGCACGGCGTTCGTGCTGCGGGATGTCGAGGAACTAAGCGCGGAGGAAGCTGCAGAGGCTCTCGGTCTGACGGTTCCGGCACTGAAATCGCGGCTGCTTCGCGGGCGGCTGATGATGCGCGAGAGGCTGGCGGCCGCACTCGAGGTGCGTCCGACCTTGCAGAAGAGAGTGTTGCGATCCGCCGTGGACCTAGGAACGGCGGTGGCCGAGCGGCTGATGCGCGCGGTGGGGCGCTGAGGGAACCACGAGGACGAACATGGATTGCAAAGAAGTGACGGCGAATATGTCCTGCTACATCGACGGGGACGGCTCGGAGGAGCTACGCAAGGCCCTCAGAGAGCATGTGGCGCAATGCCGGCGCTGCCGGGTGGTTTTCGACACCACCGGACAGATGCTGGGCATGGTAAGGGACGCGGAACCTTTTGAGGTTCCTCTGGCCGTAAGCGCACGGCTTTACAGCCGCCTGGAAACGATTTTTTCGGAAACGTGAAAACAGGACAACCGAACAGTTTCGCAAACCACGAAGCAAAGGAGAATCGCACATGAGCAAGATCGCCGTGGCTGTAAGCGCCTCCATCCTGCTGCTGGGTGCCGGCTTGGCTGCGGCCAAGGACCGGACTTTCAGCGGCGAAATCATGGACAGCGCGTGCGCCAAAGAGGGTTCGCACGAAGCCATGATGAAGAAGGCGGGCTTGACCGATAAAGGGGCCTGCGCCAGGGCCTGCGTGAAGATGGGCGGCAAGTACGTCCTGTTTAACGCCGCTTCCAAGACGATCTACGAACTCGACGACCAGACCAAGCCGGAAGAGTTCGCCGGCAAGAACGTGCAAGTAACCGGTACGCTCGATAGCGCCACGAAGACGGTTCACGTCGTGAGCATCAAAGCCGCATAAGCAGGGCGGGCCGCCTCCCGGCCCCACGCTCGCCTGCTTCGCTCGACCTGTCGCAACGCCAGGAAAGAAATGACCAAGCACAGACTCTGGATCGCTGCGGGGGTTGTGGTGGTGTTCGCCGGAATCGCACTCGTCCCTTTCCTGCGTTTCCCGCTCGGGGCCGTCGAGGAGCCCGGCAGGTTCGAGACCTGGGCTGCCGCTCGGGCCAAACACCTGCTCGTAGAGCGGGCCAGCCGAAGCGGCATTCCAGGGAGTCCCACAGACCGACAATCGAGCCTGTAGAAGGCGACAAGGTCTTTGGCGTGGACTGCGCCGCTTGTCATGGCATGGACCGGCACCGGCCGACGGACGCGGGCCGCTGGATGTACCCGCGCGCGGCGGATTTGAGCTCGAAGGACGTGCAGAGTTATTCCGAACGGGAATTGTTCTGGATCATCAAGAATGGAATCCGATTGAGCGGCATGCCGGGTTTTGCGAATGTTGAGTCCGACGAGCACATCTGGGACCTGGTCGTCTACCTACGCACGCTACCGGGGGCGGCCAAGCCGAAGGCGGAATCACGGAGGTAAGAGCTCGCAGCGGTTGGGCTCGAATCAGGACTTGGCCTTGAGCAAGAAGCCGTAGAGGCTGAGACCCAGACCACCGAGGAACAGCAGAGGCGCCAGATAATTGATGACCGCGGGCTGAATGGTGACCGGAACCTCGAGGGGCTTGGCGTAACCCGCAGCAAAGTAATAAATCACGCCTGCCAGCAACATGTAGAGTAGTCCGCGGCGGACATGCTGGCGCCCGGGGCCGCTCAAAGAACGGGACAAGCGCACCTGAGGCACCATCTCACGGCAAAAGGGACACTGGCGCAAGTGCGCGGCGATCCGTTTACCGCAGAAAGCACACTGCCGCATTTCCATGGCCTGATGTCCGATAGCGCTCATGAACCCCCCGAGATGGGCCTCCTGGTTCAGGCTAAAGGCGGCCTCCGGCAGGGTCAAGAGCGCGTGATGTACATGCCAATAACTGTGAGGAAGCAGCTCGAATCCCTGAGTTTTCTCGCGGTTCCACGAGCCTCCCGGCGCGGAACAAACCATCAAGCGAAGGAGTTTGCCCGTGGGGCGGGGCAAACCCGTGTCTGTTTGCTAACAGATGCTCTTCCGTCCAGGACGTACCGCAAGGCGACTTGTGTTAGAAAGTACTGAAGAGAATCGCTTCCAATCTGTTTTTGATGGACAGAAGCGCCCGCTCACACGGAGGGGAGGAAACGATGAGACGTCGTCTGCAAAAGCCATTCGAAGCGCTCCTGTTGTTGACCCTGGCATTGCTGCTGATGAGCAGCGTCAACGGCGCGGCCTTTGCGCAAGACAGAAAAGTCGCGCAAGTTAACGGCGTAGATAACAGCAAGATGGGGGCGTATCGAGCGCTGGCGCAGCACATTTATGGGGATTTGCAGAAGGGTGACGTTCTAGCAGCGGCGGAGATGGGCCGGGTGCTCGAGCGCTTGTGGGACAAAGCGGAAGACTACGGTGGAGATACCGCCCTGTCGAAGACGAATCACGAGCTCTTCGAAGAGATCGACAAGGCCATGGACCAGTTCCTGACACCGATCTGGGAGGCCAAGGGGAAACCAGACCTAGCGAAGATCAAAGCGGCGTACGCGAACTACCTCGAAAAATTGAAGCTGGCGGACTAGGCGAAGGTCTGAAGTCCAGCCAAGCGAAGAAAAACAAGAGAGGCTCTCGAGAAGGCCTCTCTTTTTCTTTTGGCGAGTGGGGACTTCGTCCTTCGGCGCTACCCGCCCCAGGACAACGAACGGCCGGAAATAAATCACTCCTTACAGTTCGCGAAGGGCCGTGGCCACGGGAAGCTGCGCGGCACGAACGGCGGGAAAGAAACCGCCAAGAACTCCCATCACCAGAGCAAAAACAACCCCCTGCACGAGCAAACCGGGGGTGATCTTGAAGGCGAAAGCGAGATTGGAAAAGGTCTGAAAATTGATGGTGCTGGTGGTCACGCCATTCAAGCGGAGAACGGCAAGGCACCCCAAAACCCCACCCACCAAAGAAATCATGAGCGCCTCAATGAGGAACGAGGAAACAACCGAGGGCCCGCCAAAACCGAGCGCGCGCATGGTGGCGATCTCACGGCCGCGGTCGGCGACGGCCGAATACATGGTATTGAGAGCGCCAAAGACCGCTCCAATGGCCATGATAAAGGCAACGAATCCGCCGAGACGCGTGATGAGCGTGGTCATGTTGGTGGATTGCTTGGCGTAGTAGTCCACTTCTCGGGTGACGTCTACGTTCAGCCGCGGGTCGGTGGTCAGCGCATCCTTGAGCTCTTTTAAGGAATCGGGAGAAGCCAGGCGCGCGGTGACCGACTGAAAAAAAGTATCGGGGCGATTGTAGGCGCCGGTGAGCAGATGCGGGTCCGCCCACACCTCGGAGTCGAAGGAGCTCCCCCCGGCATCAAATACCCCTACAACTTTCCACTGCATGGTTCCGAGGCTAATGGTATTGCCCAGGGTCAAGCCCGAGTAGGTGGTATTTGCGTTCCTACCCACGACGACTTCGGCAAGGCCGGGCGAGAACATGCGTCCCTGGACGATCTTGACCTGCTGGCGGATCTCGAGAACGTTCGGCGAGACGCCGCGGACCTCAACGTTTGCGTCCGTGCCCGTCGAGCGCAGCGGGATGGGCGCCATGAGCACGGCCTCTGCCGTTACCAAAGGGCCGTTGGGACCGCGGGCAATGCCCGGGGCATCTTGAATGATCTTTACGGAATCGAGCACAATACCGCTGGTCATTTCGGAGGTCGCGCCCCCGCGGAGGACCAACGCGTTGTCGGGTGAGCCCGAAGCCACGAGAGTCGCCCTAAAACCTTTGGCGAGAGAAAGCATTGCGACGAAGACGCCGACGGTTCCGGCGATGCCGACAACCGCCACGATGGCCGAAGCCCAACGCGCTCTAACACTGCGAAGGTTGTAGACGATTGGGATGGCCATGTCAGACCCTCCGCAGCGCATTCACCACGCGCATGCGCATGGCGCCGATTCCGGGAAGAACGCCGCTCGCGGCGCCGACAAAAAGCGCGAAAACCAGGCCCAAAAGCAGCATCGTTTTCGACAAAAGCAGCGGCGGCAGCAGACCTGTGAGCGCACCACTGATCACCGGAATGGCTCCCCACGCGAGGAAGAGCCCCAGCAAGCCGCCGAAGAAGGCAATGGCCGTCGATTCCGCGAGAACCAAGACGAGGATCGAGCGATCGGTGACCCCGATGGCTTTCAAGACCGCCAATTCGCTAGTGCGTTCGCGGACAGAAATAGCCATGGTGTTTCCCGTGACGAGCAACAGGGTGAAAAACACGACGCTGCCGATGGTCAGGATCAGGAACTCGATGTTGCCGAACTGCTTGGCAAATCCTGCGGCAAAAGCGGATTCGGTTTCCGTCTTGGTTTCATGGGAGGAGTTGGCAAACTTCTCGTCAATCGCCTGGGCAACACGGACGGCGTCATCCGGGCTATCAAGCTTGATGATGTACCATCCAGCGGTGCTCTTGATGGCGGCCGGAACCGTTTCGTCAAAGTATTTCCACTGCATCCAGAATTGGCCCTCGTCTCCGTCCGGTTTATCGGTGTGATAGATCCCGTCCAGGTTGAACTCCCAGGTGGCGGCCCCATAGATCGTGGTTTTGAGCGGGATGCGATCGCCGATTTTCCAGTGAAAGCGCTGCGCCAGGCGGGCGCCCGCGATGGCACCCTGGCGGTCTTTCACGAAGTTATTCCACTGGTCGTCGGGAACCTTGAATTCCGGATACACCTTGCGGTGGTTCTCCACGTCGATCACGAACTGGGGAAAGAAATTCTTCTCGTCCTGGTATACGCCGCCAAACCAATGGTCGTGTGTAACGGCCTTGACGCCGGGGATCGCGGCGATCTTTTCAGCGTACGAAATCGGCATCAGGTTCATCAAGCCAACGCGATCCACCACCACCAGGCGGTCGGCGCCGGCGATGTCGATGCCCCGGTTGAAGGCGCTCTTCACCACCGCCAGAAACGTGAACAGCACGAGTGCGATGGCGAAGGAACCGACCGTGAGAATCAAGCGAATCTTCTTGCGAAACAAATTCGCGAAGATGAGCCGGCGGAATTTCATACCGCACCTCCGGCAAGAACGCTTTGGCGAGGAGAGGCTGTGCCCTCGACCAGCAGGCCTTTCTCGAGGTGGAGCGTGGTGTGTGCGCGCGCGGCCACAACCGGGTCGTGCGTCACCATCAAAACCGTTTTGCCATACTTGCCCACGAGTTCATCGATAAGCGCCATAATTTCGTCGGCGCTCTTGCGGTCCAGGTCGCCGGTGGGCTCATCGCAGAGCAGGAAGGTCGGGTCGGAAACAATGGCTCGAGCGATGGTCACGCGCTGCTCTTGACCGCCCGAAAGCTGCCGGGGGTAATGATGCATGCGGTCGGCAAGACCAACAACCGCGAGCGCGGTTTCGACGTGCTTACGGCGGTCGGAACCGGATAACTTGGTCAACAGCAGCGGCAGCTCGACGTTCTGGTACGCGGTGAGAACAGGAATCAAGTTGTACATCTGAAAGATGAAGCCGACGTGGCGGGCGCGCCACTGCGTCAGCTTGCTGCCGGACATGTGCGTGATTTCGTCGCCGGCCACGGTAATGCTGCCGGCGGAAGGCACATCCAGGCCACCGAGAAGATTGAGCAGGGTGGTTTTGCCGGAACCGCTGGGACCCATGAAAGCGACAAAATCGCCCTTGTCGACATCCAGGTTGAGCCCCTGGAGCACCTGGATTTTTTCGCCGCCGCGGCTATAGGTCTTGTTCAAGCCACGGACGCGGATGAGGCTCTGCGCATCGCTGCTTCCATCAACTCGGACCATTCTTCTCTCCTATTGGCGGATTTCGACCTTCTGACCATCACGCAAACTCTCGGGACCCTTGACGACAACGGAATCGCCGGGGTTGACGCCCGCGAGCACGGCAACGTCGGTGCCGCGATCGATTCCCAGGCGGACCGGGCGGCGCTCGACTTTGCCGTCACGAAGCAAATACACGAAAGAAACGCTGGAGTCGGAGCGCACCGCGCTCTTGGGGATAAAGGCAAGTGCTTGCGGGCCCTTGTCCTTTTGTTTGCCTTTCGCAGGCGGCTTGTTTTCTTCCAGAAAAGCCACCTTGACCCCCATGTCGGGAAGGATCCGAGGGTCCAGCTTCAAAAACGAAATGCGAACCTTCACCGTGGCTTTCTGGCGGTCCGCCGTGGGAATCACCGTGCGCACCTTCGACGGGATCTGCCAGTCCGGATACGCGTCAAGGGTGGCCATCACCGGCTGACCGGGCCGGACCCGGGCAATATAGTTTTCGTTGACGTCCACTTCGATTTCGTTGGAATTCATGTCCACAACGGTGGCGATGCCCGTACGCGTGAAGCCGCCGCCGGCGGAATTGGGGGAAACCATCTCGCCGACCTGCGCATCTTTGGACACCACGATTCCAGGAAAGGGCGCGCGAATGGTGCAGTTGTCTACGGCCTGCTGTGCCACCGCGATGCGAGCTGCCGACGCGGTCACCTGCTCTTTGGCCAGCGCAATTTTTGCCCGCAGGCTGTCGGCCGAGGTAATGGCGTTATCGAGAGCTTCCTCTGTCTGAATGCCCGCATCGCGCAGCTTCTGGGCGCGCTTCAGCTCGATTTCGGCATTGCGAAGCTGGACGTCCAGGTCGGCAATCGCCGCTTGCGAGGCATCGCGATCCGCTTTCGCGGAATCGAGTGCACGCTTATAGTCCGAGTCATCGAGGGTGGCGAGAAGCTGGCCTTCCTTAACCGGTGTGCCTTCGTCAAAGAAAACGCCAGTGACGCGTCCGGTAATTTTGGCGGCGATGGTGGCGCGGCGGCGCGGGGTGACATACCCGCTGGCGTTCAGCGCCGTCAGAGGACCCTCGGCATCCGGCTTGGCCGCCGTCGAAACCTCCACGACCGGCTTCTGCTCCCGCAACGCGAAAGCGGTGGCAACGATCGCGCCAAAAATGATGACGGGAATGGAGGCGTAGAAGACGCGCCTGCCCATGCCGGACTTGCTGCGCTGGGCCTCGTGGATGCGCAGCGAGCCCAGGTCTGGTTTTGACGATTCTCCGGGCATCACCAATGTCTCCGCTTCGTTCCTCAATGTCGTGCTCCCATCTAGTCTACGAACGGCGCGTCGCTAAAATTACAGATGCGCTCCACGCGTTTGGGGGCACATTCACTCTCGCGCGGATAAATCCCCTTCCGCCGGACCGGCATCGACAAAGATGACCGGGAGAGCCAGCGCCGTGGCGTTATGAAGGTTCCTACGGAGCACTAGGCATATTGTATTCGATTGTGCTCGTTTTGATGAGAGCATCTGCGCAAGCGCCGGACCTTTGCGCCATCCTGCTTCCGGACACTTCTGGGGAGGCCCTCGTGGTGATCCGCAAGCCACGAGCCGCGGCTCGCATGAGTTCTTTGTAGCCTCGAAACACACAGAAGGAGGGCAAACGCCCCGGGACAAATGAAACCCTAGCGGGCTCGCTCGAGAAGCTTCAGAGGCCCGCGAGGGCGGTCGGCGCGAATTTGGTCTCCCGATGCTCAACGATAGTGTGGAATCGAGGGAGGTGAATACGGCTCTCGAGGAAGATCGCTCCCGCCCCTCTCGATCGACCCACTCGACAAAAAATGAATCCTTGACAAGGCGGGATTCCAAGTCATATGAAGGAAGTCTCCGCAGGTATTTCCCTTCCTGACCTCCTGCGGATTGGGGGGTCCCAGATGAGCCCTACCCGCCGCGATTTTCTCAAGCTTACGACCATTGGCGGAGCCGCAGCCACGCTGTTTGGCTTCGATCTGAAACCCGCGTATGCGCAGTTGCGCGCGCTGAAAATCGCCCGCGCCAACGAGACGCGTTCGACTTGTCCATACTGCTCGGTGAGCTGCGGGGTCATCATCTATACCATCGGTGACCGTGCGAAAAACGTCACGCCGCAGGTGGTGCACGTCGAAGGCGACCCGGACCATCCCATCAATCGCGGCACGCTGTGCCCCAAAGGAGCCTCGCTCGAGCAAGATATCCTGAACGAGCGCCGCTTGCTGCATCCACAAGTGCGCCGCCCCGGCGGAACCGCATGGGAAGATATTTCCTGGGACGAGGCCATCCGGGAGATCGCCGAGAAGGTCAAGAAAACGCGCGATGACACGTTCATCGAAAAGGATGACGCCGGTCACACCGTGAATCGCCTCGAGTCCATCGCTTTTTCCGGCGGCTGCACGGACACCAACGAGTTCAACTACCTGATTGTCAAGACCATGCGCGCCCTGGGGGTCGTGCACTTAGAAAACCAGGCCAGGGTTTGACACGGCCCCACGGTCTCAAGTTTGGGACCAACGTTCGGCCGGGGCGCAATGACCAATGGGTGGATCGACATCAAAAACACCGACATGATGTTGATCATGGGAGGAAATCCCGCCGAGAATCATCCCTGCGGCTTCAAGTGGGTGGTCGAAGCCAAACGCACGCGCAACGCCAAACTGATCGTTGTAGACCCGCGCTTCACGCGCACGGCTTCGCTTGCCGATTTGTTCTGTCAGATTCGCGCGGGATCGGATATTGCTTTTCTCGGCGGACTCATTCACTACGCGATCGAGAACCATCGCATCGCCAAAGACTATCTGCTCAACTACACCAACGCCGCATTTGTCATCAAGGATGGATTCACACTGCCGGAGGACGGACTCTTTTCGGGGTTCGACGCTGCAACGCAAACCTACGACAAATCCACTTGGAACTATCAGGAAGGCGGCGACCTCAGCGGGAAGGTCGCAAAAGCGAAAGGCGACCCGCCGCCGACGGAAAACAAGCCAGCAGCAGCCGGCAAACCCGCGCCGCCGCATCTACCCGAGAATGTGGCCTATGACCTGACCCTCGAGCACCCGAATTGCGTCTTCCAGCTTCTGAGGAAGCAGTACTCGCGGTACACGCCGGACATGGTCGAGCGCATTACCGGGATTCCCAAAGCTCAGTTTGAAAAAATCGCGGATCTTTTCACCTCCGTTCGCAAAGACGGCGACATGAAGAGAGTTGCCACCATCATTTACGCCGTAGGATGGACGCAACACACTTCCGGCACACAGACCATTCGAACGGCGGCAATGCTGCAGCTGCTGCTTGGCAACATCGGCCGCACCGGTGGCGGCGTGAACGCGCTGCGCGGCCATTCCAACATTCAGGGCGCCACCGACATGGCCGGGATTTTCGAAATCCTTCCTGGCTATCTCAAAGTTCCCGTGCCCACCGACGCCGATTTCAAGACGTATTTGGAGCGCATCACTCCGAAATCTTCGAAACCACACATGTGGGATTCATGGAACTACTGGTCGAACACGCCGAAATTCGCCGTGAGTTTCCTTAAGGCCATGTACGGAGACGCAGCCACAAAGAAAAACGACTGGGCCTTCCACTATCTCCCCAAAGTCGACCGCAATTACTCCTGGGCCTACATCTGGGACGATATGTACCGCGGCAACGTCAAAGGGCTGTTTGCGTTCGGCATGAATGGCGTGGCCATTGGTCCCGATTCCAGCAAAAACATTGATGCCTTGAAGAGAGCCGATTGGCTGGTGGTCGGAGAAATCTACCCGGACGAAACGAGCGAATTCTGGAGGTCGCCCGGAATCACCGAAGACGAGATGAAGAAAATCCAGACCACCGTTTACCGGCTGCCCTGCGCCGGCTTCGCAGAAAAGGACGGGGCTTTTGTCAACTCCGCGCGCTGGCTGCAATGGAAGAACGCCGCCTTGCCTCCGCCGGGAAACGCAAAGCTGGATCAAGAAGTCCTCGCTCGCATCTTCCTCAAGGTGCGCGAACTGTACCAGGCGGAAGGCGGAAAGTTCCCCGACGCGGTATTACACGCGACCTGGAGCTACAGCAATCCGCAGAATCCAGCGCTAGCCGAAGTGGCCAGGGAAATCAACGGCAAAGCGCTCGCGGACTTGGAAGATCCGGTCACGAAGCAGCAAGTCAAAGCGGGACAGCAGGTTCCTGGTTATGCCTGGCTGAAGGACGACGGCACCACCCTGTGCGGCAACTGGCTGTACTCCGGCTCCTTCACCGAAGCAGGAAACATGATGGCCCGCCGCGGCACCGAAGATCCCTCCGGGCTCGGCATCTATCCCAACTGGGCTTTCTCTTGGCCCGCCAACCGCCGGGTGATGTACAACCGTGCTTCCTGCGATCCCGACGGCAAGCCTTGGGATGTGTCGCGCAAGCAAGTGTGGTGGAACGAAGCGACCGAGAAGTGGGTCGGCAACGATGTGCCCGATTTCAAGGCCGACTCGAAACCCAAGGATCACATGGGGCCGTTCATCATGAATCCGGAAGGTGTCGGGCGCTTGTTTGTCCCCATCGGCGCCGTCGCCGACGGGCCATTCCCGGAACACTACGAGCCGATCGAAAGCCCGGTCGCGAATCCGCTGCACCCGCAGCAATCCACGAACCCCATCGTGAGAAAATTCAAAACCGACGCGGACAAATTCGGCACGGTCAAGGATTACAACATCGTTTGCACCACTTATCGCCTCACCGAGCACTATCACTACTGGACCAAGAACAACCCCATGAACGTGCAGCTTGTCCCCGAGCCGTTCGTGGAAATTCCCGCGGAGCTTGCCAATGAGATGGGCCTGCGCGGCGGCGAATGGGTCAAAGTGACCAGCGCGAGAGGCACGTACATCGCGAAAGCCATGGTCACCAAGCGCATCAAAGCCATGACCATCGACGGCAAGAAAACCTATCAGATCGGCATCCCCATTCACTGGGGCTATCGTGGCATCGCCGAAGACGACGACAGGACGAAAAAGACGGTGGCGAACCTGTTGTCGCCTACGGTCGTCGATCCGAACGCGTGGACGCCCGAGTTCAAAGGCTTCCTCGTGAAACTCGAGAAAGCGTAGGAGCCGAGCCATGAGCCAAGCCACACTACGCGTTCAAAAGATCTCAGGACACGCCGGCAGCGTGCCCGGCAAAGACACGCAACGCGAATACACGGTCTCGAAACTCATCGACACCACCACGTGCATCGGGTGCAAGGCCTGCGAAGTCGCGTGTATGGAATGGAACGACCTGCCTTTCAGCGAGACCGTTTTCGAAAATACCCACCAGACCATGCCGGAGACGCGCTGGAACTACTGGAACCTGATCCTGTTCAACGAACACGAACGCGATGACGGCTCGCTTATGTGGCTGATGCGCAAGAATCAGTGCATGCACTGCGCCGATCCCGGCTGCCTCGCCGCGTGTCCCGCCGACGGGGCCATCGTGCAGTACACCAACGGCATCGTCGACTTCCAGCAGGCCAACTGCATCGGGTGCGGCTACTGCATCACCGGCTGCCCTTTCGATATTCCCAAGATGAATCCGAAGACGCATCGCGTCTTCAAATGCACGCTGTGCACCGACCGCGTGAGCGAAGGGCTCGAGCCGGCGTGCATCAAGTCCTGCCCCACCGGCTGCTTGCATTTCGGCACCAAGGACGACATGAAAGAGTTGGCAGAAAGCCGCGCGCGCCAGCTGCGCGAGCATTCGAATTTCCCCAATGCCGGCGTGTACGATCCTCCGGGCGTTGGCGGCACCGGCGTGATTTACGTTTTGCACGACGCGTCGAACCCTGAGCTCTACGGCGGGTTGCCGAAAGACCCGCACGTTCCCTGGAGCGTGAAATTGTGGAAGGGCCCGCTGAAGTGGCTCGGTAACGTGGCCATGATCGGCGGGTTGATCGGATTGTTCGTGCACTACTTGCGCTACGGACCGAAAGCGCGTGAAGAAGAAGACTTGGCCACAAAGCCGGAAGGAGAAAAGTCGTGAGCAGCTCGGAACAAATCATCCCTCACGGCCACGTCCTCCGCTACAACCTGCGCGAGCGGCTGACACACTGGATCGCCGCCGTGGCTTATGTGTATCTACTGGGTACCGGACTGGCCTTCTGGTCTCCCTGGCTGTACTGGCTGGCGGTGGCTCTCGGCGGCGCACAGATTTCGAGAATGCTGCACCCCTGGGCCGGGCTCATCTTTTTCTCGGCCGTTTGGTACATGTACGTGATATGGGCGCCCGAGATGAAACATACCGCGGAAGACCGCAAGTGGTGGGCGGCGGTGAAGTACTACAGCACGAACCAGGACGACAAAATGCCGCCCGCGGGGCGCTACAACGCAGGACAGAAACTGCTCTTTTGGGGATTTTTCTGGAGCGCCGTAGCGTTGCTGGCGACCGGCGTGGTGCTGTGGTTCCCGGAATACATCCCCTGGAATCTTCGTTTCCTGCGATACCTCTCGGTTTTGATCCATCCGGCGGCCGCGCTCGTTACCATTGGCCTGTTCATGATCCATCTGTACATGGGGATTTTTGCCGAGCGTGGAGCGTTCGGCTCCGTGATTCGCGGGGACGTCTCGGAAGCATTCGCCAAGCGCTATCATCCCATGTGGTACAGAGAAATCACAGGCGAGGCCGCCTCGCGGCGCAAATGATGGCGGGACAGGCCGGTGGGGCCGAGTACGACGCGCGCATTGGGCGCGCCGAGCACCTCAGATCACGCCATCCCGCGGCCACGGAATTCCTCACCTTCTACGAACAGGTCGCGTCGTTTCAGAAGCTGCTCCGCGCAAAGATTTCCGCCGTGGAAGCGAAGCCGGAGGGAGCTGTTCCCGCCGAGTTGCGAGCAGAACTCGACCTCATCGTGCTTCTTCCTCATTTTCGCGGATATCTTTCCGTGGTTGAAAACCACGCGCCTCGCGCGCTCGCCGAATCGGCGCGACAGTTTGCGCTGCTGCCCTCGGAGTCTTGGATCGCAAGCCTGGAGGCGTATTGGCAATGCGCGGGAAGATACGACCAGCAAGTCGGTGCGTTCGCTGAATTCCTTCCCCGGGCGTTCCTCGAGCCCTACGCGGAGTTTCGCGCCGCGCTCGTGCCGCGCGCTCCGCTGGTCGCGACGACGCGGCTGTGCCCCCTTTGCGGATCGCGGCCGCTCGTTGGCGTGCTGCGCCCTGAGGGCGACGGTGGAAAGAGATTCTTGCTTTGCTCGTTCTGCTTGCAGGAATGGGAGTTCCGGCGAATCCTGTGTCCGGCGTGTGGTGAAGAAGCCGAGGACAAATTGCCCGTGTTTATCGCCGAGGATTCTCCGTACGTGCGCGTCGAGGCTTGCGATACCTGTAAGTTTTATCTGCGCACCATTGACCTGACCAAGGACGGCAACGCTGTCCCTCTTGTCGACGATCTCGCAGCCCTTCCCCATACCTTGTGGGCGCACGAGCAAGGCTATTCTCGGATCCAAGCAAACCTCCTGGGCACCTAGCGCCAAAGACCGTTCGCGAAGGGCTTCTTGGTCTCCGCAAAAGGAATAAAATGCCGCATTTCTTGGTCTGGAGCCACAGGTCTGCTGGCTCCGGTGGTTGGAAAAGGAGAGGGATCATGAGAAAAGTGTTTTTCGCGCTTCTTTTGTTTGGAATCGCCGCGCGTCCGCTGGTCGCACAGTCCGCGCCGGAGGGACTTTGGCAGGGCTACGACGGCGAATGGCGCCACGTTTCAAGCCAATTGATCGCGCTTGCCGAAGCTACACCCGAGGAAAAATTCGCCTGGCGCCCCGCGCCGGGGGTGCGCTCGACCAGCGAAGTCTACATGCACATCGCCATTGCGAATCTCTATTTGCTGAGCGTTACCGGTCCCAAAATGCCCGCGGACCTGAAAGAAGGACTGGAAAAGTCCGTCACTTCGAAAGCCGAGGTGATCAACTGGCTGAAGCGCTCGCTGGAGGCCGTCAAGCAAGCGCATTTGGCCGTCACACCGCAAGACCTTCAGCGCAAGGTGCACATCGAGGATCGCGACGCCACCGTCGACGGCGTGTATTTGCGCATCATCGTCCATGCCAACGAGCACATGGGCCAGCTGGTCGCCTACGCGCGCATGACCGGCGTCGTCCCGCCCTGGTCGAGGAAGCAGTAGCCGCAACCGGAAGCCATCGGAGGCCGGGTAGCGGAGGGTCCGCGGAATCCGGGTCGGCCTCCTTTGGCGGACGAAGTTGTTCCTTGTTTTGGCAGCCCCAGGGGTAGCTCTCGCGTTAGCACGTCCTCGCCACTCGTCACGGAACCTTTTCCTACCTCCCCGGTATTCACTCTTTGTAAGGGCAAATACAGCCGTTTAGGACCATAATTCGGCGATGATGTTGGCTCCCGACGAGGACCTGATGCTCCAAGTGCGCGATGGCGCAGGCGAAATGCTCGGCGTGTTGTTTGACCGCTACCAAACGCCCCTGTTCAACTTCTATTCGAAGTTGACGGGAAACCGCACCCTCAGCGAGGACCTGGTTCAGGAAGTGTTCCTCCGCATCCTGAAATACCGCCAGAGCTACCGCCCCGGGACGCCCTTCCGTGCTTGGATCTACCAGATTGCCCGCAATGCCCGCATCGACCACTTTCGCAAATTCCCCCGCGAAACAGCTTTCGAGCCGGAAATGCTTCCGCCCGTCTTGCCCGGGGATTCCGCCCAGGAACAGCAGGAAGTCGAACTGTTGCAACGCGCACTCCAGCGGTTGCCGGAGGAGAAAAGAGAAATCCTGCTGCTCTGCCGCTTCCAGGAACTGAAATACGAAGAAATTGCCAGCCTGCTCGGCTGCGAACTCAACACCGTAAGAACTCGCGTCCATCGCGCCCTCCAGGATCTGCGCAAGTCTTTTCACCAGGTCGCGCAGGGAACGCTGCCGAAGAACGCCGAGGCCCGGGCGGCACAAGATATCCCTCCCCGAGGAGGTCGTCATGAAGTGTGAACAAATCGCGGAGCTCTTGCGAAACTACCTCGAAGGGAGCCTCAACCCCGATCAGCATCGCGATGTCGAAGCGCACCTCGAAGAGTGCGCGAACTGCTCCGAAGAAGTCGCTCTATGGCAGAAACTCTCGCTTCTGCCCGTCGAACAGCCGAGTCCTCGGTCTCGCGCGCGTTTTGAGGCCATGCTCGAGGCCTATCAAGCGGGTTCGACCAAACCCGGCAGTCCGGAATGGAGAAAGCGCGCTTCCTCTTGGAACTTCGTCGACTGGCTCCGTTCGCCCCTGGGAACGCTGGCGTACGGCGTGGCGCTGCTCATCATCGGTCTTTTGGCCGGCCTTCGCGTGGGTAGTCCCAAGGGATCCCCATCCCAAGAACTGGCTGACATGCGATCCCAGCTCTCGAGCATGAAGCAGCTGGTGGTGCTTTCCATGCTGCAGCAGCAATCGGCCAGCGCACGGCTGGAGGGTGTGACCTGGAGCACCCGCGAACAGCAGCTCGATCCGAAAGTGCTTTCGGCTCTCCTTCACACTTTGCGCCATGACCCGAGCGTGGATGTTCGTCTGGCAGCGCTCGATGCGCTTAGCCGTCACTCGGCGCAGCCGCAGGTGCGCACCACCGTGGTGAATGCGTTAGAAGACCAACAGTCGCCGCTGATGCAAGTAGCGCTGATTGACCAGTTGGTGGAATGGCATGACCGCGAAGCCGCCCCGAATCTGGAAAAACTTCGCCAATCCCCGAATCTGAATCCTGCCGTGCGCCAACACGCCGACTGGGCTATCAGCAAGCTGAATTGAGGAGAGACCATGCAAATGACGCGCTTCCCCGTCGTGATGGCCGCCTGCTGCCTGCTTCCGGGTTGTTTAACCGGCCAGTCGGTGGACGTGAGAATCCCGCAACCATCCGTGCACGTTGTGCCGTTTCCCGAGCTTCATCTTGCGCCGGCCGTCGCGTGGGATCGCCACGACTCGGACCGCGACCTGCCGGTCGAGGAGCACGAGACCATTCAGAAGTCTTTTTCCATGGCCGGCGTCCCGCATAGGTCGCTCGAGATCGACAACATCTGGGGCTCCATCGACGTCGTGGGGGCTAATTCCGACCAGGTGCAACTCACGGTCAACAAAACGATCCGCGCGGAATCCAAAGACAAACTCGGACAGGCTCGCAAAGAAGTAACCCTCGACATCAGCCAGCAGGAAGGCCTTCTGAAGTTCTATGTCAACGGCCCTTTTCGCTGCAATTGCGACGATGGGTGCGGCCACCGCGAGTTCGACGGCTACATCGTTAAAATGGATTTTCAACTTGAGGTTCCGCATGACCTTGACATCAAGCTCAAGACCGTGAACGAGGGCCATGTTGTGGTCCGCGACATCAACGGAAACTTCCTGGTGCGCAATGTCAATGGCGACGTCGAAATGGACAACCTTTCCGGCTCGGGCACGGCGCGCACCGTGAACGGCCCGGTGAAAGTCTCCTTCCGGCAGAATCCTCACGAAGCTTCCGACTTCCAAACCGTCAACGGTGCCGTGGAGTTGCGGTTCGCGCGCGACTTGAGTGCCGACTTTCGCTTTAAGACTTTCAACGGCGGCATCTACAGCGATTTTCCCGTTACGGCTTTGCCGGTGCGCGCCATTCAGGAAGAACATCGCGGCGCCAAGGTCGTCTTTCGCGCGGACCGGTACACCGGAGTTCGTATCGGCTCCGGCGGACCGGAGATCAAAGTGGAAAATCTAAATGGAGACATCCGTATCCTTGAAAACCATGAATAAGCGAACCCGGCGGTTCCCCAACCTCGTTTTGGCGGCTCTGATTCTGTTCGTTCCGCTGGCCCCTGCCCGCGGACAAACGCAAACGCCATCCGGCGGGGATCGCGTTTCTGTGAATCTCAGCGACCCCTCGCGTCCCGCTTTGGTGAAAGCCAGCCTGGTCAATGGCGGCTTTACCGTCAAGGCGTACGATGGCAAAGAAGTCATTGTGGAAGCCCGCCCCCGCAATCGGGACCGCGAATCCGCGCGCTCCGACTCCAACATGAAGCGCATCATTGTTTCGTCCACCGGCCTTTCCGTTGAGGAGGAAAACAACGAGGTGCGCATCAACACGGATTCCTATATGCGCCCCATCGACTTGACCATTTCTGTTCCTGTTCACACCTCTCTCAAGCTGAGCGCCGTGAATAGCGGAGACATCGTGGTCACCGGCGTAGAAGGCGAGTTGGACGTCAACGACGTAAACGGCTCCGTCACCCTGAACAATGTCTCCGGCAGCGCCGTCGCGCATGCCCTGAACGGCCGCCTGTTGGCCACCTTTACCCGCGTGAATCAAAAGCCCATGGCCTTCAGTTCCTTGAACGGCGACATTGACGTTACTTTTCCCGCCGATTTGAAGGCCAACCTCAGCCTCAAGTCCGACCGCGGGGAGATTCTCAGCGATTTCGACGTCCAGATTCAGACAGCTCCGGTGCAGCCGACGGTCGAAGATCGCCGTTCTAACGGCGGCAAATATCGCGTGAGAATCGAGAAGACCGTCCACGGAACCATCAACGGCGGCGGCCCGGAGTATCAGTTTACGAATTTCAATGGAGGCATCTATATCCGCAAGGCGGGGGCCCCCCGCTGAGGTTTGCCGGGGAGATCACTTCTTCAGGAACACAACGCAGTAATCGTCGTCGGGCCAGTCGTTCACCACTTTCTCCATTTGCAAGCCCGCGGCGGTCAGTTCCTCGATCACAATCTTTTGCGGGATGCCATGACCACCGCGGTTGCTCGGAACGCCTTCCACTGCATCGAGCCCGGCGCGAGGGGGAAAATCAATAATCGCCAGCCGCCCTCCCGGCTTCAATGATCTCACCAGGTTGACATCGAACTCCGCCGGCTTGGTCAGGTGATGGTAAACGCGGCGCAGAAAAATCGCTTCGCAACAACCCGTGGGCAAATTGGTGTCGGCTTCCTTGCTGTCCACCACAACTACGTTTTGCAGTTTGCGCTTGTCAACCTCGCCCCGCAGCTCCTTGAGTTTCTTCGCGTCAATCTCCGTCGCGTACACCTTTCCCGCAGCTCCGACCTGTTTGGCTGCGGCAAACGCATAGTTTCCGTCTCCCGCTCCGATGTCCGCAACCGTGGTTCCCGGTTTCCAATCCATCAGTCGAGCGAGCCGCTTGATCTGCTCGGCGGCGTTCCCGCTGGCCTGAACGGCCAAGATCGCCGCGGCGACACCGGCCAAAAGCAGCGGGAGCAAGCGCTTTCTGTTTGTCTTCCCGTCCATCACGCCGCCCCCTTCCCGCCGCCGGTTGCGATTTGCTGATTCACGCCGATCCATAAATTCTACCGCATGGCTTTGAGACGACGGCGGGATCACTGGCTCCATTTGGTGGGGGTGCGAACCCAGCGATGCGAGCGGAGTTGTGCCTGGAGTTCGGTGGGCAGCGGACCTTGGTCGCTTGCCGCCAGGTTGGATTCGACATGTTTGCGCTTGCGCATACCGGGAATGGTCGTGTCGACGTCGGGATTGTTCAGGATGAAGCGCAGGGCCATTTCGGGCAGGGTCATGCCATCAGGCAAAAGCGGCTTGAGGGCGTCGGCGCGCTCGACACTGGCCTTGAGATTTTCCGGGACGTAGTAAGTGCTGCGCCAGTCGCTCTTAGGCCAGGTGCTCGAGAGCGTGAGCGTGCCGGTGAGCGAGCCTTCGTCAAAGGGCACGCGAGCGATGATGGCAACGTCTTTCTCGCGGCATGCGGGAAAAAGCTCGTCCTCGGGATTCTGGTCAAAGATGTTGTAGATCACCTGCACGGCGTCGAGGAGGCCGGTGCGCACGGCGCGGATGCCGTTCGCGGGTTCCCAGCGGTTGAGGCTGAGACCGACGGCGCGGGCCTTGCCGCTGCTGCGCAGTTTTTCAATGGCGGCCAAAATCCGCTCATCCTCGAGCCAGCTATCTTCCCAGGTGTGTAGTTGAATGAGGTCGAGCGTATCCACGCCGATATTTTTTAGGCTCTTCTCCACATACTCGAAGATATAGTCGGGCGGGTAGCTATCGTCGAGAGAAAATTCGGGGCGGGAGGGCCAGCGGCGGTTTTTTGGAGGAACTTTGGTGGCCACGTAGAGCTTCTTGTCAGGACCGCCGGCCGAAGCCGTGTTGTTGGCGCGAAGAACCTTCCCAAGCAGCTCTTCGCTGTGGCCGTTGCCGTAAGCCCAGGCGGTGTCGAAGAAATTGCAGCCCAGGTCGATGGCACGACGGAGCGAATCGAGCGATTCCTTGTCATCGGAGCCGGTCCATCCGGCCATGCCCCACATGCCATAACCAAGTTCGCTGACGTTCCATCCGGTGCGGCCGAAGCGGCGGTAGCGCATGACGTGGTCTCCCGAGTCGACGAGACATTATACCGGCAGGACCGGACCAGAGCCGGACAACCCTACCGGGTT
Organism: Candidatus Acidiferrum sp.; assembly: GCA_036262755.1. GTDB lineage: Bacteria > Acidobacteriota > Terriglobia > Acidiferrales > UBA7541 > Acidiferrum. The sequence continues at coordinate 28,755 of DATAIH010000200.1, forward strand.
GCTTCAGGCTGTTTGCTTGAGGGCGCGCTCGACGAGGGTGAGGCAGCGCTCGGCTTGCTCGCGAAGTAACTGCTCTTCGTCGGTGACTTCCCTCTTTACGCTGTGAAGTTCGTCGGCGATGGCCAGTGCCGCGAGCACCCCGAGTTTGTGCGTGTCGACGATTCCGGTGGACTCCGAGATCGCGTGCATTTTTTCGTCTACGAACTTTGCAAGCTTGTGGACGTACTTTTCTTCGAGCTCTCCGCCAATGGAGTAAATCTGACCGAAGATTTGCACTTTTACCGACGCGCTCATCCCCCGAAATTGTAGCGCAGAGCGAAGCTCGGCGGGATTTTTCTTGCGAGCTCAGGGGAATCCGATTTCCCGCTTCGCCTCGTGCCGTCAGGCTCGAGAGGACACACCGGCGCGCAGTGCGGCGAGTTCAGCTGGTCCGGAGCTGGGCGGCGTGGCGATGTTCGAGAATGGAAATGATTTTTCCAACGAACTGATTGATTTGCCCCTCGGTCAAAGTGGACTCGCGACTCTGGAAAGTCACACGAACAAGCAAGGAATATTTGCCTGAAGGCACATTCGTTCCGCGGAACAGATCGCCGGCTTCAATGGAAGCGATCTCCGGGATGTTCAGCGATCGAATCGATTCCGAAATCTGGGCGAAAGAAGTCCCGTCGGCGAGCACCAACGAAAAATCGCGTCCCACTGCCGGGAAACGCGGGAGCGCCTCGTAGCGCAGCGCAGTTCTCGCTGATCGCATGGCCGAATAAAGAGGAGCTAGTTCGATCTCAGCGAGAAAGACCCCTTGACGTAACTTCAAGCGTTCCGCGATGCGGCGTGTGAGCTGGCCGGCCACGCCAAGTTCGGCATTGCCCAGCTGGATCTTTCCACGCCTGGCGGCGTGCAGCCATTCCGGCCCGCCGTCGCGCCATTGGAAACCTCTGGCGCCGCGGCCATCCGCCAGTTGACCAATCTCGTCGAGGGCGCCTTTCAGATCGGCGAAGCCGTATTCACGGGGTAATTCGTAGAGGTTTCTTTCGCGGGCTTCGCCCGTTGCACCGATGGTGAGGACGCTTGTTTCGACAGAGCGATTTCCCTCGAGGCGGTAGTGGCGGCCGATTTCGAACAGCCGTGCGTTGCGCTGGCCGTGGTTCAGATTCCATTCTAGGGCTGCGGCCATGGTCACGATCCCGGTGGACTTCAGCACGCCAGCTTCTTCCGACAGCGGATTTGCAAGCCGCGCGGGCGAGACTCCCGCAGGCCGGAAAAGCGCATCGCGCTCTTCGGCGACGTGCGGAATCGTCATGATTTCACGGTAGCCCAGCCCAATGAGACGTTCGCGCAAACGAGTTTCGGCGTCATAGTGCGGCAGGCGCGCCGCTCCCTGCCGCGCCGCCGGCAAGCGCGGAGGAAATTTGTCGAGGCCGTAAGTCCGCGCGATTTCTTCGATCAAGTCGATTTCGCGTTCGACTTCGGCGCGCCAAGAAGGCTGCGTGCATTCCCACGCCGCAAGGAGCGAGCCTTCCGCGCCGCGGTTGTGATCGATGCGAACGGGAGCAAAGCCGAGCGAGCCGAGGCTGGCTTCAATCTGCTTGTCGGGAACGTCCGCGCCCATGACGCGCAGAATTTCCGCACGCGTTACGCGGATCTTCTTCGGCGCGCGCCTGCCGGGATACACATCCACTACACCGGCAAGCAACTCGCCGCCGGCTAGCTCGAGAATCAGTTCGGCCGTGCGGCGCGAAGCCAGTTCGGCCATTTCCGGATCGGCGCCGCGGCCAAAGCGCATGGACGCTTCGGTGTGCAATTTCAGAGATCGCGCCGCACGGCGAACCGGGACAGGCTCGAACCAAGCGCACTCAATCAATACATTTTTGGTGGAGAAGGAAATTTCCGTTTCCGCTCCGCCCATGATGCCGCCAATGCCGATGGCACGCAAGCCGTCGCCGTCGGAAATCATGCAGATGCCCGGATCGAGCTGACGCTCGACGCCGTCGAGAGTGCGGATTTTTTCTTTGGGCTTGGACGGCCGCACGACGATCTTGTGGTCGCGAACCTTGTCGTAGTCGAAAGTATGCAGCGCGTGGCCGAGCTCGAGCATTACGTAGTTGGAGATATCCACGACATTGCTGATGCTCGAGACGCCGGAAGCTTCGAGGCGGTCCTTGAGCCACTTGGGGGAGGGCTGAATCTTGACGTTGCGAATCACGCGCGCGGTGAAGCGCCCGCAAAGCTCCGGCGCCTGGATTTCGACTTTCACGGCATCGCTGGCTTTACGGGCGCTCTCCGCAGGCTTTGGTGAGACGTGCTTGAGCGGTAGCTTGTAGATTGCGGCGACTTCGCGCGCGATTCCGTAGTGGCCCAGGCAGTCCGGCCGATTCGAAGAGACTTCGGCGTCGATGACCGCGCCGTGCGGACCTTTTTCGACACCGCCGATGTTGGTGCCGGAAAGCGCCAGGCGCGAGGCCAGTTCGTCCGGCGAGGCGGTGAGGTCGACGAAATCTTTCAGCCAGTTGTAAACGATCTTCATGGGTCAGCCCTGATTCGCCAGGCGGCCATAGTAGACATGCGTGGCGAACTGCATGCGAACGCGGCCATCCTTTTCGCTGGCGCGAAAGAGTTGTTCGAGGTCCGCGAGCATCGGCGCATAATTCGGGTGGCCTTCCCCGGGAGCATAGGAACTGCTGCGCAGCCGGCCGACCAGGCCGTCCCAATCGAGGACTTGCTCGTTCGGCAGAACCTTCCGCGAAACCGTGACCGCCCCGAAAAATTCCTGCATGGCGTGGGCTTCGGGATAGGCCTCGCGAACCCGTTTGTAATCCGTGCCCCACTTCGCGAGAAGATTTTGGTAGGCGTCAGCGAACGGAGTGTCTGTCTGGCGATCGTTCCACAGGACTACCATCCAGCCGTTGGCTTTCAGAATGCGGCGAAATTCGGTGCGCGTGGCGTTGGGCTCGAACCAATGAAAGGCCTGTCCGGCGGATACGAAATCGACGCTGCCGGCCTCAAGCGTCGTGGCCTCGGCCGAGCCAACGATGCTGCTGAAGTTGTCGAAGGACGCGAGATATTCTTCGCCAGCCTCGCGCATGGCGTCGTTGGGCTCGATGCCGTACACGCGATTGCCATTTTTGAGAAACAATTCGCTGAGAAAACCGGTGCCTGAGCCGATGTCGGCGACAACATGGCCAGGTTTGAGGCCGCATTCCGTGCCTAGCAAAGGCAACACCTCGGACGGATAGCCGGGACGGTAGCGGATGTAGTCGGCCACGCGACTGGAGAAGCGCTGTTTAGCGTCCGCAAAGGTCATGGGAATTGGCCAAGGAAGCGCACGTCGCTTTGGAAGAAAACTTGGATGTCGTCGATGCCATACTTGAGCATGGCGAGACGGTCGATACCCATGCCCCAAGCGAAGCCGGAGACTTTTTTGGCGTCGTAGTTGACGAAGCCGTAGACCGCGGGATCGACCATGCCGGCGCCGAAAAGTTCGATCCAGCCCGAACCTTTGCACTTCGAGCAGGTGCCGCCACCCGCGGCGCTCCCGCTGCCACCGCAGAAGATGCAAGAGACGTCGAACTCGACCGAGGGTTCGGTGAACGGGAAATAGCTGGGACGGAAGCGCGTTTTCACCGCCTCGCCGAAGAACTGCTTCACGAAATACTCGATGGTGCCGGTGAAATCGCAAAACGTGATGTCGGTATCGACGGCCAATCCTTCGACCTGATGAAACATGAAGGAGTGCGTGGCGTCGGGATTGTCGCGGCGATAGACCTTGCCGGGAACGATGACGCGCACGGGCGGCTTGTGCTTCTCCATGGTGCGAATTTGCATCGGAGAAGTGTGGGTGCGAAGAAGCAGCGGCGCCGGCGCGCCTTTCGGCAGGTCCAGGTAGAACGTGTCCATGTCGTCACGGACGGGATGAAATTCCGGGATGTTGAGGGCCTCAAAATTGTAATAGGGGGTTTCGATTTCGGGGCCCTCGACCACCGAGAAGCCGATGGAAAAGAAAATGTCCTCGATTTGCTCAAAGACCTGGCGAATCAAGTGATGCGAGCCGATGGGATGAATGACGCCGGGAAGAGAGAGGTCTATGCGCTCACGAGCAAGAGCCGCTTCTTCCGCTCCCGATTCCATGGCTATGCGGCGCTCTTCAAGGGTTTTTTCCAGATGCGCCTTGAATTTATTCAGTTCCTGCCCGACGACGCGTTTCAGTTCCGTCTCGGAGGGCTTCAACCAGTTTTCCGTGATAGCCGTTAGGATGCCCGCTTTTCGCCCGACCCAGAACTGACGGAGCATCTCCCAGCTTTGGCCATTCATCGATTCGTGAGCCTGGGCGTCGAAGCGAGCGCGCAGGTCGGCGAACTTCTCCGCGACGCCTTGCGCGTCGTTGACCCCGAGTTCCCTCAGAGTCTTCGCGGTCGGGTTGTCTTCTGTCGGCATGGTCGCGAAATAGATTACACCGTAGGGAGCGCACTCTCGCGCCAAAGCGTTCAGCACGCCCCAAAAGGTATCTTTGCGGCGCGGCAAAATCCATGGAGAAAAGCCGCAGGGCTACGCCCTTCGCTGCACCTGCCCCGTTAGGACTTCTTCACGGCGCCACCGGCGGCTTTGGCTTTTTCCGCGAGCTGCGCGAAGCCGGCTGCGTCTTTGACGGCGATGTCCGCGAGGATTTTACGGTCGAGCGCGACGCCTGCGGCCTTGAGCCCGTGAATCAACTGGCCATAGGTCAAGCCGTTCAGACGAGCGGCCGCACCGATGCGCTGAATCCACAAGCGGCGATACTGGCGCTTCTTGTTGCGGCGGTCGCGGTAAGCATAGCGGTCGGCGCGGTTGGCCGCTTCCTGGGCGGACTGGTAGAGCTTGCTCTTGGTAAGGAAAAAGCCCTTCGTCCTCTTGAGGTACTTTTTGCGCCGAGCCCGGCGCTTGGTGCCGCGTTTTACGCGTGCCATGGGTTTGCTCCTTCAATTAGCGGACGGCGTCTATCCCGCGACGCAGGCATAAAACGCGGGGTTAAAACCGCGCCTCTACAAATCTGCGTCGCCGAAAACACCGGCGCCGTTTCGTTCCTTCGGGAAACAAAGCGGGTTGCGCGCACGCGCAGCAGCGCGCGTCGCGCAACGGGTTTGTTTCCGGACTAATGCGAGTAGGCATTCGCGGCGTGACCGTGTAGCGGTCGCCCGCGATCGGCAGGCCATGCCGGGCGGAAACCCAGCCCCTACCAAGGCTCCGGCAAGGCCAGAGCGATTCGGCCGGCAGGCACCCGTAAAGCGCTGCCTGGCACGAACATCGAACTACGAAATTCGAAAAGCGAAACTCGAAACGGGACTGACCGCACGAGCGATTCTAGCCGTAGGGCAGCATCTGCTTGATGCTGGCTACGAGCGCCGGGCTCACCGTCGTCACCTTTTTGAGCTTGCGCATGCGCCCGGAGGCTTTGAGACCGGTGAAGTGGCGTTTGGCGGAATGGCCGCGCAGAATCTTGCCGCCGGCGGTTAGTTTGAAGCGCTTGCGTGCGCCGCGGTGCGTCTTCAACTTCATTTTGGGTTTTGATGCGTTTCTTGGCATTCCTTAAAACCTTTCTTTGCCTCTCGAGCCCCGGAAGAGCCGACGAGAGATTTCCCGGGATTCTGCGCCAACCAAAGCCGAGCCGGTGCGGCCCGCTTACAAAAAGCCTTTCCGGAAAAACCCGCAAGCCCGAACAAAACCAATGGCGCCGCGAAACGCGCAGGTTAGGGCGCCTGCTGCGCGCCGGAAGCCGCCTGTCCTGCGGATCGCGAAGTCGCCGTGCCTTTCCTGGGCGCCAGGAGCGCCACGAGAACGTTGCCTTCCATGCGCGGCATGGTCTCGATCTGCCCCTGATCGCCAATTTCGAGCAGTAGCCGGTCCATCTTGGCACGTCCCACTTCCTGGTGCGCCATCTCGCGTCCGCGGTGAAAAATCATGGCGCGCACTTTGTGGCCGTCACCGAGGAAGCGGATAATCTGATTCTTACGAACCTGATAATCGTGTTCAGCAGTGTTGGGCCGAAACTTCACTTCTTTCAATTGCGTGCCGCGGCTGCTCTTGCGCTGTTCGTGAGCTCTCTTGTTCTGCTGGTACTGATATTTCCCGTAGTCGGTGATTTTGCAGACCGGCGGTTCGGCGGTGGGCGAAATCTCCACCAGATCGAGTCCCCGTTCACGCGCCAGCTTCATCGCCTCGAAGGGCTGCATGACGCCGAGCTGCGCACCCTCCTCGTCAATCACCCGGATCTCGCGCGCCCGGATGCGCTCGTTCACGCGAGTGCGGTCACTCGCCCGGAAGTTGCGATCAGGAATAAATCCCCCTCAAGAACGTTAGGCACCCGCTTTCCCCGGAACAACCGGGAGCCGGCCCCAAATCCATGAACACCCCTTCACGGGGCAAAAAGCCGCCGGGACGGGCTTCAAAGTATAGCATGGCGGATAGATCGTGCGGCAATAGGCTCGCCTCATCGGAGTCAGGCAGTCCGGCGTCCCGTCCGCCACGCGCGCGAGATCCTCAGGGGAGCTAACGGGGAGGGATCGAGGATCGTTCCGCATCTTTACGCTACGGGGAGCTTGCTCCTGCGCTAAGGCGCGGTGAATCCGTCGGAGTCCAGGACCTCGCGGACTTTCGCCGCCACGCTACCCTTGGAGAACGGCTTCTGGAGGAAAGCAAACGAAGTGTCCAAACCGTGGCTTCGGATCAACGCGTCGTCGGTGTAGCCCGACATATAGAGCACTTTGATGCCCGGACATATTGCCCCCACCCGCTTCGCAATCTCGCGCCCGGTCACCCCCGGAAGGATCATATCCGTCAGCAGCAGATGAATACTTCCAGAGTGCTTCTTGCACAGTCCTTCAACATCGCTCGGGTTTTCTGCGGTCAAGATCGTGTATCCCTTTGAACTCAGGATCATCGAGACCAGTTCGCGCACCCCGGCATCATCCTCCACGAGAAGAATCGTCTCCGACCCTTGCCGAAGTGTCGTTTGAGGTTTTGTAGACACCAAAGCTTCCGGAACTCCCTGGGCCTGCGGCAGATAGATCTGGAAGCTCGTCCCTCCTGCGACCTTGCTGTTTACCCAGATACTGCCACCGCTCTGTTTCACCACGCCATAAACCATCGCCAGCCCCAGCCCCGTGCCTTGCCCGGGCTCCTTGGTGGTAAAAAACGGTTCGAAAATTCGTGACAAGGTCGCATTGTCCATTCCCGTCCCGGTGTCCGATACCGTCAATAACACGTGTGGGCCGGGGGAGGAGCCCACATGTTCTCTGACGAAACCCTCATCGAGAACCACGTTGCGCGTCTCGAGCGTCAGGCTGCCCCCTTGCGGCATCGCATCGCGCGCATTCACGCTCAAGTTCATGAGGACTTGCTCGAGCTGTCCGGGGTCCGCCTTGACTGGTTTCAAGTCGCGCGCCAGATCCGTATGGATCTCGAGGTGCTCTCCAATGATCCGCTGCAGCATCTTGAGCAGGTTCCGGATGATGTCGTTAAGGTTCAAAACTCGCAACAGAAAGACTTGTTGCCGGCTGAAGGCCAGCATCTGTCGCGTCAGCGCGGCGCCGCGTTCCGCCGCCTGATGGATCTGTTCCGCCGCGCGTTGCTGCTTCGATTCGCCCTGGAGGTCCTCCGCGAGCGAGTTGCTGTAGCTCAGGATGACCGTCAGAAGGTTGTTGAAATCGTGGGCGATTCCTCCCGCAAGTGTTCCAACCGATTCCATTTTTTGGGCTTGCCGGAACTGGCTCTCGAGCTTTCGTCGCTCCGTCAGATCGCGAATCGCCGCAGAACCCAGCGCGCCTTCTGCGGTCTCGAGCAAGCTCAAGTTGACCTCCACGGGGAATTCGCTGCCATCTTTGCGCAATCCATAGAGCTCCAGACCCGTTCCCATAAATCGTCTTTGCGGATCGCGGAAAAATGCCGCTCGCAATTGCGAACACTTCTCGCGAAGCCTCTCGGGCACCAGGGTTTCCATCGATTGCCCCAGCATCTCATCTCGACGGTATCCGAACGACTTCTCGGCTTGCGCATTGACGAGGACAACCCGGCCCTCTCGGTCGACCGCCACCATGGGATCGGGGGCCGATTCCAGCAGGCCGCGGAATTTGGCTTCCGCCAATCTCAACGCTTCCGCGTCACGTTTTTGCCCGGCCAGCAATTCACTTTGTGCGCTCTGCCCCAGGAAGAGCCTAACGCTCGAGCACGCAAACGAAAGCAAAACCGCTCCGACGGCAAGTTTGAGTTGTTGCCCGACTGCCCTGGTGGCCAGCCCTAAGACCAGCAGGGGGAACGCCACATGGGCGAATTGCGCCAGCAATAAGGACTCCGATCCGCCTTCTCTGGGCGGCGGTTCCACTTCCTCGGGAACGGTCCAGCTTGCCGCCAGCCATACCATGAGAACCCTTGGGATGGTCCACAGCAGCTCATACCAGGTACCGAAGGGAACATGCCACCATACTTCCGCGTAGTCGTAAAAGACCTCAGCGGCTGCAAAAATCACCAGAAATATCGCCATCCGGCCGAAAAGAGACTTCAGCAGCTTGGAATTTGTCAGTACCGCCCGCAAAACAAACGCTGCCGCGATCAACCCGCCGCGGCAGGCAGTGACTTGGATATAAAGAGTGTCGATGGAAGCTCTCGAATGCGGCACGAGGAGCGGAAAGTACAGAAAAAAGAAATAAGCAGACAAAGAGACGATTCCGATCTGCAGAAAATCCAGCCACCTCTGCCATCGGTATACGCGCGACTCTCGGGTGTCGTCCCCAAGGAAAAGTGCGAGGGCCATCGGCGCGACGTGGAAAAGAAACAAGATGTCGCTCGGCCAGTACTGCTCGAAGGACGCGTGGAGAACGCTGTCGTAATAGGAAGCCATGGCTTGGCCGAGCGCGTAGAGGCCAAATGCCACACCCATCAGCCGCCAGAATCGCCGCGCATAGCCGGCCGCGCGGTTCGCCGCCTGGAAGCAGGCTGCCGCGACCAGCACGATGAGTACGAACTCAATCATGTTGCTGGCGATCGTCGAGTGGCGTGCAAGAGCGACGATGTGACAAGCGAGTGCCACGGCAGAAAGGAAAAAGATCTTGCGAGAGGCCGGCATGCCTTCTTTAGACCTCGCCCAAAGAGAAGCTAGAGATTTGAATGCAAACTTAGCCGGAATTGCCTTCTCTATTTTATCCGCAGCGATTTTGGCTTTGAGGAATTTTAGGCCGCTGTTTTTCCTTTCTTATACTCATCGAGCGCGCACGAGAAGCGGTCGACGGCGTTGGCCGGACAGCCTGAGGCTGACCATGCAAAGCCGACCGTAGGTATTGAATCCGTCGCCGCGCACTCGCCGAGCGTCGATTTTTGAGCAAGGGTCAGGTCCACAAAAGGAACAGATGCTCGCCGAAGGACCTGATGCGCTAAGATGGCGGCAGGAACGCCGTGAACACGAAAGGCGTGAAGGTTGTGAGGACGAGCACAACAAGCAGAAAGAAATGCGACGTGGCGATTGCTGGCGGCGGCGTGATCGGCGGCGCGATCGGGTTGGAATTGGCGCGCTCGGGCTTGCGCGTCTGCGTTTTTGACCGGCAGAAACCTGGGCAAGAGGCCTCCTGGGCCAGCGCCGGAATCATTTCGCCGGCGCCGGAAAACCCCGGCATGATCGCCACGGTCGAGCTGGCAAAAAGGAGTGCGGCGCTGTATCCGGAGTTTGTCGCGCTGGTAGAAGGAATCTCCGGACAGAGCACCGGCTACCGCCGCAAGGGAACGCTCGAAGCGATCTTTTCGCGCGACGCGAAAGCGGAACTCAGCACGATCATTGCTCTGCATCACGGCCTGGGGTTGCAGGCCGAGGCCCTGCGGGGGGAAGACGCGCGCGAACTCGAGCCGGCGCTCGGCGAGGAACTGGAAGCCGCGGTGCTCCGGCCGGAAGAAGCGTCGATTGACAACCGTTTGCTGACGGCGGCGGTCTTCGATGCGGCCGAGCGCAGCGGGGCGGAGATTTTTCCCGCGAGCCCCGTAAAGGGAATCTGGCGCGACGGCGCGCGCTGCCGCGGCGTGCTTCTCGAGAATGAAAAGGTGGAAGCGCAATGGACGGTCATCGCCGCGGGATGTTTTTCGGGAATGATTGAAGGAATCTCCGCGTACGCGCCGGTGAAGCCCGCGAAAGGGCAAATGATTGCGTTGCGCACCGACCATCCGAACATCGAACGCGTGCTGTGGTCGGAGAAGGTTTATCTCGTGCCGCGAAACGACGGACGGATTCTTGCGGGCGCCACGCTGGAGTATGTCGGTTTCGATAAACGCGTCACCGCAGGGGGCATCCAGAAAGTCCTTGCCGCCGCCATCGAGCTCGCTCCCGGATTGAGGGATGCACGAGTCGAGGACACCTGGGCAGGGTTGCGACCCGACTCCGCGGATCATCTTCCTATCCTCGGGCCAACTGACCTCGAAGGCTTGCTGATGGCCACCGGACATTTTCGCAGCGGCATCCTGCTTACGCCGGTTACCGCGCGGCTCCTCAGCGAATGGATCAGGGAGCAAAAAGTCAGCGTGGATTGGGAGCGCTTCAGCCCGCTGCGGTTTCAGTCGGCTGCGGCGGGAGCGTCCGACCGCGCTCCCGCCTGAGCTGCTGGCGGTTTGCAAGGAGCTGGAGGACCTGTTGGGGCGCTCGAGTGCGGTTGTGAGTCAGAGGCTCACACCCCACAGTGAGTTCCCTTCACCAGGAGACATGCAGGGAGCGTGCCAGAAAGCGTGAAGCACTCGGGTCTTCAGGCTCCAGCGAGAGTCAGGAGCAAAACTACCCTTTGCTCAGTGACTTATGGGAAGAGGAGTCGAGTTCTGAAGGCCATTCTCGCGTGCGGCTTGGTTCAGGCGACCTCCCTGATCGTCGGCGGCACACGACGGTGTCACGGGATCTGGCGTCCGCGCGGGCGAAAAACGGCATACCGGAGGGAATCGAGTTTAGTGTGGCTGCTCAGGGCTGCCGGGGCGGTGACTGCACCGTGGGCTGGAATTGCCCTAGATTGGTGAACTGGATCTGGCTGCCGTCGAGCGCGAGGTCATGGTCCAGGACAATATCCATCGTCGAGCCACGGGGCAGTTCGGCTTCGGGTCCCCGCGTGAGAAGAACGGCGGCGAGGCCTGCGGCCGCACCTATGCCAGCGCCGATGCCGGCACCTTTGGCGCCGTCGGCAATGGCGCCGATTCCTGCTCCCGTTGCGGTGGTCTCGGCAACCGTGCCCACATCCTTGCCCTTGCCGCCGGCACCCTTAACTTTGCCTTCGGAATCCATGGTTTCCTTGCCGCCGGAATCCGCACTGCGCGGGGCCGCGTTTAAATCGACGGTGTAGCCGGTGGGCAGGATCAGCGTGTTCAGGCGCAGGCGAAATTCGCCGCGGCCCTTCACGCGGCCGGGGCGCTTGGCTTCGATCAGTTCCCCGCGAAGATACGAGCCCACCGGGATGACAATGCGGTTGCCGATCGTGACGGGAAACGAAGTTTGCAGGTAGACGGAATCGCCGGGCTTGGCGCTGCGGGTGGTAATTCCGTTCTGGAGAACGACGCCGATGCGGGTACCGGCGGGAACGAGGACTCTTTCTCCGGAACCGCCGCGCGCGGGTGCCGGTTTTGCAACGACAGGAGGCGGGGCCTCGGTTTGCGGTCCCTGAGGCTCTTGAGCAGACAGCAGGCCCGTGTAAGAAATAGCGATCAGAAAACAGGCGGCGGCACCGATAGCGGGAAAGTGTCTCTTGGTCATGGCACGCTCCCTGGCATCAGAGAATCCGATGCGAAGCTTCTCCAGTAAGATGCTCCGGTTCTCGAACGGCGTCAAGAACGAGGTGAGAGATCCGAGATCGCAGACCCGGCGAAACCGGGCAACGCCGCTGTTTGCGCTCCCCTCCCCATAATGAAAGAGCACAGAGGACTGCCGTTTTCAAGCGGCAGCGGAATGTGCTACGCTCCTCGCGGTAACTCCCGTCGGTGAACCTGGACTGGGTTCGCGTGAAAAGTGGTTCGACGAGGCTACAAGCCCAAGACTCGAATCTGCCGACGTAAAGCTACAAAGTACGCGAAGCCGCCCGCATTTATGTGGCGGAGTTGTCACCTCTGATCTCTGTTTCTCGTCCTCGTCCTTAACTGTCTTTATTTAAACCGCTGCGGCCGAGCTTCAGGCTGTTTGACCAGATGCGGCTCGGGCGCTACGCTCGGGTTGGATCGAGGAGAACCACGATGGCAAAGCTGGCGTTGGTTTACGGAATGAGGCTGTTGCCGGAAGAGGATTTGAGCGAAGTGAAAGACGCGACGGTGGTGCTGAAGAGCGGCAAGAGCGCGCGCGTCACCATGCACCTGATCGGAGGCAGCAAGGAAGAGATTGAGAACACGCTGCGGCAGTCGATTGAAGCGTTTTTCGAGATGTATCCGGAGATTTGAGACGAAAGAGCAGGGACGAGGAGATCACCGATTTCCGAAATTTTCGGGGTCGGCGGCGGGATCGCCGAGATTGTCGTTGATGAGCACAGTGGATTGCCCGGTGAGTTCGAAGCGCTTGCGGCATTTGTAGCAGGCAACCAGGTCGTCGAGCCGGACCATGTAGGAAGTGGCGTGGTCGAACTTTTTGCGGTCCTCGGCGCTCGCGCCGCGCGGAGGCTCTTTCTTCTTGCGGCAGACCTTCCAGTGGACCGGAAACTCGAAATCTTTGTGGCAGCTCGGACAAACAAGCTTCGCCTTCCTGACTTCCTCTTTTTCCGTATAGAAGGAGCGCTCGTCCATGGCTAAGCAGCGGAACTACTCACGGCTTCATCCATTGTAACAAACTGCAGGCCCAGGTCGCGCCAGCGAGGGAGCCAATGCTCGAGGGCTGCGAGCGTGCGGGTGCGGTCGGCGTTGAGCTCGCGGTGCCAACCGTCGTGCAAGCAGACAACGTCGCCACTGCCGCGAGGGCCAGCTTCTCGGCCCGCGTTCCGCTGCGCATGTTCGGCGATGGGCTGCATGCGGCGAATCAGCCAATCCACGGGCCGCTCCAGCCAATCACCAGGAATGAGCGTCCACATGGCCGTTTTGCATCCGAGCGCTTGGGCCGTTGGGATCACCCAGGGATTGCGAAAGCCATAGGGCGGACGAAACCACTTCGCGGGAGTGCCGAGGGTGTTCGCAATGGCGTTGTGGCAGAGCCGCAATTCGACCGTGACTTGGACAGGGCTGAGCTTGAAGAGGTTCTGGTGGGATTCCGTGTGGTTGCCGAGGGCGTGTCCCCGGGCGGCGGTTTCTTTCACCAGATCGGGGCACTCACGGACGAAGCGCCCAACGAGAAAAAAGGTGGCCTTCGCCCGATAGCGGTCGAGCAAGTCCAGGAGTTTGGGAGTGATGGCGGGATTGGGGCCGTCGTCAAAGGTAATGGCCAGCTTGCGCGCAGAGTTGGTCCGGCAAATCGTTGGTCCGAACAGTTGCGCGCGCGGAAACGCCGCGCCATAGGCGGCCACGCCTCCCGTGGCGAGCACGGCGGCAGGCACGGAAATCAGGAAGGGGTGCACGCGGCTATTCTCGCATGACAGGAGAATCGGTGCCTAGTCTCCCGGGGGCCCGGGGGCCCGGGTGGCCCGCCGCTCGGCGTGGGCGTGACAAAGCCTGCGGAAACTCTGTCGCGTTCGGCGAGGGGGCGGAAGGAGATGCGCGGTATGCGGGTTGCGTGTCTCGCCGTACCGCCGTCGACCTTTCGGCAACCACCGTAGGTCGGGTTACAGCGCGCGGTGGCGCCGCCAGAGGAAATAACCGGCCAGGCCCCCTACCAAAAGCGTGGCACCGAAGAACCAGCGCCAGGCGGGAATGCCGACAAGCCCGACAAGCAAGATTCCCAAGACCACCACCAATTCAATGGGGTGGCCGGTCCACACACCCCCGCCAAACCTGCCATAGGGAAGCACTTCGAGTGGATGGCGGTCCTCATTGGTGCGAGCAACCACTTCACCGAAAGGGTGGCGACGAAACGTAGCGTACGCTTTCATGGCATGGTCTCCTTTCTTTCACAGAGTCGACGGAATTCGGCGCGGCGGGACACCGGGCGCATGCAAGCCTAACGCGCTCCCGGAGCGCTACGGAATTTAGACGCCGACGCGTACTGCCCGGTTGCCGGAAGCAAGCGGCCTCGCTGTCGACGGCGAGCGACCTCCTTCAGAGAGCGGAGTCCTTCCGCAGATGGTTCAGCCGGCTTTTTCGGGCAAACCGCGACGGGCTTTTAGCTCTGCCAGCAGGCGGTCGATTTCGACATCGCGGTCGAGGCGGGTGATACGGTCTCCCATGTCGTCGGTGAGCAGCTCGACTTCGGCGGTGGCCACGGATTCGCTGTGATGCACGCGGTCCTTGAGCCGATCGAACGTGGCGCTCTTCGAATTGTCGCCTAGCATGGCTTGCGCGTGCGCTGCTTTGCCAAGCGACAGACTGCGGCGATGCCGCGCCAGCAACAGATCGCGCTTGGACTTCGCTTCCTCAAGCTTCTGTTCCAGTTTCATCAGCGCTCCTTTCAGGGTCTCCACCTGTGCCCTCTGGTCGTCCACCTGTTCGCGGTAGCTCAGCGCCAGCCGTTGCGAGGTCTGGAAGCGGTCGAGGGCCGCGCGCGCCAGGTCGTCCTCGAGCTTATCTACGGCGATTTCGGCTTTGCGCATCCAGTCCCGGGCAGTGTCTTCGTTCTCGCGCAGCTTCTTCTCGAGCATGTGCTGATCGGCGATGGATACGGCGACCTGGGTTTTTACCTGAAGGTATTGGTTCTCCATGTCCAGAATCACCTGCTTGATCACTTTTTCCGGATCTTCGGCGCGGTCCACCAGGTCATTGATGTTCGCGCGAATTAGAGTGCTTACTCGTTCCAAAAGTCCCATGATGAATCTCCTTTCGGTGACTTCGTCTTTACCAACCATTCGCATGCCGTTCATCAAACATGCCGAGCCCCCGCTCGATCAAAGCAAAAGATGCATGCCCGTGATCCCTGCGAGAAACTTTAAAAAGACCAGCAACTCAACGAGTCCGGGCGCGACGGCTTTGCCTAAAGCGCAGACCGTGTTGCCCCAAAAATGGCCAAGAAAGAACCCGAGTGCGGCCACGAACAGGAGCGCGATGATCAGGAACTTCTTCTTGCCGTTCATGTCCATCCCCCCGAAATACTTGGCGTCCCCGGTGGGCCCGAGGGGGCCCACCGGGACGGAAGTTGCACTTACTGCTGCTTGGGCGCGGGCAGCGGCGCCGGTTCCGGCTTCGGCGCCTTGTCGCCAATCAACCGCACCTTGCTGAGCAGGTCCGACATCTGCATGCCGGAGAGGGCCTCAAACAGTGCCGGCACTTGTGCGGCAATCCTGGTTACGTCGCCGGTCAGTTTGTATGCACCGGCGGCACCATCGCCGCCGGTAGAAACGATGGTCACTTTGTCCACCTTGCTGAGCGGTTCGCTGAGCGCCCGCACCACATCCGGCAAGCCGCTGATCAGTTTGTCGACCACGGCAGCCTGGTTGTACTCCTGGAAGGCCTCGGCCTTGGCGTTCATGGCTTTGGCTTCCGCCTCGCCCTTCTTGAAGATGATTTCGGCTTCGGCTTCGCCCTGGGCGCGGATGGATGCGGCGCGGCCTTCGGCCTCGGTCATCAGGCGCTGGCGCTCGGCGCTGGCCAGCGTTTCGATGCGCTGGCGTTCGATTTCGGCCTGCTTCAGCACCGTGGCAATGAGTTCGCGTTCGCGTCGCGCGATCTCCGCTTCCTGGACTTTCACCTGCGCTTCGCGCTCCACTTGCTGAACCTTTACGGCCTCGCCGATGACCTGCTGCTGTTGGACATTGGTCTCGATCTCATAGGCCTTGTCGGCTTGCGCTTGGGCTTTCTTTGTGGCTTCGAGGAACGCCGCCTTTTTAATGTCCAGGTCGCGTTGCGCTTCGGCTTGCTTGGCAAGGGAAGCGGTTTCCGCGGCGACACGTTCCTGGTCGGCCAGCGCTTTGGCGACGGCCGCGGCGCGCTGCGCCTCGGCACGCTTGATGGCAATGTCGCGCTCGGCCTCGGCGGTCGCGACTTCCGCGTCGCGCTTGATGCGCGCAACGTCCGGCCGCCCCATGTTGGTGATGTATTCATTCTTGTCGCGGACTTCCTTGATGGTGAAGCTCACGACTTCGAGCCCCATCTTGCTCATATCGTCCGCGCAGGTGGAGCGCATGCGGTCGCCCACCATTTCCGGCTCTTTCACGATTTGCTCGACGGTGAGTTGGCCGATGATTCCCCGGAGATGGCCCTCCATCACCAGGCGAATCAGGCCTTCCCGCTGGTTCGGTTCCTTGCTGAGGAACTGTTCCGCGGCGGTGAGGATGGATTCCTTGTCGGATTTCACCTTGATTTGCGCCACCGCTTCGACGGTAACGGCCACACCTTGCTTGGTGTACAGGTTCTGCTGCGGCGCCACATCGAACGACATGAGTTCGAGAGACAAATCCCGGCAGGTCTGTACCATCGGAAAAATGAGCGCGCCTCTTCCGCAGTAGACTTGCGTGCCGCCCATCCCGTATCGAATCAGCGCCTCGTTGGGACCGACTTTCCGGTACATGCGGGCAATGACAATCATGATCATCAAGAGCCCGAGAACCAGTGATCCCGCGATGACCACCACGTCGCTTTGCAAGCCAAACATAACCGCCTCCCTTATTCCACCCTGGCGGACTGATCGCGTCGTACTTCAGTCCGACAAACCCTTCTCTCGCTCTTCACCTCGAGAACTCTTCCCATCTTTTCACGTAGGCGATCCCCTTCTCGTAGCGCTCGATGACCACTTCCGTGCCTTTCTCGATAGGCTTGCCGTCTCCGCTGCGCGCGCCCGAGCAGCGCCGCGTTTCGCCGAGAGAGAAAATGATTTCGCCGGTGCCGTTTTCGCGGATGGGCATGCTCACGGTTCCGAGAGCGCCCTCCACGCGGCGGTCTTCGATGGTCATTGGTGCGTCGTCCATTTGGACCAGCTTGAGCATGAAGCGGAAAACCACCCAGCCGGCGACGAGCCCCGCGACTGCGGAAATCCCCAGGGACGCCAAGGCGAGGAGATGCGCGTGACGCGTCAGCAAAAAGCCGGTCCCGCCAAACCACGCAAGAAACGCCATGATGGTGGAAGCGTTAAACCAGGAGATTTGCGCACCTCCCTTGAAACTTCCGCGCACGCCACCATGCCCACCGCCCCAATGATGTCCGAGATGAAACGGCAGGTGCCATTTGACGGGAAGGTGGATGTGGACCGCCCCCGCGAGAAACGAAAGGACGCTCAGCAAAAATCCCACCAGAAAGCAGAAAAGGTAAAAATCAGACCAGGTCATAACTCACCTCGAACGCGACACCTTTTCCACGACCCTGTCTTGCGCCGCGTGAGCTGGAACTCGAGAAAGCAGACCCCTTGTTGCACTCGGCTACGCCCGACTCAATTTCGAAGCGCCGCTCGCTCGGACGACTGGCTCCTACCATCTGGCCCGCTGCCTGCCACCTTGTCAGGCCGCAGCACTTCCGCGAGGCGGTCAAACAGCCCCGGTGTCCGAAGAATCTCGGCCAGCAGCAAGAGCGGCGTGCGCGAGTCCGGGGTCTCGGCGATGGTCACGAGCGCACGCTGCAATTCCGCGTCGGCGGTAAACTGCCCGGCCCCGGCAAACAGCCAGGAATCCACTTTCGCGTCCATGGCTCGCAAGTCCGACTGCAATCCCGGGGTGTACCCGTCGGGATCGTCCACAAGAAACCCCGGATAGACGCGGAAGAAGCGCGCCAGCAGATCACGCGTCTTGTGCGTCAGGTGCGGCCTCGAGCCGCTCTCGATCTGCGAAAGGTATGCCTGGCTCAGCCCGCGCCCAATTTCGCGCTTCATGGCGGAAGCCAGCTCCTGCTGGGTCAGCGGGCGGCCCAAACCACGAAGCGAACCCTCGACCGCGCGGAGCGAGCGAAGTTTGTCTCCAAGTTTCATGGGTGACTCCGTGATATTGCAATATGCAAATGCTATATTGCGATTTGTAATTTGTCAAGGGAAATCCATGGCCCCCGTAAGCCACGCTGTAACCCTTTCTCTTGGAATGAGTTATGCCGTCGCTCGCGAGAGCACGCGGTTTCGCCGCACGCCGGCGCCCCGGGGTTTGCGTTTGCAAGCTAGGTATGAGGGTAGGTGGTCTAGTCGGGCCGGCGCAGGGTTTGCAGGTCTATGCCGAGTTGCTGGCATTTCTTGTACAGATGGCTGCGTTCTAATCCCAGCGCGCGCGCCACGTTGGTCATGTGGAAATTATGACGGCGGATTTCCGCAAGCAGCACTTCCCTTTCGAACGCTTCGGTGCGCTCGGCTAACGTTCCGGAACCCGCGGCTCCGGATGCCCCTCCGCCTGCGGGCCTAGAATCGGAAGACGGCAGGGCCAGGTGAACATCGGCGACCGTGATGGTTGCCTCTGCGGCGAGCAAAACCAGACGCTCGACCACGTTGCGCAATTCGCGCACATTTCCCGGCCAGGCGTATTTTCGCAACTCCGCGATCGCGTCCGGCGCGAGCCCTTTCTCCTTCCAGCCGTTTTGCGCGGCCACTTGCCGCGCGAAATGCCCGACAAGCTCCGGAAAATCCTCCGGCCTCTCGCGCAGCGGAGGCAGCGTCAAGGGGAACACATAGACGCGGTGGAACAGATCACTGCGAAACTCATTCTGCTTGACCAATTCCTCGAGATGGCGATGCGTCGCCACCAACACGCGCACGTTGACCTTGATCGGTTTGTCGCCGCCCACCCGCTCGACTTCGCCTTCCTCGAGCACGCGCAGCAATTTCGCCTGCATGGCCAAGGGCATATCGCCGATTTCGTCCAGGAAGAGCGTGCCCGCTTCGGCTTGTTCGAACTTGCCGAGATGACGGGACGCCGCTCCGGTGAACGAGCCCTTCTCGTGGCCGAAAAGCTCGGACTCAATCAGCTCCGCGGGAACCGCCGCGCAATTCAGGGTGATGAACGGGTGCTCGCGGCGCGGCGACTTTTCGTGAATGGCGCGCGCGACCAGTTCTTTCCCGGTGCCGGTCTCGCCCAAGATGCAAACGCGCGTTTCGCTGGCTGCCACCCGCTCGATTTGCGCCAGCAACTTTTTCATGGCGGGACCGGAGCCGACCAATTCGTGTTTGCCGAGGCGCTGGCGCAGCTCGCGGTTTTCGTCTTCCAGGCGCGTCAAGCGCAATGCATTTTCGATGGTGACCAGCAACTTGTCGGTTGAGAGCGGCTTCTCCAGAAAGTCCAGCGCGCCAAGCCGCGTGGCTTTCACCGCCATTTCGATATTGGCTTGCCCGGAGATTAAGACCACGGGCGTCTTCACGCCCGCTTTCTTCAAATCGTCGAGCAATTCCATTCCGCTCTTGCCCGGCATGACCACATCAGAAAGGATCAGGTCGAAATTTTCTGCGCGAAGAAGCTCGACGGCGCGGTTCGCGTTGTCGCAGACCGTGGCTTCGTGCCCGGCCAGCCGGAATGCCCGCGAAAGCGACGCCAGCGTGTTCGGATCATCGTCAACCAGGAGGAGATGAGCTTTGCGGGGCAAGCGTCGGTCCTTTTGGGCGCGCTAGTCGGAAGCGGCAGCCAGGGTGGGGGGCGTGTCTTTTTTGGGTTCTGCCGCCGGTTCGCGAGGCTTCACTTTCGGACCGGCCTGGCGCTGGGGAAGCTCGATGCGAAATGTGGTGCCCCGGCCTTCCTCGCTGGTCACGGAAATCGTTCCGTGGTGATCGCTGACCACCGACTGAATGATCGCCAGGCCCAAGCCGGTCCCCATTTGTTTGGTCGTGTAGTACGGTGTGAACAACCGCGAACATTCCTCGGGGGTCAGGCCTTTGCCCGTATCCGCAACCTCAATGCGCACGTTGCCGTTGTGTTCGCAAGTGCGCAGCGTCAGCGTCCCGCCCGCAGGCATGGCGTCCATGGCGTTCAGGACCAGGTTCTGAAAGGCGCGATGAAGCAGATCAGGATCAGCGTCGATCTCCGGCAGGGGATCGGTGAGGAACGGTTCCTGGGTGATCGTGGGTTTGCCGACCGCGGTGAATTGCGGCTCGAACAGGCGTACAGCGTTGCGGAGAACCTCGTTGACGTTCACGCGCACGAATTTCGGCGCAGGCATTTTGGAGAAATCGCTAAAGCGGCCGACGATGGTGTTTAGGTTGGCGAGCTCGGCTTTCAGCGTGGCGGTGGACTCGTTGAACACTTCGAGGAATTGCTTGGCTTCTAGCCGGCGGGCTCTCTGCAGGTTCTCGACGGTGATTTGCATGGGGAAGAGGGGATTGCGCAGTTCATGGGCGAGGCGGCGCGCGAGCTCGCGCCAGGCGGCCACCCGCTCGGTTTGCAGCAAGCGCTCTTTTTGCGAGGCCAGCGTCCGCGTCATGTCATTAAACGCGATGGCCAACTGGCCGACTTCGTCGCTTCCGCGGACTTCAATCCGCGTGTCCCACCTGCCAGTAGCCACCTCGCGCGCGCCTTCGGCAAGCTCCTCGACGGGCTTGGTAATGCGCTTGGAAATCCAGAGACTGACGAGGAGTCCGACAAAAAGAGCGGCAGCGGCGACCGCAGCCGCGCTTTTCAGGATTCGCTGGGTGAGCAGCACCAGCCCTTTTCTCGAGCTGCCGACGAAAAAAATGCCCAGGAGTTCGTTGTTTCGTCCCGTCAAAGGGATGGCGTGAAAGGTTTCGGCATCCGCCGGATCGCTGGACCAGTCAATGGTGCGAACCAGGGGCTGCGGTTGCGGCTGCCTTTGCAATTGCTGGACCAGAGGGGCGAAGCGTTCGGCTTGGTCGGTATCAATGTTTTCTCCGAGCAAAGAACCGGGCATGAAGGATGGATCGAGATTGGTATAGATGAGCGCGCGCATTCCCGAGGGAAGAACCAGCGAAGCCAGGAAATTCTTGTCCAGACGGCGGCCGCCAATGATGTAGAAAGGCTTGGGAACGTTGGGCTGAACGCGTACCGCGCAGAGCGAAAGCGCGACTTCCGTGGGGGTCTCTTCCCTTTTCAAGAAAGCCGGCACGTCGCTCCAGTCGCTCCTCGTAGTGACCCACTCGTTCTTGTAGCCTACCCGGGAAGAGTTTTGCGCCGAGGAAATCACCGTCCCGTCGTAATTGACTAACTCGACGAAATCGAGGCCATGGTCCTGGGCGGCCCCGTTCGCGTCGTTGACATAAATCGAGAGATCCGCGTTGGCCCGCTCGGCGTCCAGCGCCGTACGCAAAGTGATTTCTGCGTTGGCGATGTTTTCGACCTGCCGAGCAATTTCTTCGCCTCGTTGTGCGTACTCTTTCCGGAACTGCGCCACCACCGCTTCCGTGCGCTGCGAATCCATCTCTTCGAACTCCGAGCGCGTGTAGTACGTCACGGCGTAAGCCACCACCGACACCGACGCAAAGATGGTCAGCAAGACGACCAGCAGGAGTTTCGTACGGAAGCTCATCGTTTCGCTCCAGCAAAAACCACCGGCAGCGCGGCGGCGTTCGCAGAGAACGTTTCGCGAGCTATTTTCGTTCGATGGATCTTCGTGTCCATGGTGAAAAGAAAAGCATATCCCGAAGGGCTAGTGCCGCAAAAGGGGCGCCGCGCTCCACTTGCCTTTATAGCAATACACTGGCCGCCCTGTCCGAACGAAACGCGGAAAAGAATCGCCTGGCGGAACGCGAAGCGGACGTTTTTCTGTGGCGAACACGCCGATGTGAGTGAGATGATACCACCGCTGGAAAAGTTGGATTAAACACCCGGCAAGGAGCCGGCGAATTGCCAATTTTTTGCCGGATCGCTCGTCCACCCAAAGAGGTCGGGTGCCCCACAGAAAAAATAACCTTCAGGAGAGTTCCGATGAAGCCCATGCCCCAGCGAAGGAACGCCTCGTTGTGGATAGGTGTCGCCGCGTCGCTTTGGCTCACGACGGCGCTGGCAAAAGCGACGGCCGAGCCCGCCGATGAGGTTCCTCCGGGGCCAACCAAGCTTCTGCGGTACGCCGATATTTCCAAGGATCAAGTCGTGTTCACCTACGCGGGCGACTTGTGGATTGCCTCGCGCGAAGGCGGCGCGGCGCGACGGTTGACTTCTTATGTTGGCGATGAGCTTTACCCGAAGTTCTCGCCCGACGGCAAGTGGATCGCCTTCACCGGCGAGTACGACGGCAATCCCGACGTATATCTCATTTCCTCGGAAGGTGGCGAGCCAAAGCGGCTGACCTTTCATCCTTCGAACGACATCGTGCTCGGATGGACACCCGACGGCAAGAACATTCTTTTCCGTTCGGACCGCTACAGCGCGCCGCCGGGACGCTTCACGAGACTTTTTCTGGTGTCGCCGCAGGGGGGAATGCCCAAGATGTTGCCGGTTCCGCGGGGCGACCTGACTTCGTTTTCACCGGACGGCACTAAGATCGCTTACATCGAAACGGCCCAGGAACTGCGCACCTGGAAGCGTTATCACGGCGGCTGGAACCTGCCCATTGCCGTCTACGACTTGAAAAACAACAGCTATGAAGAGCTGCCCAAGTCCAGCGGCATGGACATGTTCCCCATGTGGCACGGCAACACCATTTATTTCATCAGCGACCGCGATGGGGTGATGAATCTCTACAGCTACGATCTTGGCTCGAAGCAAACCAAGAAGCTGACCGATTACAGAGAATACGACATCAAGTGGCCGAGCCTGGGGCCGGACGCAATCGTCTATGAAAACGGCGGAATGCTTTACGAATACAACCTCGCAAACAACAAAGCGAGAGAGATCCCCATCGTGGTGCACGCGGAGGATATCCAAGCGCGGCCGGAGTTCAAGAATGTTTCGCAGAATGTCGGGAGCTTCGCGCTTTCGCCTTCCGCGGCGCGCGCGGTGATGCAAGCCCGCGGAAACATTTTCACCGTTCCCGCAGAACACGGCAGCATTCGCACGCTGACCACGGAACATTCCAGCATTCACGAGCTGAATCCGGCATGGTCGCCCGACGGCAGGTGGGTTGCCTACCTCTCCGACAAGTCCGGCGAATATGAGGTCTACACCCGCCCACAAATGGGCGGCGAGGAGATACGCATCACCACCGACGGCGGAGTCTATCGCTATGGGCCGACCTGGTCTCCGGACAGCAAGAAACTCGCGTATTGGGACAAATACCATCAACTCTGGTACGTGGGAATCGAAGAAAAGAAACCGGTGCTGGTGGACAAAGCCGAGTACGGCGACATTTCGGACGCAAGCTGGTCGCCGGACAGCCTGTGGCTCACTTATTCGAAACCGCACCGGCGCGGCAGCAACGATGTATTTCTTTACTCGCTCAGCAACAAGAAAATCACGAGAGTTTCCGAAGGTTTCTACAACGATAGCAACCCGGTCTTCGACCCTGCCGGGAAATACCTTTTCTTCCTTTCCACGCGGTATTTTTATCCGAGTCGCGGGCAGCTGGACCAGCGGTACAACTACTACACCACCGATGGGATTTTCGCCCTCACCCTGAAGGCGGATGGAGTTTCACCTTTCAAGCCGGAGAGCGATGAAGAAAAAGCGGGAGAAAAGAAAGACGAAAAGAAATCCGCCGATTCGAAGAGCGGCGAACAAAAACCCCAAGAAGAAAAAGAGGAAAAGAAAGAAGAACCGGT
The DNA here is from genome assembly GCA_036262755.1 of Candidatus Acidiferrum sp. Taxonomy (GTDB): domain Bacteria; phylum Acidobacteriota; class Terriglobia; order Acidiferrales; family UBA7541; genus Acidiferrum. Next base: position 52,333 of record DATAIH010000200.1, read on the forward strand.
CAAGCCCGTACGGATCGATCTCGAGGGCATCAGCTCGCGCATCGTTGCCGTGCCAATTCATCCGGGGATTTTGAGCGGCCTCGAGGCGCGCAAGGACCAGCTCTTTTACGTGGACACTCCGCAAGAGGCGCGTCAGTTTATTCCCAACACCCCTCCAAGGCCGAGTGACGTCCTTCACGTGTTTGACATGACCAAGCGCGAGGACAAAGTTCTGCTGGATGGGATTGACGGCTACGACCTGGACAAAGACGGCAAGAAGGTGCTCTACAAGGCCGGACCGGTTTACGGCATCGTGGACGCGACGCCCGGTAAGGCCAAGGTCGGTGACGGCAAACTGAATCTCAGCGAAATGCAGGTGAAGGTGGACCCGCGCGAAGAATGGCGGCAGGTTTTTCGCGAGGCCTGGCGCCTCGAGCGCGATTTCTACTGGGACCCGAATATGACTGGTCACGACTGGAAAAAGATCGGGGCGCGTTACGAAGCGCTGCTTCCGTGGGTCGTGGACCGCAGCGATTTGAATTACCTGATTGGCGAAATGATTTCGGAGTTGAGCACCTCGCACACGTACGTCGGAGGCGGGGACCAGCCGGAGCGGACGCACGTCAACGTGGGGCTGCTGGGAGCGGATTTCGAGCCGGACGGCGGCTACTACCGCATCACCAAGATTTATCCGGGCGAAAACTGGAGCGAGTCCACGCGCTCGCCGCTTAGCGAGCCGGGGTTGCGGGTCAAAGCGGGCGACTACCTGATTGCCGTGAACGGCCAGGAAGCGCGCTCCGACCGCGACGTCTATGCGTATTTCCAGGATCTTGCGGGGAAACTGGTCACGCTGAAAATCAACACGAAGCCGACGCCAGAAGGGGCATGGGAAATTACCGTCAAGCCGACCCAGAGCGAAGCAGGCGTGCGCTATCTCGACTGGATCCAGGGCAATCGCCGGAAAGTCGAGGAGGCTACCGGCGGACGCATGGGGTACATGCACGTGCCGGATACCAGCTTTGCCGGCATCATCGCCTTCGACAAGCAGTTCACCGCGCAGCTCGACAAGGACGGCATCATCGTCGACGAGCGTGATAATTCCGGCGGACAGATTCCCGACTTTTACACGGAAAAATTGAATCGGGAGTTGCTGGCGGTTGTCGCGCCGCGCGATACTGCAGACATTCCCTGGCCGCCGGTGGCGATTTTCGGACCCAAAATCATGATCGTGAACGAGCTTGCCGGCTCAGGCGGCGACGCCTTTCCGTGGTTCTTCCGCCGCCAAAAAATCGGACCCATTGTCGGGACGCGCACCTGGGGAGGATTGGTCGGCATCGGCAATGTCGCGCCGCTGCGCGACGGCGGATTTGTCACGGCGCCGGGCTTTGGCTTCTGGAGC
>DATAIH010000201.1:0-3206 GCA_036262755.1 Candidatus Acidiferrum sp.
GAGGCTTGAGCGCTATACGACCTTCCGTCTTCGCTCAATGCAAATGTCTGGTCCACAGCGCCGAAGCCGGTTGGGACGAAACTCGGACTGTAGGTCCAGAATCGTCCGATGTCGTGGTACGTTCGGATGACGCGGCTGAGCTGCCATCGTTTCCGGGCCAACGAAGTGCGCTTGCAGTTGAGCGTACTGGCCTACAACCTGGGGAACCTGTGGCGGCGGCTGGTGCTGCCGAAGAAGATCGATCACTGGTCTCTGACCAGCTTGCAGCAGCGGCTGGTGAAGACGGGCGGCCGGTTGGTGAAGCATGCGCGCTACTACTGGCTGCTGTTAGCGGAAGGTCATCTGACGCGGCGGGTGTTCGGGGCGATTTTGCGGCGCATCTGGGTGCTGCCCCTGGCGACTGGATAGGACGGGGCAGCGGGGAAGGAAACAGGTTGAAGGAAGGAGGGTGGGACGGAGAGGTGTTTGAGAAATCGCTTGCAAAGCGGCATTTGCGGCTTTTCCTGTACCCGGAGGAGGCAGATCTGGCCCCTTCCCGGGCCGCCGGAGTCGCTCGGGACGCGAAGAATGAAAGCTACGGCTCCGCCGGAGGCGGTCTGGATGTACAATCACTTGGTACGGAAAGCCAAAACGGAAATTCCGGCTGAAATCGTAGTAGCGCGTGCGATAGGAGGCAACATTGATGAAAAGTCAATTCCGTGGATTTTTGTTCGAAGCGAAACACCTTACCGGACTGCTGGCCGCAGCAGCTACGGTCGCCGTACTCCTTTACATGGAAGTTGGCGCCGTTGCACAAAGTAAAAGTACGTTATCGGCGCTGCCGTCGACTCCGCAGGCGCCCAAAGATAACCCGACGACCCCAGCAAAAGTTGCGCTGGGAAGGCTGCTGTTCTGGGACCCGCTTTTGTCGGGACCCCAAGACGTAGCCTGCGCGTCGTGCCATCATCCCCAAAACGGCTATGCGGAGGACCGCGACCTGTCGCTCGGCGTGACGGCCATCGGCCTGGGCAGCAAGCGGCGGCAAGCGCCCGGCAGTTCGATTCCGATCGTCAAACGCAATGCTCCGACGGTTCTGAACATTGCTTTCAGCGGCAGCGATGAATCGGGCCGCTACGACCCGGCGACTGCGCCGATGTTCTGGGACCTGCGCGTCAAGAGCCTCGAAAAGCAGGCGCTCGAACCGCTCAAGGCGCATGAGGAAATGCGAGGGACCACCTACCCGGAGGATGAGGCTCTCGCGAGCGTGGTGGCGAAGCTCCAGGCCAACGCCGAGTACCGGAGCCTGTTCGCCGCGGCCTTCGGCAGTGCACAGCCGGTCAGCGCGGAAAACCTAGGCAGGGCGATAGCGGCGTTCGAGCGGACGCTGCTGGCCAACAACTCGCCGTTCGACCGCTACATGCGCGGCGACCGCAGCGCCATGACGGAGGAACAGGTCAGCGGAATGCGGCGCTTCGAGAGCGTCGGGTGCGTCAAGTGCCACAACGGGCCCATGTTCTCCGATTACAAACTGCATGTCATGGGCGTGCCCGACAACCCCGCTCTGCCCGCCTCCGACGACGGCGCGGAGAAAACCTATGCCTTTCGCACGGCGTCGCTGCGAAACCTCGCCTTTACCGCCCCCTACGAGCACAATGGCATGTTCCGGACGCTGAGCGACGTCGTGGGGTTCTATGAAGACGCCCGCGGCGGGCGCTCCCGGAACCCGAACGTCAGCAGCGAGAAGCTCGATCCGCTGATTCGCGAGTTGGGGGACTTCGACGAGGAGGACGTGGATCTGGTCGAGTTTTTAAGGGCTCTGAGCGATGACTCGTTCGACCGGACGATTCCCGAGCGCGTACCGAGCGGCCTGCCCGTCGGCGGAAAAATTCAATAGAGCAGAGTACGCGCCGTCGTGGTATACTGCCGCTGGGTTTTCGACACCCAAATTTTGAGGCATAGCGATAGGAGGACCCACATGAGACTGATTTCTCTGTTTGTACTCGGCGTACTGGCGGTTGCGATGAGCGCGTCGGCGCAGGCGCAGACCACAGACCCCATCAAAAAGGCGTTGCTCGCCGCTCCGAACGCGGCTATGGCCAAGGACGCCACGGTCATTAAGTGGAAACCCGACTTTACGTATGAAGTGTTAAAGAAAGGCACCAGCCGTATGGTCTGCTACGACCTGACCGGCTGGCCCGGAGAGCGGCCGTTCTCGGTGGAGTGCACCAGCAGCGAGGCCAATCTGCCGCGCGTCGCGCAGAATCGAAAGCTCGCGGCGCTGGGGACTGCGGGGGCGAGCGACCGGTCAAAGATTGACGAGGCGGTTGCGGCCGCCGCGAAAGACGGAACGCGCATCATGTCCGAAGTCGGGTCCATCTGGTATAAGTTCTGGGGCAACAGCGAGGCGACTGCCGTCAGGCACTCGTTTATCGCCGTGCCGAACCTCCGGGGGAAAGATGTCTCACTGCCGGAGGTCCGTGACGCAGGCGGCTCCTGGGTGATGTTTGCGGGCACGTCAGAGGCCCACATCATGTTGCCGGGACTATAACAGGCCCCAGTTTGTTCGGTGATCCTTCGATGATCCTGCGATCCCGGCGTCCGCTCAAAAGACAGGAGGGCGGCGGCACAAGCCGCCTTTGTGTCCGCACGCTCGTAGCTCGGGCCGCGTCTCGAAAGTCGTTATGAAGCATCTGATCGTGTGTCTTCTAGCGGTTGCCGCGTTGTCCGCGCCGCAGGGCAAGCAGACCTTCACCGGCACCATTACGGACGACGAGTGCCCCCGGGCCGATCATACGCGGATGCGAATGGGGCCGACGGACGCCGCGTGCGTCCGGGCCTGCATCAGAGACCATGGCAGCTCGTACGTGCTCTATGACGGCAAAGACACCTACACGTTGAGCGACCAGCAGGCGCCGGAAAAGTTTGCGGGACAGAAAGTCACCGTCGTAGGCGCGCTCGACGCCAAGACCAAGACGATCCAGGTGGAGTCAATCACCGCCGCAAGATAGAGCCCAGATCTAAACACCATTAGGAAAAAGCAAGTGCAGGTCCTTCGTCGCTTCGCTTCTCAGGATGACCGGCCACTGCGGGAAAGACTGCCTCGGGCGAGGTGTATGGGATCGGGTTATTCGCCGTCAATTCCCCTTCCTTCGGATTCACGCCCCTGGTGAACCACAGTTGGCCCATCAAGAACAGCTTTTTCAAGACCTACTTCGTTGAGGCTGTGC
>DATAIH010000202.1:0-10519 GCA_036262755.1 Candidatus Acidiferrum sp.
GGACTTTGCGGAAACCAACACCTGCGGAAGTTCCGTGGCGGCTGCGGGGAATTGCACCATCAGCGTCACGTTCAAGCCGACGGCGTCGGGAGCGCGCACGGGGAGCCTGAGTGTTACCGACAATGCCACGGGGAGCCCGCAGACGGTAGCCCTAACGGGCACGGGGGCTTCCGCGGGGACGCCCGCAGCGGGCCTTTCGCCCACATCGCTGACGTTTGCGAGTCAGACGGTCGGGAGCACCAGTGCCGCGCAAACGGTGACGCTGTCGAACACGGGCAGCGCGGCCCTGACGATCACCAGTATTGCGGCGAGCGGGGACTTTGCGGAAACCAACACCTGCGGAAGTTCCGTGGCGGCTGCGGGGAATTGCACCATCAGCGTCACGTTCAAGCCGACGGCGTCGGGAGCGCGCACGGGGAGCCTGAGTGTTACTGACAATGCCTCGGGGAGCCCGCAGGCGGTTAGCCTCACGGGCACCGGCGCAGGCGCTGCGGATTTCTCCCTCTCCGTTTCCCCAACTTCAGGAACCATTACAGCAGGCCAGTCGGCAACGTTTACGTTGAGCGTAGCGCCGTCGGGCGGTTTCAATCAGGCGGTGAGTCTAAGTTGCGGCGGGGCTCCCCAAGCGGGGACATGCACGGTCACGCCGAGCGCGGTGACCCCGAGCGGATCCAGTGCTTCGACGACAACTATCTTATTGAATACCACAGCCCGCGGAATGGTGTTGCCAGGACCGAGGCCGCGGTGGATTTCTCCGCTCGTGGGCGGGGAACTCAGAAACATAACGTCGTTGCTTGCAGCGCTCGCCCTGCTGGCGACCATCGTTCTGGGCAGACGGCGACAAGTGCGCCTGACGTTTGGATTTGCGATGCTGATGGTTGTGCTGGGGGCAGGGTGTGCGGGAGTCGTCAAAAGCACAACCTCTAACACGGGAACACCAGCAGGCAGCTATACCTTGACACTGACGGGGACGTCAGGAACAGGCTCGACCGCGCTGACCCACTCGATCAGCGTGACCGTTAACGTCCAGTAGCGAGGATGCGGAATCGCTGTCGCGGAATCGATAGCCTCGCTCCATGTCGATCGCGTGTTCGCTGCTGCGAGAAACCGACCGATATCGATCAGATTGTCTGCGATCGCGCCCAAGCCCACCCACCGTTTGCAGGCCAGCGTCTCCGCGCTAACGACCGCGCTTGAATCCGTGGCACCGTTTAAGCACCGAGATTAACCAGCCAGTTGATCTCATCTTCCCCACAGTGATCCTCCGACCGATTCCAATGCGACTCCCCCACTCTTCATGCCTATTTCCTGGCGTGTGAGGCGTTGACCGCAGCGCCGAGGATGCCCAGTTCGTCCGAAGCGGCAAGGATTTCAAAGCGGCTGCCTTGCAGCGGGCTCATTTTCACCATTTCATGCACCAGCCGGTCCAGCAGGCCGGTATCGATGAATCTGGTCTCCAAACCGGTGATGAAGAAGACGCCCGGGCCTTCCATATGGATGCTGTCTGCCGTTGCCGCGGCCAGTGCGCGATGGCACAACTGCACGAATTCGGAGCAGCGCGCATCGCCGGCACGCGCGTTTTCAAACACTTCTTCCGGCTCGAGATCGAGGAAGCGCATGCGCATCGAGCGGCGCCCAAGAATTCCTTCCAGGTGCCCCTTGCCGCCGCAGCCGCAGAAACCTTCCTTGGGATCCAGCGTGACCACCGTGTGGCCACCTTCCCACACGCCTTCGCTCGCAGGGTATCGGCCGAAGCCGATGCCGTTGCCGAGCGTCCACACGCGCGTGAGTTGGTGCAATGTGCCGTGCGTTGCGGCAATGCCCGCGGCCATGGCGTCGGCGTCATTGAAAACGCGAACGGGAACACCGGCGGCTTGGCCCTTGAGCGAAGCGGAAAGCGCGCCTTGTAACGCGAACCCCTTCACCTGCTGCAAGTTGGGTGATTCTTCGACCACGCCCCTGCGAATAATTCCGGGGAACCCCACGCCAATGGCTTCGATCTTTTGTGCCCCGGCGACCCTTTCGACAAGCTCCCGGATGGCTCCCACAATTTCTTCGGAGTGCATGGACTGCAACGGATCGAGCGATTGCGGCGAGTCCGGGAAAAGTTTGAGCGGGCCAATGACCTTGTTGCCCTCAGCCAGGCCCGCCGCGATATGTTCCATCAGCAAAACACCAACTGTCCTGCTCATCGTTCGCCTGCCCATCTCGTGCCAAACCAATTTGCTGAAATCATCTTACTTCTTCCTCGGCTCCTCGAGCCTTTGTAGGTACGCGGGCACGAACATGTCGTGCCCCTAGAAATCCGTGACCCGAGACCATGAAACGCCATTTGCATGAAGATCACCCTCAACCCTTGGTCAATTTGTTGAGCCCGTTGAACGCCGCGGCCTTGTAGCACTCCGCGAGCGTCGGATAATTGAAAACGGTGTCCACGAAATATTCGACGGTACCTTTCAGCGCGAACACCGCCTGGCCGATGTGCAGCAACTCCGACGCGCCTTCCCCAATGATGTGCACGCCGAGCAATTCCTTGGAGGTGGGATCGAAAAGCAGCTTCAATCGCCCGGTGGTGTCACCGCGAATCTGGCCGCGCGCAATCTCACGAAAATACGCCATGCCCACTTCGTAGGGAATTCCTTCGTCGGTGAGTTGCTCTTCCGTTTTGCCAATGAAGGAGATTTCCGGAATGGTGTAAATCCCGTACGGATAATTCGCGCGGTTGGAGTGGACGGGCAGGCCGAAGGCGTTGGCGGCGGCGATGCGGCCCTGTTCCATGGAAACCGAGCCAAGGCTGGGAAAGCCAATGACATCGCCCACGGCGAAAATGTGCAGCTGCCTGGTTCGATACTGTTCGTCGACGGGAATCCGGCCGCGCGCGTCGACTTCGAGCCCGGCGGCAGCTAGATTTAGTTCATCGATGTTGCCCTGTCGGCCCACGGCATAGAGCAGCGCTTCGCCGGAGATTTTTTTCTTGCTCTTCAAGTTGGCGACGACCGTGTGATCGGGAGTTTCCTCGACGCTTTCGACTTCTTCGTTGAGGCGCAGCGTGACGCGGCGGTCGCGCAGATGGTAGCAAAGCGCTTCGACCATTTCCTGATCGGCAAATTCGAGCAGCCGCGGACGTTTTTCGATGAGCGTGACGCGCACGCCCAGAACCGCGAACATGCAGGTGTACTCAACGCCAATCACGCCGCCGCCGACCACAATCATGGCCTTGGGAATTTCCGGCATGCTGAGGATTTGATCGCTGTTGATGATGGTACGGTTGTTGAACGGCACGAGCGGAGAGACGGCGGGCTTGGTGCCGGTAGCGAGGATGATGTGCCGGGCTTCGTATTCCAGCTGGCCGCGCGCGCTACTGACCTGAATGCGGTGGGGATCGAGAAAACTCGCGGTGCCGGTGATGACGTCGATGCCGTTGCGCGAGAGCTGAGCGCGAATCACGTCGATTTCTGTTTTGATGACATTGAGCGCGCGGAAGGAAAGATCAGACATGGTGATGGGTTCCTTCACGCGGTAGTTGACGCCATAAATGCTCTGGTATTGATAGCCGGAAAGATGCAGAACCGCTTCACGAATCGTCTTGCTGGGAATCGTGCCGGTGTTGATGGCGGCGCCGCCGACGACTTCGAGTTTTTCAATCAAGGCCGCGCGCTTGCCGAACTTTGCCGCCTGGATGGCGGCGCGCTGGCCTGCGGGCCCGGAACCCACGACGATGAGATCGTACTTTTGCATGTTTCGCGGCGCGAGTATATCAAACGCCGGAGGCGACACGCATCCAACCAACAAACACGCAGTTCAAACCGCCGGAATAAATGGAAATTTGACAAAGGCCATCGAGGGGATTGCCTGACCATCTCGAGCACGATTTGGCGTGCCGAGGCGCGCTTGTGACGGCAGCCTCTGGCAAGAGCGGCGACCATTTTCCATGATCTTCGCGTTCGCGTACTCTCGGGCGGTAGCTCGGCAATTTGAGACGAAGACCTGTTGACGACATGGCAACGCTCTGCCATGATTCAGAAAATCGATCGAAGCTGTCGTGAGGGGCAGTTCTCAGGTTTGGCTGAGTCGGAAAACAGCCGACCTGAGCCGCGGCAAGGAGCTACACGATCGGCTTGCGGGTCTCCATTCTGGCGTCCGGCAGTACGGGCAACATCACGTTGCTCGAGACCGAGCGTACCCGCCTCCTTGTCGACGCCGGGCTTGGCAAACGCGAGACTCTGGCGCGCCTCGCCGCCGTCGAAAGCAACGTTAAGCAAATCGACGGCATCCTGATCACCCACGAACACACGGATCACTGCAACGGATTGCCGCAAATGCTGGGGTTGTGGAAGGCGCCGCTGTATGTCACGGAGCCGACTATGGACGCCATGAAGCGCATCCTTCCCATGACTTTTGAGAAGCGGCTGCGCGGTGTGGAGATGATTCATGCGGGGCAACGTTTTGCGGTGGGCGACCTCGAGGTGCACGCGTTTGCCATCCCGCACGATGCGGCCGACCCCATCGGTTTCACGTTTCGGACGAACGGCACGAAAGTGGCGCTGGTGACCGATCTTGGCTACATGCCGGAACTGGTGAAAGTGCATCTGCGCGGCGCGGACTGCGTGATCCTGGAATCGAATCACGATCTCGAGATGCTGAAAGTCGGCCCCTATCCCTGGGTGGTGAAGCAGCGCATCCTCAGCCGCACCGGGCACCTTTCGAATCACGCGGTGAGCGAGTATCTTGCCGACCCTGACGGCTTCGATGCCGGGGCGCGCTACCTGGTACTCGCGCATCTCTCGGAAGAAAACAACAACCCGTTTACCGCGGAAATTTGCGCCCGGGAAGCGCTCGGCCGCCGTCCGGAGGAAGCTCAGTTTAAAGGGCAGCTGCTAGTCGCTTCACAACACCTTCCGCTCAAGCCCCTGGAACTCTAGTGTCTTGTGACTGCGATTGTTGGCGCCGAAAGCGCGCCGCATGCCGCGTCACTGCCACAGCTTCTTCCCGGAGATTGTGCCTATGGAGCTCGTAAACTGAGACCTCGGGTAAATTCGGAGGAAACAAATTCCGTTGGCTTTTGCGGGTGCAATCCTCTAGACTGGATGTTTCTTGGTAGAGGTGCGGAGGCCATGAGTAGCCGGGCGCGCAGTTCCGATCCGCTTCGGACGCCTGAGCGAAAGGGGCTCCTCGACCGATAAGGTCGAGGCAACTTTCTCCGGTTGGTTGTCCGCCGAAACCGCCCGCGATAGCTGGGACGCGGTGGTTGGGGGGCAGGTCTAAGGCCTGTCCACTGTCGTCCGTCTATGTTAGCGGCCTTCAAGCCGCGCAGAAACGGATGGAGCGCTATCGAGAGGTGGCCGCCCGACCTATCTTCGCGGGCCCTTCCTTTCGTTTCGCTTCTCCGAAAAAGACGGCGGAAAAACACTGCAGAAAAGGACGCGAATGGACCTTTTCGAATTGACGCGCGCGCTTGTGGACATCGAGTCCACTACGAACCATGAGAAAAACGTGGGGGACTACCTTTTTGCCCATTTGTCCGCGCTGGCGGCGAAGACGAGCGGCCAGGTCCAACGGATCTCGGCAGAGCCCAACCGCGACAATCTCTTTGCGTCGTGGGGCGAGCCGGTCGTCACGCTTTCGACGCACATGGACACCGTTCCGCCGTATTTTGCCTCGAGCGAAGATGCGCAATTCATTTTTGGCCGCGGGGCATGCGACGCCAAAGGCATCATCGCGGCAATGGTTACGGCGGCGGGGAGACTGCTTGCTGCTGGTACGCGCAATTTCGGTTTGCTGTTCGTAGTCGGCGAGGAGCGCAACAGTGCGGGAGCCAAGGCGGCAGCGGCCGAACCGCGCGGGTCGCGCTTCTTGATTAATGGCGAGCCAACGGAGAATCGGCTTGCCCTCGGATCGAAGGGCGCCCTGCGCTATGAAATTACCAGCAAGGGCAGACTCGCCCATTCCGCATACCCTGAGCTGGGCCAGTCGGCGATTCATAAGCTGCTCGATGTTTTGCAAGAGATTAGGGGAATCGCGCTTCCGGAAGATCCGTTGTTGGGCCGCAGCACGCTGAACATCGGCACGATCGGCGGCGGGCGCGCGCCGAACGTGGTGGCGGATCAAGCCGAAGCGGAAGTGATGTTTCGCACCGTGGGTGATCCGGCAGCGTTGCGGAAAGCCGTGGCGTCCGCAGTGGAGGGCCGCGCGGAGGCACGCGAAGTTCTTCACACGCCCGCGATTCGCTTGAGCGAGTTCGACGGACTGCCGACGACGGTGGTCGCGTTTACGACGGACATTCCGACCTTCCATGGGGTCTGGGGGCAGCCATTCCTGATCGGGCCAGGAAGCATTCACGTGGCGCACACGGCCGAGGAGCGCGTGGCGAAAAATGAGTTGTGCGATGCGGTGGAGATTTACGCGCGCATGACCACGCGATTGCTGACAACCGGGAGGAGCGCGGCATGAGCCTCGGTCTCGCCGTCGTAGGTTACGGAAAGATGGGGCGACTGATCGCGCAGCTTGCGCCCGAATATGGCTTTGAGGTGCGCGCTAAATTCACGCGCGGAAACAATCTTCATGATCCGGCGATTGGACCGGAATCCCTGCAAGGCGTCGATGCGTCCGTGGAATTCACCACTCCCGATTCGGCGCCGGATAATTTGCGCCGGCTGGCTTCCCTAGGCATCAACACCGTTTGCGGCACGACGGGCTGGTACGAGCATTTGCCGGCGATTCACAAATCGGTGCTCGCAGCGGGAACCGCGCTGGTGTACGGTCCGAATTTTTCTGTTGGCGTGAATGTATTTATGCGAGCGGTGGCGCACGCGGCATGCTTTTTTGCGAAATACCCGGAATACGAAGCGTGGGGCTGGGAGATTCACCATTCCGCGAAAAAGGATGCGCCTTCCGGAACGCTGAAGAAACTTGCGCAGGAAATCCGAGCGTCCGGCTATGACCGAGCGCTCACGCTGACGGCGAATCGCGCAGGTGCGCATCCCGGGACGCATGAAATCGGTTTTGATTCGGCTGCCGATACCATCACCCTGCGGCACACGGCGCGGAGCCGCGAAGGCTTTGCGCGCGGAGCTTTGCGCGCGGCGCGGTGGCTTGCCGGCAAGCAGGGGGTTTTCGAGTTTCGAGAGATCCTCGGCGACTTAGGCGGAGGCCCTTTCGAGAAAGCGCCGGTAGCAGGGAAATTCAGGTAATTCAGGGGAGGGAGCAACATGTTGAAGGGAAGTCGCTTTACTGGCACGGGAACGGCACTGGTCACGCCGTTCCGGCACGACGGGGCGCTAGACGAACTGGCGCTCGACGGACTAATCCAACGCCAGCTCGAGGCGGGAATCGACTTTCTGGTTCCTTGCGGAACAACGGGAGAGAGCCCGACGCTTACACGCGAAGAGCATCTGCGCGTCGTCGAGATAGCGGTCAAGCTTGCGAAGGGGAAAGTTCCCGTACTTGCCGGTGCTGGCGGATACAATACCAACGAGGTCATCGCGCGCGCTCGAGAGCTTGCGGAGGCCGGTGTGGATGGGATTCTCTCTGTCACGCCGTACTACAACAAGCCGACGCAAGAAGGCTTGTATCAGCACTTTGGCGCAATCGCCCGGGCGGTGCCGCTGCCCATCATTCTTTACAGCGTGCAAGGCCGCACGGGCGTGAACATTGATCCTGCTACGGTCGAGCGCCTAGCGGGGATCGAAAATATTGTAGGCATCAAGGAAGCCTCGGGCAACATCTCGCAGATGGCCGCGATTCTGAATGTGGTGCCTGAGGATTTCATCGTGCTATCCGGCGACGATGCGATCACGCTGCCGCTGATGGCGCTTGGCGGACGTGGCGTGATTTCAGTTGTTGCGAATGAGATTCCGGGAGAGATGACCCAGCTCACACGGCTCGCGTCAAGCGGTGACTTTGCCGGGGCGCGCGAAATTCACCGCCGCTATCATCCGTTGATGGAGATCAACTTCGTCGAGTCGAATCCCATTCCGGTAAAGGCCGCGCTGGCGGAAATGGACTTGCTCGAGCCGGTGTGGCGCTTGCCACTTGTGCCGCCGAAAGCGGAAAATCGTGCGCGCATCCGAGCGGTACTGGAATCACTGGGGCTGCTCCAACGCGAGACCGCCGCGCATGTCCGCGAGAGATCGCATGCAGCCATCGCTCATTGAAAAGCTATTCGACGAGGCGCCGAAGCACTACGAAGAGGAACATCACCGGCTGTTCGGTGATTTCAAGGCGGCACTGAACCGCGGCGAAATTCGCGCGGCGGAGCCCAACGCTTCGGCGAAATCGGGCTGGCGCGTGAATGCCTGGGTGAAGAAGGGAATCCTGCTTGGGTTTCGCATGGGCGCCATCGCGGATATGTCCATTGACGCCGCGAAACAGCCGTTCTTCGACAAGTCGACGTACCCCGTACGGACCTTCACGGCATCGGACGGAGTGCGCATCGTTCCTGGCGGCTCGAGTATTCGCGATGGAACCTACATTGGCCGCGGCGTGATTTGTATGCCGCCGATGTTCGTGAACGTGGGGGCCTACGTGGGCGAGGGCACCATGATTGATTCCCACGCGCTCGTTGGCAGTTGCGCGCAGGTGGGGCAGAGTTGCCATATTTCGGCGGCGGCGCAAATCGGTGGTGTCCTGGAGCCCGCCGGAGCGTTGCCCGTGATTGTCGAGGATGAAGTGCTGGTAGGCGGGAATTGCGGCGTATATGAAGGAACAGTGGTGAAGCGCCGCGCCGTGCTCGGCACGGGCACAATTCTGAATCGCTCCATTCCCGTGTACGATCTGGTCCGCGACGCGGTTTATACCGCGACGGACGGGGAGCCACTGATTATTCCCGAAGAAGCGATTGTCGTCCCGGGGTCGCGCGCGCTGTCGCATCCTGCCGGCGCGAAGTGGAGCCTGTCACTTCAGGCCGCGGTCATCGTGAAATACCGCGATGCTAAGACAGATGCGCGTGCACAGCTGGAAGGCTTCCTGCGCTGAAATCCCCGACAGCATATTCTTGGAAGCGGTAACGAAAATTCTTACTTCGTAAGCACCTGCTCAAAAAACTGGAGGGCGCGAGGGTCGTTGGATTGGCCGAGCCAAAACATGGCTTGCTTGCGCACTTCGGGATTGCGATTGGTTTGCGCGACCTCAATCAGTTTGGGAACGCCTTCGTCCTTCGGCAGCTGGCTTAGCGCGAAGACCGCTTTCTTCTTTACGTCCGTGTCGGGATCGTTTTCAATCGCTCCGGTGATCGTGCTTACCGCTTTCTGTCCGGCTTTCTGCGCCAGCCAGAAAAGTGCCTGCCCACGCACGTGGGAACTGCCGTCGTCGTGGGCCATGCGAATCATTTCCTCGAGGGCGCCGGGTTCGTGGCTCACCGACAAAGCAAACGTTACCTGGGCGCGTACGTCGGAGCTGGGGTCGCTCTTTGCCATGCGCTCCAACGTGCGCAAACCGCCGTTCCCGCGTGCCGCGCCGAGCCAGAACGCAGCCTGCTTGCGCAGCTCTTCGCGCTGCTCCGGCGAAACGAAAGATTCCATCGCGCGGTCTGCGGAGGCGTCGGCGTGCAAGGCGATCGCCGTCAGCGCGCCGCCGCCGACGTTGTGATGTTCGTGCCGGTGGAATTCCGCCCCTTGCACATAAGTGGTGAGCAGAGCGACGCTTTCTGGAGCCTTCACGCCGGTCAGCCAAAGAAACGGTAGTCCTCCTGCGTCCAGCGTGCAGTCTTCCGACGCGACGCGAATGCGCACGACTCGCTTGGTTTCCAATCGAAGAAGCACAACGAGCCGCCGCGCGCCTTCCAACTTAATGCTGCCGTCGCGGCGGGTTGTGCCACCAGTTTGGTCATGATCCTTTTCCAGGCGGCAAGTTCCACAGCCTTCTCTGTCATTCCAATTGTCACAGCACACATTTCTGTCGCCGGGAATTTCATCGACGCTGTAGCCAACCCATTCCGGCGTTTCCGCCTGCGCGAGGATGCTTTGGAGCGTGGCTTCCAAAGTTCCCGTGACGGCGCGCGTTTCGGCGCGGGCACTCTCAACCCGCGGCATCTCGGTTCCTGCCTGCGCAGTTCGAGCGTAGGCCGCGCTCTCGACAGAATCGGTCGGAAGGGTGTAGCCCTTAGCGAGCTGTGCGACTGTTCCAAAGATGCCCATGAGAATCATCGCCAGGCCGAGAATTCTGCGACCAATGGATAAAAGTTCGTTCGCCTGCATCTGCCACCTCATTTCTGCAAGAGTTCCATTAAATAATCGGTTGCTTCCTTGGAATGCATCAACGAAAGCTTGGAGACCGCAGTTTTTCTGAGCTCCGGGTCCTTTTCGTTGCGGGCAATGGCCACCAGGGCCGCGGCGTTCCCTTGCAGGAAAAAGGCGTTCAGCACTTCTTCCTTCAGACTGCGGTCGGTCTCGCGGGCGTAAATGGTCTGAAGAGCCTTGGAGGAGTCGCCGGAACGTATCAGGCCCAGATTCCGAATGGCTGCCCGTCGCAGTTCGGGATCCTTTTCCGATTGCGCTGCCTGGGCGAGTTTTCCAGATTCGCC
>DATAIH010000203.1:0-32281 GCA_036262755.1 Candidatus Acidiferrum sp.
CGACATAGAGCGTAGCGCAGACAAACAGGGAGGCCATGATTCCGAGCGGAAGATCGCGCCTCGGATCCTTACATTCCTCTGCGGCCGTCGACACCGAATCGAACCCGATGTAGCTGAAGAAAACGATGGCTCCGCCGGTCAGAACGCCCTGCCAGCCGTTCGGCATGAACGGGTGCCAGTTCACCGGCTTGATGTATCTCGATGCGAACACGATAAAAAGAAAGATGGCGATAAGCTTAATGGCGACCATGATGCTGTTCGCGCCAGCGGATTCACGAATGCCCAAAACGAGCAGGACGGTCAGCAGCATGACAATCAGGAACCCCACCAAGTTGAAATGAAGAGCCCAGCCGCTTGCGGGAGAATAGGCGGGAGTGCTTACCGCGGTCGGCAGGTGAACACCAAACGTTTCCAGCAGGCTGTCAATGTATGCGGAGAAGCCGACCGCGACGGCCATGTTGGAGACCGCGTATTCAAGGATCAAGTCCCAGCCAATAATCCAGGCGACGAGTTCTCCGAGAGTCGCATACGTATAGGTATACGCGCTTCCGGCGATGGGAATCATAGAGGCCAGTTCTGCGTAACACAGGCCCGCGAAGCCGCAGACAACGGCGACAAGAAAAAACGAAAGAGCAATCGCCGGGCCGGCGCCGGGGCGTCCGCTGATTCCTGTCGCATGCGCGCCGTGGAAGAGCACATCCAGAACCGGGGCCTTCAAGATGGAGGGATACTGCACTTCTTCCCCGGCTGCGGCGGTGCCCGTGAGCACGAAAATGCCCGTTCCGATGATGGCACCGATGCCCAGCGCGGTCAGCGTGACCCAGCCGAGCGTTTTTTTAAGTCGTTTTTCTGGATGTTCGGAATCGGAAATCAGCTGGTCAATGTCTTTGCAGCGGAAGAGTTGTGAGGCCACCCGTCTTCTCCGATCGCGCCCTGGAAAGCCGGCGGAGGCAAATCCCCCCGATGCTGCATTTAGGAGTAGGAACGACCTCAATGTACCGCGAGATGCCCCGGCACGCAACCTGTTGCGGGTCTTACTGTTCCCGAGTTGTACCGTTCAAGCCTGTTCGAGCTGCGCGTAGCGCTCGATGAATTTCTTGGTACCCCGTCCGGGAAAGCTTACCGAGACGCGGCGATCTTCATCATCGCCTTCGACGGCCACGATGGTTCCGACGCCGTAACTGGGATGCCGCACCTTTCGCCCAAGCATAGGGTTGGCAGCACCTGCGCGCTTCGCGGCCGGGCGCCCAAATGAGTTTGCGCCGGTAACCCGCCGCGCGGGCGCCGCAGGTTTTTGATCCCTGCGAGCGCGACGAAGAAATTCCTCGGGAGAATAAGAGTATTCCGGATCCGGTTCGTACCGGCGCTTTTCGCCGATCTCGGCCAACGAGCCTGGTACCGTTTCCACCAGTTCGCCGGGGATTTCCGAAAGAAAACGCGATGGCGGGGAGGCGCGCAACTGTTGCTCGTTGCCAAAAACGCGGCGGTACACGGCGCGGGTGAGCGTAAGCGACTTTCGCGCCCGGGTCATCCCGACGTAAACGAGGCGGCGCTCCTCCTCGATCCCTTTGTCTTCGGTGGTCGACCGGCTGTGCGGGCAGAGGCCTTCTTCCATGCCCGTGAGGAAAACATGATCGAACTCGAGCCCCTTCGTGCTATGCAGAGTGATGAGCGTCACCCCGGGCTTTCCTTCGTATTGATCGGCGTCGCTCACCAGCGACGCGGCATCGAGGAAGTCGGTGAACGTCTCTCCAGCTTCCATGCTCTCCGCCACGGCGCGTGTAAGCTCCTCCAGGTTTTCCTTCCGCGCAACATCTTCGGCAGTGTTGCGGTCCTTCAGCATGTCCATATATCCGGATTCTTCCAGAACCATGCGCAAGAATTCTGCAGGTTCTTTTGTGGAAAGCGCTTCATGCAGCTCGCAAACGAGTTCCTGGAAGGCCCGCAGCGGCGCAACGGCACGCGTGGTCACTCCGCCAGAGACAGTCTTCTCAATGGCATTCCACAAAGGAGTTCCGTCAGTTCGCGCGATTTCGCGGAGGGCATCGACGGTAGTCTTTCCGATGCCCCGCGGCGGCAAGTTTAGAACGCGCAACAGGGAAATATCGTCTTCGCGATGCATCGCCAGCCGCACATACGCGAGCGCATCTTTTACTTCAGCCCGGTGGTAAAAACTGAATCCGCCAACCAGCTTGTAACGGAGGCCCTGGCGGCGGAAAACTTCTTCAAAGGCGCGCGACTGCGCATTGGTGCGATACTCGATGGCGCAGGTTTGGTCTGAGTCTTCGTTGAGAATGCGCTGCAACTCTCCGGCAACATACTCAGCTTCAGCCTGCGGATCACGCCCTTCGAAGAATTTCAGATTAACCCCGGCACTTCTCTCCGCTTTCAGCGATTTGCCCAGGCGCTCCCGATTATTGGCGACCACGGCGGCGGCCGCATCGAGGATGGTTTGCGTGGAGCGGTAGTTGCGTTCTAGCTTGACGATACGCGCCGTCGGGAAGTCGCGCGAGAAACTCAGCAGGATTGAAACATCGGCACCGCGCCAGGCGTAGATGGACTGATCTTCGTCACCCACCACGCAGATATTTTGCTGTGGCCCCGTGAGCAGCCGCACGAGTTCGTACTGCACGCGGTTGGTGTCCTGATACTCATCTACGTGGAGATATCGGAACCGTGCCTGCCACTTCTCGCGGGTGGCGGGTGACTCCCGCAACAATCGCGTGGACCGCAGCAGCAGATCATCGAAATCGAGGGCGTTGCTGTCATGCAGCGCTTTTTCATAAGCGCTATAGATGTCGGCTGTCTGACGCCCGTCTTTGGTGAATGCCTGCGCACGGACTTGCTCGGGTGTCTGACTCTGATTTTTCGCATAACTGATGCGGCTCAGGACGTTGCGAGGGGTCAGGTCGCCATCCGCATCGATCTCAAGCTTGGCCATGGCCAGCTTCACCGCGGCGACCTGGTCGTCGTCGTCGTAAATGGTGAAGTCGCGCGGGAGCCCGGCTGCGGGTGCTTCGCGCCGCAGGACTCGCGCGCACAGCGAATGAAATGTGGAGACCCACGGCTGCCCGGGAGGGACGCCGGCGCGCAGCAACAAATCCATAACGCGGTTGCGCATTTCCTCCGCGGCTTTGTTGGTGAAGGTCACCGCCAGAATCGACTCGGCGGGCACGCCTTTGGCGATCAGGTTTGCTATGCGGTAGGTGATCGCCCGCGTTTTGCCCGTTCCCGCGCCCGCCAGAATCAGTACGGGGCCCTCCTGCGTTTCTACGGCTTGGCGTTGTTCCGGGTTCAATTCCTCGAGAAGTTTCAGCATGGCTTGTGGTGTTCAAGAAATGTGGCACAGGTCATGGTAGCCGACCGCGACGGTGCGCGCAAACCAGCCGCGGTGTATAAAGACTTGAGGGGCGAAACAATTTTGTCGTGGACTACGGATAAGGCCATGTGAATCGCCTATGGCCCTCCGACTTGGCTCAGGTCTATCTCGAAGTACAACAACCCACGGTTCTTCTCCAGGGCCACAACGTCGGGAATGTACAACCGGGAACTATTTAGCAGATCGAATTGGCCCTGCAGATCAAAATAGAGCAGTCCTTGCACGGAACTGTGTGGCGCGACAATGCTGGCTCTTACGCCCGCCTCTCGCAGCTCTTGTTCCACTTCCACCCATTTCTTGTCGTGTCCCACCTTGGGCCCGCCGATGGGGATGGGAAACCTGCTTCTGCCTATATTTTTTGCACTGGGCTGCAGCATCACGTCGGCCGCCTGTTCGGATGTCAATGGATCCAAGGCCTGGCGGTTGTCTTCCGAGAGCGTGACGTTCAGGCGGATGCGTTCCAGGTTCACCTTTAGGCTGTCATCCGAATCGTTGCGGAAGGTAACCTGCACGCCCACAATCCCGGCCGCGTAGGGAGACTTTTTGTGAAATTTTTCCTTGTAAAGTGCCGGGGCTCTCCACGGTCTCGCCGAGATGGTCATGCCCTCGTGCGATTCGAGAGCAGAAGTCTTGAGCGAGTCTTGCGATTGCGCTCCCACTCTGGAGGGCGCCAAAAGCAAAGCCATTAAAGCCGGGAGCAAGAGGATTAGCTTTCGGGAAGGGTTATAATAGAATTTTCTCATATTGACGCCTTCGATTCCTGGGGGACTCGCAGGGTTGCTCCTGCGAAATGCACCCGCCGGCGAGCGGCGGGCGCGAATGAACCGGAGCCACACATAGTGTATTTCATTTATAGCCTGGTTATGGGCCTGGCAGCCTTCCTGCTAACACCGTATTGGCTCGTGCGGGGCCTGCGTCATGGTAAGTATTTCTTCAATTTGCGTGAGCGTCTGGGGTTTTCCTTTCCTACCTTAGCGAAGCTCCCGGGCAAGCGTGCCGGCGCGATCTGGATTCACGCCGTCAGTGTGGGCGAAGTGCTGTCCGGCGTTCCGCTGGCGCGGAAGTTGAAGGCCGCCTACCCGGAACGGCCTCTCATTGTTTCGACCACCACGATCACGGGGCAAGCCTTGGCCCGCGAGCGGCTGTCTTTTGCCGATGCCGTGATTTACTTTCCGCTCGATTGGGGTTTTTGTGTCCGTCGCGCCTTTGATGCCGTGCGGCCTGCGCTGGTGCTCGTTTTGGAAACGGAAATCTGGCCAAATTTTCTTCGCCAAGCCGGGCAGCATAAAATCCCGGTTCTCTTTGTCAGTGGGCGCATTTCGGACCGCGCCTTTGCGCGATATCGGAAGTCCTTTAAGGTTTTTGGTTTTTTCCTGCGCCCGCTTCTGAGGGATGCCCTTTCCCAGGCGAGTGCCTTTCTGATGCAATCCGAGAGGGACGCCGAGCGCATCCGCGCTCTCGGGGCGCCCGCGGAGCGCGTCACGGCAAGCGGCAATCTGAAATATGACTCGGAGCTTCCTTCGCCTACCCCGCTCTCGAATTGGCTGGAGGCGGAAGTGAAGCGCAGCGGTCGTTCCCCGGTCATCGTTGCCGGGAGCGTAGTCGCTACCGAGGAGCCGCTGGCGCTTATCGCCTTTGGGACGCTGCAAGGAGAATACCGGGATGCATTCCTGGTTCTCGCTCCGCGCAAGCCGGAGGAGTTTGCCGCCGCCGCGGAGTACATCGACGAGTCGCATCGCAAGTTTATTCGGCGCTCGGCATTGGCGATTCCCGGTCCCGCGCAAATGGGCGGGCAATCCGACCCGGCGAGCTCTGCCCGCGACTCGGCGATCCCTGACAACACCACGGTGCTCCTGCTCGACAGCATCGGGGAGCTGGCCTCGCTTTATCGCCTAGCCGACGGCGCGTTTGTGGGGGGCTCTTTGGTCCCATCGGGCGGGCATAACATTTTGGAACCGGCAGCTTTCGGCAAAGTGCCCGTCTTTGGCCCGTCGATGGAGAATTTTGCAGAAATCGCGTCACGCTTCGTCTCGGCGGGCGCGGCCATTCAGGTCGAAAGCCCTGAGGATGTCGGAGTGGCCTGGATTGAATTGTTTCGAAACCCCGTGCGCATGAAAGAGATGAGCGAAAGGGCGCGAAGCCTGGTCGAAAGCAGCCGAGGGGCCACCGGCCGGGCGTTTGCGAAAATTGCCGTCCACCTTAATGGCGCGACACGATGAACGCCAGCCCCTTTCTGCGCGATCTTCTGTGGCCGCTTTCTCTGCTCTATGGTGCCGGCGCGCACGCGCGTGTTCGGATGTACCAGAAAGGCTGGCTCAAACAGGAGCACCTGAAGGCCGCGGTCATTAGTGTTGGCAACTTGAGCGTGGGCGGCACGGGCAAGACGCCAATGGTGATCTGGCTTGCCGAAAAGCTTCTCGCCGGGGGAAAGCGCGTGGCCATTCTAAGCCGCGGCTATCGCGGGTCGCAGGGCTCGAGCGACGAAGTCGAACTGATGAAGTTTCGCCTACAGAATCGCGTTTCCTTCGGGGTAGGGAAGAACCGCGTTGCCGAGGGCAAGCGGCTCGAAGCGCAGCAACCGGTGGACATTTTTCTTCTCGACGACGGTTTTCAGCATCTGCAACTCGCTCGCGATTTGGACATTGTCTTGTTGGATGTCTCGCGACCGATGCGGGGCGAGCCTTTGCTTCCGGCTGGGCGTCTTCGCGAGCCGCTTTCCGCGATGGGCCGCGCAAACGTTGTGGTCTTTACGCGCACGGAGGTGGTGCCCGGAGCCCCCGAAGCCGTCGAAAAGCTGACTGATTTTCCGGTCTTCGCCGCCAACACGCGATTATTGGGATTCCGGCGCCATGGGGGCGGGATCCAGCTGGAATCGGCGGAGGAAATCGGCGGAGGCCCGTTTTTTGCTTTTTGCGGTATCGGCAACCCCGAAGCTTTCTTTCGAGATCTACAAACCTGGGGTCTCGAGATTTGCGGTCGGGCCGTCTTTGCGGATCATCACCGGTATACCGAGCAGGACGTTTTGAGGATTAAACGGGCGGGAACAAATGGCGGTGCCAGGGCTTTTATCACCACGGAAAAAGACGCCCAGAATCTTGCGGCCGGGGAGTTCGAAGGGCTTCCCTTATTCATTTCCGTGATTGACATCGCGGTGAGTCCGGAAGCAGATTTCCTCAACGTCTTGGATCGGTTGCTCGCCGCAAAGATAGGTGCGGCAGCGTGAGGATTCTAATTCGTGCAACGAACTGGGTAGGGGACGCCATCATGGCGGTGCCGGCGTTGCGAGCGGTGCGCCGCCGTTTCCCGGAGGCGGAAATCGCCATTTTGGCTCGCCCCTACGTTGCCGAGGTCTACCGAGATCAGGGCATCTGCAATCAACTCATCGCCGATGATTCGCAATCGAAGCATACAGGAATCCTTGGCCGCGAGCGCTTAGCCGCCGAATTGCGGGCCATGAGATTCGATGTCGCCCTTCTGCTGCAAAATGCTTTTGACGCCGCTTGGCTGGCTTGGCGCGCCAAGGTCCCCGAGCGCATCGGCTATGCCCGCGATGGCCGGGGCTTTCTCTTGACTCACCCTGTTCGGGTTCCGAAATCGAACGAAATTCCGCGACATGAGAGGTTCTACTATCTGGAGCTTCTCCGGCGCGCCGGATGGATCGATGCGCTCTTGGATGAACCGCTCATCACGCTGTACGTCTCGGAGCCGAACCGCCAGAGGGCAGAGGAGTTTCTTGTGGCGTCCGGCGCGCGCCAGAATTCGCTGCGCATCGCGATTGGCGCCGGCGCTTCCTACGGTTCGGCGAAATGCTGGCCACCCTCCCGATTTGCAGAGCTCGCAAATCGGCTACGGGCGCAAACCGACGCAGACATGATTCTATTCGGGACCGCTCGCGAGGCGGCGGTTACCCGTGCGATCAGTTCGGAACTACACAGACCCCCCGTCGACCTCACGGAAAAAACGGCTATCGCCGATCTCCCGCCGCTGCTCTCCCAGTGTCATCTTTTCATCGGCAATGATTCGGGAGCGATGCATGTCGCCGCCGCTGTAGGCCTGCCTGTCGTCGCAGTGTTTGGCCCGACCGATCCGCGCGGCACCGCGCCCGTGACTCCCCGCTCGACCATCGTTCAGCAAAAGCCGTATTGCAGCCCATGCTTTCTTCGCCAGTGTCCGACCGACCATCGCTGCATGCGGAGTATTACGTCGGAAATGGTGGAGGCGGCCACGAAACCCTGGCTCCACGTCGCGGAGGCCGAGCGTGCCTGAGCCTTCTCGCTTGCGTGCCGCGGTGTTTCTCGACCGCGACGGCACCATCTGCGAAGAGGTCGGCTACTTGAATCATGTCAGCCGTTTTCGTATGTTCCCGTTTGTCCCGGACGCGCTGCGACGCCTCAACGAGTCAGGCTTCCCGGTCATTGTCGTTTCCAATCAGTCCGGTGTAGCTCGCGGATACTTTCCCGAATCCTTGCTGCAGGAAGTGACTGGACGAATGCAACAGCAACTCGCCGAATCCGGTGCAAGAATCGATGCGGTTTACTACTGCTCGCACTCTTCATCCGAAAACTGCCCATGTCGCAAGCCCAGAACTGGCATGCTGGAGTGCGCCGCTCGTGAGCACGAAATCGATCTGCGGCGTTCCTTTGTTGTCGGAGATCGTTATACCGACATCGTACTCGCTCGCAATGCCCGTGCGCGTGCCATCCTGGTTCGCACCGGCTACGGGGAAGGCGAGCTCGCTTGGCAGGCATTAAAGTGGCCGGCCCCGCCGGATTTCGTCGCCGACGATTTGACCCAGGCCGTCGACTGGATTGTGAGGCAGCCGCGATGAAGCGTGCGTCTGCTAAGACACAAACTGGAGCGTCGGTGGATCTGCGCGATCTCGCTGAATGTGTGGAGAAATTCTCAGGAAAAACCATCGTTCTCCTCGGCGATTTCGTTGCCGACGAGTTTCGCTATGGCGACATTTCCCGCGTTTCACGCGAAGCTCCGGTTCTAATCTTGAAGCATCGCGAAACACACGTACTCCCCGGCGGAGGCGCGAACGCGACCAACAATCTTGCTTCCCTTGGCGCGAAAGTCTTGCCGGTTACCGTCGTCGGTGACGACCCCGCAGGGGATGCGCTCTTTCAATACTTCCGCGGGAAGGGCGTAAGCACGAGCGGCATCCTTCGGGCGAAGGGACGGGGCACGCCCACCAAGACGCGCTTTCTCGCCGGCTGGGCGCACACCGCCGCCCAGCAAGTTCTCCGGTGCGACGATGAACCGGGTCCTTTGCCAGAGGCTATTCGGCGGAAGATTCAACAAAAGGTCTCCGCAAATTTGCGTAACGCCGATGCGCTGGCCATCTCGGATTACGGTTTTGGCGTCGCCACTCCGGAGCTTGTCCGCCAGGCCGCCGGGAGGCTCAGAAAATCAGTGCCCATTACGCTTGACGCTCGCTATCAACTTCATGGCTACGCAAAATCCGGCATCACCTCCGCGACGCCGAACGAAGCCGAACTCGAAGCCGCACATCACACGACCATCGGGGCGGACGCCGGGGAACTGGCGCGAGCGGGGCGCGCAACGCTGTCGGCCATGAAGTTGCAGGCTCTATTGGTGACTCGCGGCCGTGACGGGGCGGCCCTTTTTGAATCCGACGACCGCCTGACGCACATCGCTATTCACGGCTCCGATCAGGCGGTGGACGTCACGGGTGCGGGGGATACCGTTCTCGCTGCTTATACCCTGGCGCTCTCGAGCGGCGCTTCGCCCCTTGAAGCCGCGCACATCGCCAACATTGCCGCCGGTCTTGTGGTTATGAAACGCGGCACGGCCACCGTCTCGGGGCAGGAACTTCTCGACGCCATTCGCAGCGAGATCTCTGGAGCTCGTTCCTGAGCCATGCGCGAAGCCGCCAGCAAGATCGTTCCCCGCGCTATGTTGCAAAGTAAACTCGCGGAACACCGGCGCCGCCGGGAGCGCGTCGTCTTCGCCAATGGCTGCTTCGATACACTGCACGTCGGCCATATCCGCTACCTCGAAGGCGCGCGACGCGAGGGCGACGTTCTCGTTGTGGGCGTCAATGACGATTCGAGCGTGCGCTACTTGAAAGGCCCCGGCCGGCCCGTCCTCGATCAACAGGCCCGCGCACATCTGGTTGCCGCCCTCCGCTCGGTCGATTATGTGGTGCTCTTTTCCGAAGCCACCGTGGAAGCGCTGCTCGAAGAGCTGCGACCCGACGTTCACGCCAAGGGCACCGACTACACCGCGGAAACCGTGCCGGAGCGTGCCACCGCCGCCCGTCTCGGTATTCGCGTGGCCATCGTGGGCGACCCCAAGGATCACTCGACGCGATCCCTCTTTGATTCCGTCCGCAAGGCAGCGCATGACTGAACCGTGTTTTCTCGTCGTGCGCCTCGGTTCGTTGGGGGACATCGTTCATGCGTTTCCCGCCGTCGCGGCGGTGCGCGAATCGTTTCCCAAAGCCGAAATCGTTTGGCTCACTCATCCTCGCTGGAAAGAGTTAGTCGAAAGCAGCGAACTCGTTTCGGAAACTTGGGAGATCGAGACGCGTTCATTCGCCTCCGTGCGAGACATTCTTGCCCGTATTCGAACGAAGAGATTCACGGCCGCGATTGACTATCAAGGGCTCTGGAAATCCGCAACGCTTCCATTTCTCGGGCGCGTGCCGCGCCGCATCGGGTTCTCTTCGCACTCGGTTCGTGAATTCGGCGTGCCGCTCCTCTACACCGAGCGCGTCCGCTGCGTGGCGACTCACATTGCCGATCAAAACGGGGAGCTTTCGCTGCGCGCGGGGGCGCGAAACAGTGTTGCTCTTCCGTTGCTAAGGGTGCCGCCAAAGTTCAACGACGCCGTGCGCGCTGTCTTGGACCAGAACAGGATCGATACGTATGTCGTGTTGAGTCCGGGCGGCGGCTGGAGTTCTAAGTGTTGGCCCTCGAAGCGCTATGGCGAACTCTGCCGGGAGATCAGCCGAAGCCTTGGCTTGCGCTGCGTCATCAACTATGGGCCGGGCGAAGAAAAACTGCGATCGGCGGTCGAGGCGGCGAGCGGTGATTCTAATCCACTAACGTACCATGGCCCCCTCGGCGCTTTGATGGCCCTGTTACGCAACGCGCTCTGCGTTGTTGGCGGCGACACTGGGCCCTTGCATCTGGCGGTGGCGCTGGGGACGCCTGTGGTCGCACTCTTCGGACCGACGGACCCCGCGCGCAACGGCCCGTATCGACCGGGCGGCGCTAATTCGGCAAAGGACCTCGTTTTGCGCGGTCCCACTGCCGTGACCACCTACAAGCGCGGAGATCAGCCCGATCCTTCCTTGCTCGAACTCGATGTTGCGGCGGTTTGCGAGGCCGTCCGCCGGCAAGTTGCGGGGCATACATGAACCTTCCCGGCACCTTTTTCATGCGTTGGCGAGTGCGCCTCGGGTATCCACTGGCGGTCGTTGTTGTTTGCTTTTCCCGCCCGGCGCCGCGGAGCATCTTACTGGGCGGCTTGGTCGGCGCGCTTGGCCTTAGCTTGCGCTCTTACGCCGCCGGCTATCTGCATAAGCAGGAAGTGCTCACGGTCAGTGGCCCTTACGCGTATACACGGAATCCGCTCTATCTTGGCAGCGCCACTATGGCCGTTGGCGCCGCGGTCGCCATGGCGTCGTGGATCTCCGCATCCCTGGTTCTTGTCTATTTTGCGATTTTTTATTTCGCGGTGATGCGCCGCGAGGAAAGAGAACTACACGCACGTCACGGCGCCGCCTTTGCCGAATATGCCCGCGCGGTTCCCCTGTTTCTTCCGCGTTTGCGGCCTTCGAAATTACCGGCAGGGTCTTCCGGAGCGTTTTCGTTCGCGCAATACAAGAAAAACCATGAATGGCGGGCGGCTCTCGGTTTTCTCCTGCTTCTCGGAGTTCTTCTGTTGATTTGGTATTTTCGCCAGCGCTGACGCCGTCAAAGAAATGCCGCGGCAACCGCATCGGCTGCGAAGCCTCATGGCGCTTTCCGCAACCTCACCAGGGCCTCGATGTGAAATGTCTGCGGGAATAGATCGAACAAATGCATTTCCGCGATTTCATAGCGTTCGCCCGGTGCGTCCGTCTGTTTCGGCTTCCGTGCGGAATTTGTCAGAACCGCCAGGTCACGGGCGAGCGTGGACGGATCGCACGAAAGATAAACAATTTCCCTCGCGCTGAGCTCAGCGAGATGTTTGGGCGCTTGAGCACCCAGTCCCGCCCTCGGCGGATCCAAAACCACAAGCTCCGGCCGTTCTTTGGTCTTCATGAGAAACTCTTCCGCGTGTTGGTTATGAGAAGTGATGGAGACACCGGCGAGTTCCGCATTCGCTTGCAAGTCGCGCGTCGCGGCAAGGTTCGCATCCACACTCACTACCTTGGCAAAAGTCTTCGCCAGAGGCAGCGTAAAGAATCCCACCCCGGCGTACAAATCGAGCGCCGACTCGCCGCTCGTATTTGCCACCACGGTCTTTAGCAAATCCTCGATCAAGAATCGGTTCACCTGAAAGAAGGACAAATGGCTGACCCGATATCGATACCCGCCCGCTTCGTGAATCAAATAACCCGGACCGCTAAGCTCAAACTTGTTTCTCTTCTGATCCAGCAGCAATAAGCTCTCGAGCTGCGGAAGCGCGTTGTGGAAAGCCGATGTCAGCTCCGCAGCGGGTTTCAAAAACCTCTCAAATGCCACGTTCAACGCTATTTTTTCGTCCCGCGAATCCGCAAACGCCTCAATCTCTTGCACTCCCGGCGGCAGCATGCCCGACCGCGTCATATCCTGCAGTTTCAAGAACGTCTCGGCCAGCAGCGGCGAAAGCACGGGACATTCGTCAATCCCGAGGATTACCGAGCTTTCCGGCAAAAAATATCCCAGCGAGCGCGGCATCCCTCCGCGCACCGCCCACTGCGCGCGATTGCGGTAGCCATAGGGCTTCGCGGCGTGCTCTAGAATCGGGCCGTCCCAGGAAATGCCACCGAGGCGCGACAGTGTCTCCCGCAAAATTTCTTTCTTCAACCTCAACTGCTCTACGGCTGAAATATGTTGATAGTGGCACCCGCCGCACTTCTGGAAGTGCGGACACTTCGGCTTGCCGCGCTGTTTCGCCGGGGAAATGACCTCCAGCAAGTCCGCCCAGAGGAGCTTCTTCTGCCTTTTCTTGACGGAGGCGCGCACTTCTTCTCCGGGCAGGACATACGGCACAAAAACGGTGTTTCCGTCGGCGTGCGCCAAGCCGTCTCCTCCATACACAAGCTTCTCGATTGATAATCTAAACTCGTCGGCCATCAGCAAACCTTATTCCAAATGGGTCACGATTTGGCGAACACGCTTCTTCAGTTTCAAACGAAGGCGATCAGCCCGACAACCTTAAGACATGTAAAACAGACTCAGTCGAGGCATCCCGAACTCTGCCAACAGCCGCTTTTGTAGAAATTGCTTTTCGACGAGAGCAAGCTGCTCGACTTTCATCTTGCGTCGATAGGCGGCTAATTGTCCGTCCAATTCACGCCGGATCTTGAGCATCAAGTCTTCGGGAGCGCTCTGCGTCAGGGCCGCCTGCATTTTTTCGTCCAGAATTGTCAGCCTTCGCTCCAGATCTTCCAAGTCGAGAGTCCCCGGCGTGTCCAGCACCCCCGCCGTGGCCTCTACCGATCTGGCGATTTCTCCGAGCGCCGCGGCGAGTTCCGGATCCACATTCCGGCCGCTTACCGCTGCCTGCTTCAACTGCGCGACGTTCCGCGCAAAGTATTTTTTCATCTCTTCGCGCGAGAAAGGCTCTCTCTGAGGCGCTCGCTGCGAAGCGGGCGCCTTGCCCGCCGCCGCTTCCCATTGTTCCTCCGCGGCTTCCAGCACCGCATCCGTGCAATACGCAATGCTTTTCAGCGGTTTGCCGGCGCCGCGCCGCGATCTGCCGTAGCTTTCAAACGCGCGGTCAATTCCCTTCAGCACGGCTTCGAGCGGCACGCCCGCCTTCTGCCAGGCCTCCATAATTGCCCAATCCAGCGGCGACACGAGCAAGTGCGCTCCCCGCTTCTTCCAGAAATATTCCTCAATCTCCGTGAAGTAATTGAAATAGTTCCAGCTGTCCATGTGTTGGTTGGAAGCGTCGCGCGTGTCCAAGCAACTCCGAATCGGTCCGCGCGGCGGGCCGTTTTGGGGAGCGTTACCTCTGAGCCTTTCTCGCCGGAACCGCGCCGCGCGTCCCGGGTGCGTCCGCGGCCGCACTTTTCACGTGCTCGGCCGGCTGGTTTTTCTCCCAGATCAATCGCAGACCCGTCAGCGTCAGAAACTCATCGGTGTGCTCGATATACTTCGAGCCCTTCGCCACCAGCCGCGCTTGCCCTCCCGTGGCCACTACCTTCGCGTTTTCACCAAGCTCCTTTTTCATCCGCGCGAGCATGCCGTCGACCATGTCGACCGCGCCGTAGTACAAGCCCGCCTGCATGTTCGTGACCGTATTCGTCCCGATAATTTTTCCCGGGTCTTTGATTTCGACGCGCGGCAACTTCGCTGCGCGTGCAAACAAAGCCTCCGAAGCAATTCCCAGTCCCGGCGCGATCACTCCCCCCAGATACTCGCCCTTTGCGGAAATAGCATCGAAGGTGATCGCCGTTCCAAAATCCACTACAATCGACGGTCCGCCGTACAGGTGAAAGGCCGCCACACCGTTGACGATGCGATCCGCTCCGACCTCCGACGGATTATCGACCAGCACCGCCATACCCGTCTTTACCCCCATCTCAACAAAAAGGGCGCTCTTCCCCAAATACACGCGCGACATTTCCGCAAGTGTCCAATTCACAGGCGGCACCACCGAACTGATGATTACTCCGGTGATGTCATTGCGGTCGAGCCCCGCGAGGGTAAACAGATTCCGCGTCAACACGCCGTATTCGTCGATGGTCTGCTCGCGTGCCGTCGTCAGTCGCCAGTTCGCGATCAGCTCTGGGCCGCGAAACACGCCCAGCACGGTGTTTGTGTTTCCCACATCGATGGTCAACAGCATCTACCGCGCCTCCGCCACGTCCCCGGCAATCACCGTCACCACGCGCCCGTCGTCGCGCTCTACTTGCAGCAAACCTTCAGGCCCCAATCCCGCAGTTGTTCCTAAATAACTCTCCATGCCGTTCGTCACGCGGACGCGCTTTCCATGCGCATAACTCGAGAACACCTCGAAGCGCGTTACCACGCCCGCCACTCCTTCATGCACGAACCGATTGTAGTCGCTCTCGAATTCCCGCAGCAACCGCACCATCAATTCCACGCGCGACTGCGATTTGCCCGTCTCCAGCCGCAGCGAAGTCGCCGTATTCGCGAGTTCACACGGGAATCTTTCTTGATTCACGTTCAATCCGATTCCCACCACGACAAACCGTATCTGTCCGGGTTCGGCGTGCATTTCCGTCAGGATGCCGCCTGCTTTCTTTCCCCGAATCATCAAGTCATTCGGCCACTTCAAGTCCACCGCCAGGCCAGTAACGGACTCCACGGCCGTGTGCGCCGAGAGCCCTGCCATCATCGTCAATATGGGGGCCTGCACCGGCGCCAGCTTCGGCCGCAGCAGCAAGCTCAGGTAGACTCCGGTGGCGCGTTCCGAGTGCCACACGCGGCCCGCGCGGCCCCGTCCTCCGGTTTGCTCCTCCGCCAGGACTACCGTGCCTTCCCCTTCTCCCGCGTGTCCCAGCTCAAACGCAACGCGATTTGTCGAGTCCGTCTTGAAAAAATGATGGATGCGCTTCCCGAACAGGCTGCCTTTCAGTCGCCTTTTGAGCTCGTCGGCGGTAAGAATGTCGGGTACCTTTTCGAGGAAGTAGCCGGACGCGGTCTGGCCCCGCACCTTCACGCCAAGCTCGCGCAGCCGTTCCACCCACCGCCACACCGCCGACCGCGACACGCCGATTTCCCGCGCGATGCGCGCCCCGCTGATCACGATAGTGGCATTCTTCGCGAGCAGCGTGAGCAGCCCCGCCACTCTCCGGTCTGTTGTTCCCGGCAAGGGTTCTGAATTCATTGGGATCTCGTTGCGCCCGCGCGCCGCCTAAGCTTACGTTTCCTCGACGCCATCCACAAGCAGGCTCAGGTTCGCGGCGGGGGCTGAGTGGGTCAACATTCCGGAAGAAAGAAAGTCCGCCCCAGCCTGGGCGTAGGCGTGCGCGTTATCCAGCGTAATCCCGCCGGAAATCTCGATCACGCAATCCGGGCGCATGCCTCGCGCGATCTTCACGCACTCCGCTGCGCGCTCCGGCGTCATGTTGTCCAGCAGCACCGCCTGCGCTCCAGCTTTCAGCGCCTCCATCAATTCGCGTTCGTCCCGCACCTCAATCTCGACCTCGAGCGGTGCGGGCCCCGCCACTTCGGGATCGAGCCCTGCGGCATCATAGGCGCTCGCCGTCCGCGGCGCCGCCGAGTGGGGCGCGACGTAGGTATGGGCCTTGTCCAGCGCCGCCTTAATTCCCCCCGCCAGCGCGATGTGATTCTCTTTCAACAAAATGGCGTCATAGAGCCCGAACCGGTGATTCATCCCGCCGCCCATTTTCACCGCATACTTTTCGATCAACCGCAGGCACGGCGTCGTTTTCCGCGTGTCGCGAATCCGTGTTTTCGTCGCCGCCAGCTGTTCCACAAATCGCCGTGTGTAGGTGGCAATCCCGCACAAATGAGACAGGAAATTGAGGGCGGTGCGCTCACCGGTCAAAATCGCCGCGGCATTTCCTTGCATCTCGACCAGTTTCGCGCCAGGTTCGACAAGCGACCCGTCCGTGTGTGGGCAATGGACCGCCATCTCCGGATCGAGCACGCGAAACACGTTTTCCGCCAGCGGCAATCCCGCACACACCAGGGTTTGCCGCGCCAGGATGTGCGCCCGCGCCACGGCACTTGGTGAAGTTGTTGCCGCCGTGCTTCTGTCGCCCGGTCCGATATCTTCGGCCAGGGCGTCTCGAACGATTTCCTGGATTTCTTCCGAATGCCAGTCCACGAGCTCAAGTCCCGGCCGTCTGACTGCCCTCTAATTGCTGCAGTTGCGCGGTTAGCTTTTCCTTCTCAAGTTGTCGCTCGACTTTGGTCGCCCTGAGGTTGTTCACCACGTGCTCCGGAGCTTTCCTCGTGAAGTCAGGGTCCGCAAGGCGATCTTCCTTTGCCTGAATGTCCTTTGTGAGCTTCTCGATTTCCCTTTTGAGTCTACGAATCTCGGCTTGTCGGTCGATTCCTTCGCCATAAGGAATCAGCAAATCAAACAGCGCGGTGGACTTCAGCACGCCACGAGTGGGGTCAAGGCTCGTTTTAGCAAAATGAATGTCCGACAGCGTCGCCAGCCGGAGGACGGGCTCAAGGTTCGCCTGAATCAGGCTGCGAGCTTCTGGATTCTGGATTAAGCATTCCGCTTTTACCTTGCATTTTGTATCGATTCTCAGTTCCGCGCGGATATTGCGCGCCGCAACAATCAATTCCTGCAGGAGCGACATTCCCTCTTCCGCGATTTGGTCTTCCACCTCATGGGTCACCACCTGGTAGTTCTCAAGTGCCAGGGAGCGATACGGCAAGTCCTTGGGCTTTCCGAATTCGTACAACTGAAACCAGAGTTCTTCGGTGATAAAGGGCATGAACGGGTGAAGTAGCCTCAGACTGGCGCTAAAGACGGCGATGAGACGCTGGTAAGCATGCGTTTGCCGAATGGTTGGAGCCTCGCGCGGGTTGATATCTGGCTTAACCCACTCAAGATACCAGTCGCAGAAGTCACCCCAAAAGAAGTGATAAATCGACTGCGCGGCTTCATGAAAGCGGTAGTTCTCCAAGGCTTCGTGGATCTGTTCGCTGGCACGCCACAATCGCGAGTAAATCCAGCGGTCACACAGCTTCTGTTCAGAATCATGGGTACGAGGAGACAAGCCGCCGCCCCAAGCGGGGCTCAACATGTCGGCCGTGTCGATACCCATGTCGGCAAACTTCGAGATATTTGACAGAACAAATCGCGCCGCATTCCAAATCTTGTTCGCGAAATTCCGCGCGCTCCCGAGCTTGTCGTCCGACAGGACGATATCCGTTCCTGGAGCCGCCATGGATGCCAAACAAAATCGCATGGCATCCGTTCCATACTGCTGGTTCAGTGCCACGGGATCGAGCCCCGTTCCCTTGGACTTCGACATCTTCTCGCCGCTGCCCGTGCGCACAAGAGAATGTAAATACACGGCTCGGAAGGGAACGTTGCCGGTAAAATGAAGACCCATCATGATCATCCGCGCGACCCAAAAAAACAGGATGTCGTATCCGGTGATCAGCAAGCTTGTCGGATAGTACGTCTTGAAGTCCGCCGTCTCTTCGGGCCAGCCCATCGTCGAGAAGGGCCACAGCGCCGAGCTAAACCAGGTGTCCAGAACGTCGGGATCCTGTTCCAGGTTTGCCGACCCGCACGTTGCGCACTTCGACGGAGTTTCCCGCTCGACCGTGACGTGCTGGTTTTCCTTGCAATACCAGGCGGGAATGCGGTGGCCCCACCAAAGCTGCCGCGACAGCGTCCAGTCGCGGATGTTGCGCATCCAGTTGAGGTACTCGGTGCGCCGGTTGTCGGGGAGGATGGAGATGCGGTTTCGCTTACCCGGTTCGTATTCCTCCACAGCCTCGATCGCAGGCGCGGCAAGGTCCTTCATCTTGCAAAACCATTGCGTTGAGATCCGCGGCTCCACCGCCGTCTTGCTTCGTTCGCAGAGTCCAATCGCGTTGGTGTGATCGGTAATTTTTTGAAGCAACCCTTGGGCCTTCAAATCCTCCACGATCTTCTTCCGCGCTTCGAAGCGATCCATCCCGGCATACTCGCCGGCATGCGCGTTCATGTGCGCATCGTCGGTCATCACGTCGATTTCCGCCAGCTGATGCCTTCTCCCAAGCTCAAAATCGTTGGGGTCGTGCGCTGGAGTGACCTTGACCGCTCCCGTCCCGAACTCTCGATCCACCATTTCATCCGCGATGATCGGAATCTCGCGGTGTATCAGCGGCAACAAAGCTTTCTTTCCCACGAGGTGTTTGTAGCGTTCGTCTTCCGGATGCACGGCCACGGCCGTGTCGCCCAACATCGTCTCCGGCCGCGTCGTCGCAACGGCCAAAAATTCCTTTGTCCCCCGAATGGGATAGTTGATGTACCACAGGTGTCCTAGCCGTTCTTCATGCACCACTTCCAGGTCGCTAAGGACCGTTAGGCAGTCGGGACACCAGTTCACCAGCCGCGTGGCCCGGTAAATCAGGCCCTCTTCATAGAGACGCACGAAAACTTCGCGCACCACCTTCGAAAGCTCCGGGGAGAGCGTGAATCTTTCCCGCGACCAGTCGCAGCTTTCCCCAATCTGCCGCATCTGCCGCAAAATCGTGCCCCCGCTCTCTTCCTTCCATTTCCACACGCGCCTCTCAAATTCCTCCCGTCCCAGCTTGCGGTAGTCGATCCCTTGTTCCGCCAACTGCCGCACGACCACGCGCTGCGTCGAGATTCCAGCGTGATCCATCCCCGGCAGGTACAAAGTGTTGTACCCCCGCATGCGGTGCCAGCGCGTCAGGATGTCGATTTCCGTGTGGTTCAGCATGTGCCCGAGGTGCAGCGAGCCGGTAACGTTTGGCGGAGGGATCACCATGGAAAACACGGGTCCCGGTGCGCTTGGGTCGGCCTTGAACAGCGCCTCCTTCACCCAGAATTCGGCCCAGCGCCGTTCAATCCGTTGCGGTTCGTAAGCTTTGGCGATCTCTCTGGCCATTGGCTAACGCTTCTCCATTTCAGCCATGGATGGGGACCTGCGCCCTCAGGCTCGAATCAAATCCTTCAGAGTAATCCTCGACTATAGAAGGCAAAAAGCGGCTCCGTCAAATACTCGCGTCGCGCAGTGGGAATATCTTTATTCGAACGAATGAAAAATAGAAGGGTAGCTCAGAGTGCCGGCCCGGTGGCTTTGTTTTTGTTGGGTTCAACCGGATCGTGCTGAAATCCAGGCGGGGAGCTACGGTTTTCTCGACTTCAGCTCTTCCTTGACCATCGCTTCCACGACGGGCTTCAGAATCTCTCGGGTCACCGCTTGCAGCACTTCCGGGCTCATCTTGGCCAAAACCTTCCTAACGAGGTCGTCCATATTGGACGCTGCCGCTGGTGTGGATGTCGGCGGCGCGCCGTTAGGCATCACCATCGCTTCTTCCTCTTGCGCGTAAAAGCCGCTCCCTGGCAACGCCGACCCCTCGGTCTCCACGACGAACGTCGCGTCTTCTGCGACCTGCGCGGCTTCCTCGCGGATGGCCTCGACCGTTGCTGGCGGAAGCGCGGCTTCCTCAATGACCGCGTGGGCCAGCTGGCTGGCCTGCTTTGCTTTTTCAGTTCCGTTCTTTGGTGCGGCCCCCGGATTTGCGACGGTCGGCGCATCCCAAGTCGAAGCCAGTTGGTTGGCCCTTTGAATCTCGCCCTCCCACGGGCTTGACGAGACGGAATGCCATGGATCCTTTCCGTTTTTCCTGTCCCCCACGGCCTTGGGCTCGCTCGCAGGTTTTGCCTTATCTTCAACGACCGCCGTAGCTGTCTCAGTCGAGTGCTTTTCCCTTGAAACCGAAGGGGACGAAGCAGCGGCAGGCGGGGGAACCGGCGGTGCCCATAGCTCCGGTGCAGGCGGCCGGCTCGCAACTGGCGTTGGCTCTTTCACCGGGGCTGCCGGAACCCTTGGCGCTTCCGGCACACGACTGCTCGCCACTGGCGCGACTTCCGCGGGCTGAGGCGTCTCTTCCTCGGGCGCCCACTCCGTGTTTCGAGACTTGCTGGCGGCAATCTGCTCGAATCCTCCTGTCCGCCAATCATCTGCGCTGCTCTTGGACTTCGACTTCGTGTCCTTTGCCGCAGGACGCTCTTCCTCGTCCCCGGTGGCTTCCGGCCTCCAGGCCGGCAGCTCTTCTTCGTCCTCTTCCTCGGCAACCTCTTGGTCGTCCCGGTCCCGCCAGTCGTGTTCCATCGTGAATTCCGGCGAGCTCGGCGTCGTAAAGGTCGAATCTTCTGAGGATTCCTCCTCCGGCGTTTCCAGCAGGCTTCCGAACGCGACCGGCTGTGAGCTCGAATCAATCTGCAGGGGCTCGGGTTTCGGAGGCACTTCCTCCACGATGCTTTCGTTTTCCGTTTCCAGGCCGCTTTCCATGTGAAATTCCGGTACCGGCGCCGGGCTCGGCCTCGGCACGCTCGCGGCACCTGGGGTGGACACATCCTTGGCGCCATAAGCGGCTTCTGGCTCGGAGGCTCTCGGCGCGGTCCCGTGTGCGGCGCCGGAACGTTGCAACGCGGACTTCACCATCGAAATCAACGGGTCGGGAGGAATAAACGGCTTCTTCAACACCCCGTCCGCGCCCACTCTTTGCGCTTCCTGTTCATCGAGAGGATCAAACGCTCCCACCAGCAGGATCACGGGGATATGCGACAGCGCGGACTCCATCTTCACGAACTGACAAACTTCGTAGCCGTTTCTGACCGGCATGAACACGTCGGCAAGCACCAGATCCGGGCGCACGTCCGCGATCTTTCGCACGGCCGCTTCGCCGTTTCCGACGGCGACAACGTCAATGCCTTGATCTTTCAGGGCAAGACCGACCATCTTCTGGATGTTGCTGTTGTCGTCGGCAACCAGGATCTTCGGCACTAAAACGCCCTCCGGCGATACCTCACCCAGGCAACCCAATCCGGCTGCACCGCAGCCCAAAAGGGTGCCTTGCCTCGTTTGATTGGAGCATTCGCGCGCGTGCGCGTCAATCACCCTGGGGTAGGATTGTGTCGCAAAGCAATACTGCCCAATTGTACACTACTACCCCGCTCGACCCTGCGAAAATAGCAAAAGGTGCGGATTGCTCAACCGCACCTGCTACACTTGCAAACCGGTTCCCGCAGGCAAAAAGGGACTACCACGGAATGATTTTCTTCAATCCCTTTTTCTTCTTGCTGGTCGACTCCTTTTTGCCGTCCGTCTTGTCGGACTCGCTTCCCATCTGGTCCCCGGCCGCTTGTGCAGAGTCTGTCTTCGCGCCGCCATCGCTCGATTGGCCATCCGCGGCAGCCGCGCCGTCGCCGGTTCCTTCCGTCTTCGGCGGATCGCCGCTCCCCGCCGCAGTTGGCGCCTTCGCCGAATCGCTCGCCGGCGCCGACGCCGCCGAATTCGGCTGCTGCGCCTGAGGTTTCGTGTCGCTTCCATCCGCAGGCGGACCTACGTTCTCGGCGCCGCCGGTTGACTCCGCAGTGCCTGCTTGTCCTCCAGGTTGCACCGTTGCCACGATTCCTGTCCCACTCCCGGGAATCCGCGATTGATTTCCGCCCGTGAGAATGTCCACTCCCTCCTCATTCCCGGACTCCGGCGTCATCGTTGGCGTTCCCGATGTAGCCGCCGTGTGCAGTTCCTGTCTCGGGTTCGAGTGTACCAGCGCCAAAGGTTTGAAAAGGACCGGGTCATGTTTCCGCGGCGTATTTTTCTCTGCCGTCATCCACTTGACCGCTTGCGGGTCCGGCTGCGGCACCGGCGCCTTCAGCCCCTTCAGCTTGTCCGTGGCTGCCGGAACCAGCGGCGAAAGCGGATATTCCCGCACGATTCTTGCGTAATAAGGCACCGCCAGTTCCTTCTTTTCCGTGCCCTCCCAGATATTTCCCAGCATCCACAGCGCGTGATCCGCCTTGCTGTACAGCGGATACCGGCTCACCAGCGCGGCCAGTCTCGACGCTGCCGCCCTCTTGTCCCCTCGCGTGGTGTAGTAAAAATAGCCGATCCGGTAATCTCCCTCCGCCAGAACTTCTTGCACCTCCCGCAAATACTGCTCCGCCTTCAGCGCCAGCGGATCTTTCGGATATTTTTGCAGGAAGGTTTGGAAGGCGTCCTCTGCGTCGAGCGCTTGCGTCCGGTCGCGGTCCGGCTTTTCCATCTCACGGAAATGCGCCATGGCCACCTGCAGCTGCGCGTACGCGGCTTCGGGCAGCATCGGGAAGAACACGCCGAAGTCTTGGTACGCCTGAATCGCCTGCGTGGTGTTCGCGGTTCCGCCTTCTTTGTAGTAGGAATCCGCAATCGCCAGCTTTGCTTTGGCCAGGTATTCGCTGTCCGGATACGTATTGATCAGCGTCTGCATATTCAGCCGGCCCACTTCGTGTCTTCCGTGCTTGATGTCGTCGATCGCCCGTTCGTAGAGAATCTTGTCGGGCTCTGCGGTATTGTCCGCGCTCGTGGACTTGTTGACCTTCTTCTTCTTGTGCGGAAGCTGTGCATGGCTGGGTGTGGCCGAGAGCAGCAGCATTCCCGCGATCACTGACGCGGCGAGCCATTTCAGCCCTACTTTCACTCTCCCGTCGGCGCTCATCTCCCGCCAGTTTCCTTGAAGGCGCACTCCTCACCTCTCTCACGAAGCTAGGATTTCCCACGGCAGACCGGGAAAAGCATGCGAGCCCGCAATTCCCCCAGTTTAAGCCGTTCGATTATACCTGAACCAAAGGCCAGGTTACACCTTTTACATCCTGGGCGGCTCCCCGGCTGGCCGTTCTACTTCTGTCTGATGCCGGGGTAGTCGGCTAGGGGTTGCCTTGCCCGTTTCCTCGCTTACTCCCTGGCCTTCTTGCTCGGCGTCGCTTGTTTGTCCCTTTGCAGCTCGATCATGTCCGCTCCGGTATCCGGGCTGCCCAGCAACCACTTGCTGAAAAAGTCCCCCCGCGCCGCGATGACGTAACTCTGGATAGGCATGTAACTATGCCGCATTCCCGGGAGCACCAGCATCTCGAATCGTTTATTTGCCCTAATCAGCGCATTCGCCAACCGCATGGTATTCACCATGCTTACGTTATCGTCCATATCCCCGGTGGTCAGCATCAGGTGACCTTTCAGGTTCTTTGCTATTTCAGAGTTTTTATCGATCTCGTAGACGAATTTCTCCGCCCCATCCTTTTGCTTCTCTTCGCGGACCCCGTGATATTTTTCGCTCCAGGTACTGTTGTACACGTTGTTGTCATGGTTCCCGGATTCCGACCATCCGGCCTTGTAAAAGTCCGGATACTGCAGCATTGCTGCTGCCGTCATGAACCCTCCTCCGGAATGGCCCCACATCCCCACGCGGCCCAAATCCATGTACGGATGCGTCGCCGCGAGTCGCTCGAGGGCCGCCTTTTTGTCCGCCAGGCCATAGTCCCGCAGATTCCCGTACCCATAGGCGTCGTACCACTTGTCTCGCTGAGGGCTTCCGCCACGGTTGCCCACCTCAATCACTACAAACCCCAGTTGCGCCAGTGGCACGTTGGGGCTTTTCGGTGAAAATGCCTTGGTTACCTGCTCCACCTGGGGCCCGGGATACACGTATTCAATCACCGGATACTTCCGGTTGGCATCGAAATCGAACGGCTTGTAAATCACTCCGTAAAGGTCCGTCACGCCGTCATCCGCCTTTACTTTGAACATCTCGGGATATTTGAACCCTGCGGCCATCAATTGCGAAACGTCCGTCGTCTCAAGCTCGCCGAGCGGTGTTCCCTGTCCGTCCAGGAGCCCCGACTTGGGCGCCGTATCTACCCGCGAATACGAATCCACGAAGTATCTGCCCGAATCCGGCCAGCTGACCGCGTGCGTATAGTTCCCCGGCGTCAGCAGTTTCAGCCCGCTTCCATCCAGGCCGACGCGGTACAGGTGCGCGTAATAGGGATCTTCACCGGCCTCGTGGCCGTTTGCCGTAAAGTACAACGTCCGCGTTTTCTCATCTGCCGTCACAATTTGATCCGTCACGTATTCGCCTGAGGTCACCTGGTTTTTCAGCTTGCCCTGGCCATCGTACAAATAAAAGTGGCCCCATCCGTCTCGCTCCGACCACCACAACATCTCCTTGCCGTTTTCCAGCAGCCGCAGCGGCTTTTGCGTCATCCACACGTTCGAACGCTCTTCAATCAACTTCAGCACCTTGCCGGTGGCGGTGTCCGCAACGTCCACCTCTACTTGCCGGAAGTCCCGGCTGCGGCTCGTGAAGTACAGCTTGTCCGAGGTCTCCGCCACCCACTTCGGGCTAAACCGCGAAAGCGGCGCCGGATTCTGGCGATTTTCCTCTTGTTCTTCGCGTAGCTCTTCCCGGTCGCGCTCGGTTTGCGCGGCATCGGCGATGTTGAGAACCTCGTCGACAAAGCTCTTCGGCTCGACCACCACGCGCTGCCTGCTCGCCACATCAAAGATGTCGATTTCGCCGCTCGGCAGGTTGGTCTCGCCCGGCAGGGCGTAGCTGCGCGTCTCGAGGATCGGCCGCGGATTCGTCAGCGAGTGAATCACCCAGTAGTCGCCCACTTTGCGGTCGTCGTTGCGTTCCAGGGCAAATTTCTTGGAATCTTTTGACCAATGAAGGGTCACCGTCGGCATCCGCGGTCCCGCTTTGTTCGTGTCGCCCTTGTCCTGTTTCTTCAGCTGCTCTTCCTGCTCTGGCAGCAGCACTCGCGCATAGCTGTATTTTTCCACTCCATCGGTCGTCAATTGGGCTTCCACCACGCCCGTATCGCCCGCTTTTTTCAGCGCCTTCGCGTAGTTCTCGGTATCCATCAGGTAGAGGTTATGTCCCCTCGCGAACACCACGGTCTTTTCGTCCGGTGACACGGAAGCCCACATTGGCTTTTTCCTCGGTGCTTCAAAACTGTCCAGCCGCGTGATTTTGCCTGTTGCCAGATCGTATGCAAAGTAAATCGTACGTGTTTCTTCCGGTTTCTCCGCCGGCGGGCCCGCGCCTTGCCCCTCCTGGTCGCCTTGCTTCATCTCTCCTTGCTCCTCGATGTCCTCCTGGCTCTTTTCCCTTTTTGGTTCGTTTGGCACCACCGCGTCTTTGCGAATCTCGACCTCCAAGCGCATTCGCGTGTCTTTGTCCACCAGCTTCAGCCGCTTCACCGGGAGATGTTGCGCGTCATAGGGGAAATTCGTCAGCGTCGAAAGTGCCGCGGCCACCTTCGCGTTGTCCCACAGCGGGGTCTTCGCCTTCCTTACCGGGTCCACCAGGTAGTAGCGCGTCCCTTCCGGCGTTTCGTAGCTGTACCAGAATCGGTCCGATGCGGTAAACCAGTGCGGCGTCACCGCCAGGTCAAACACCAGCTTGCTGACCTGATCGGGAAGAAACCGCTCTTCGAGGTCGTAGTTAGGCGCTACGCGCGCAGTGCGGTCTCCCGAAGATGCCTCCGCCTCGGCCGCCGACGCCGCGTTCTCCTGGCCAGCCCACGCACGGGCAACCAGCAGAGTCGCCGCTGCCAACCCTGCACACAGGCGCACTCGAGCGACCCGATTCTTTTGGCGACACACCCTGGGTAGCGAATTCGCCGCTCTCATGGTCAATTTCCTCCACCACGAACCATTTCCAGGACCAAAGGCCGCACATTATAGTCCGAATCGCCCGGAGGAGCGTGCGTTCGTGGCTTTCTAGAAAGTGCCGGCCCCGTAAGACAAAAATCTTTCGACGCCAGGGAATATTCTTGCTCTTTGCCCGGTCCTACAGGGAAGGCTGGGTGTCATTCGCCGGCTGGGGGATCTCAGAAGCCCTATGATGAAACGCGCACTCATTGCTGGATTACTTTTGATTGCCGCAGCTGCCGCTCCACCGCTCGCCCATCAGGTGCACAAATCCCAGGTGGCGCGCATGTCTCTCAAAGTCGGCGACGTGGCTCCCGACTTTACGCTTCTCACCGATGAGTGGAAAACCGTGAAGCTCAGCGACTACCGCGGGAAGAAAAATGTTTTTCTGGCCGTGTACGTCCTCGCGTTCTCTGAGGGCTGCACCAAGCAAATGCTCGCCGTCCAGGCCGGCATTGATTCCGGGCAAATCCCCACGGGGGACACTGCCGTGTTCGGCGTCAGCCTCGACAGTCCTGCGGCCAACGCCGCCTTTGCCGAGCAGAATGGCCTGCACTTTCCTCTGCTCAGCGACATGAACCACAAAATGCTCACCTCCTACGGCATCCTAAAAACCTACAGCGTCGAAAACGAGGACTATCAGTGGGCTCTTCGCGCCAACATCGTCATCGACAAGCAAGGCATTATCCGGCTCATCGACGAAGGCGACGACGCCGTCGACCCCAACACCGCCCTCACCTTGTGCACCGCTCTCCACAAGCAGGCTCCCTCCGACTAGTCCATGCCGAGATGCGCGCTTCGGTTCATTCCGGGGAACGAAGGGCGCGCCCCCATGGGAGGGATGCCGACACCGGTGGACGATCAGCGATCTCTTAGTTCGAGGTGCCTGTTGCGGCGTAGCCGTCTTTCGCGGCGTCGCCATACAAGTGCAGGAGCTGCGACGCGCGTTTTAGCAGATCCGAAGGCATGTCCCCTGGCTGGTAGTCCACCCACCCGGTGGTGTAGGCAAGCGAAATCTTCTTTCCCGCGCATTCCAGGTCCATCGAACCCATGCGGTTCAACACTTGGCTCACTTCGCCGACATTGCATTTCGGCAGCACCAACAGGAAATCGTCGTTGGCCAGGCGCACCGCATAATCCGACCCGCGGCTCACTTCCTTCAGCCGCCGAGCAAACTCTTTGAGCGCCTGATCCAGGGCTGTCTTGCCGTACTGCCGGTTCAGGTCTGCCAAATCTTCCAGGTGAATCGTGGCCAGACTCAACGACGTGTTCTGCCTTTTCGCGCGCGCGATTTCTTTTCCGAGATGCAGCAGCGCCGAACTGCGCGTGTACAGGCCGGTCACCGCATCCACTGCCGCCCTTTCCTCCATCCCTGCGGTCGGAGCGTCCATGCTGGCGCTTGGTGCGGTCGCTCGCTTGCGCAGCTGGCGAAGGATTCTCTGCCGGTACACCATCCAGAAGTTGAAAAGAAGGAGCAAACACAAAACCCCCCAGCGCGCCTGCTCGGGGCTCATTTCATAAAAATGGTCTTTGTGGCGGAATAGCCTGGAGAAAGCAGTGAGCAGCAGCGTGGCCGCGCAAAGTGTCGTCACCATGAGCGCGGAAAACCACAGCCACCACTCACGTCGGCCCAGCTTGTTTAAGTCAATTTCCGCCGTCTCGCCGCAGTAACTCATGGGCCCTTCGAGCGGACAGGACTTGGCCGATAAGCTTACCCGGTCGCCGAACTCAGAAACGGCGGTTCTGTCAGGCCGGCCGAACATAGCCTTCAATGTAGGCTGCTGCTGGAAAGCGAAGCAATCCCCAATAGGGACAGGCTCCGCGTTTCAGGAACCTGCACGAAAGTACTGTTTCTTAAAGAGATCGCAATCTTCGAGACTTACTCGGAGCCCGCACATGCCTGTTGTTTTCAACGCGTTATGCGGGTTTGTACAACAAGCTCTCCATGGCCTTGGCAGGATTCTAATTCTTCGCGAGCTTGCCTGGCAGCTTACCCGACCTCGTCCAATCTTGCGTCGAAGGATACAGCTCCAGCCCCAGCTCATAAGAGCCGTCGCCGCGTGTTTCGCAGTGCGCAACGCGGCCGCGCGAAGTGAGGCTTCCCCGGATAGGCTGGACGCAGAGATCGTCGTTCGTATTCCAGAGGCTCTTGGTCAATACGCGCGCGCCGTGGCAACTCACATCAATCGTTGAGGTGATTTCGAACGCTCCCGTTCGAGGGTCCGACAGCTTCACGAATATCTTTAGGGTAATGCGGCTTTCCGTCCGACGGAGAAGGGGAGCGTCCACGAATACGATCCTGAACAGCTGTATTTTTCAGGGGAAGTCAGGCAGGGCTAGCTTCGCGGCTATCTTCCTTCCGGTTTGCGCTCGCCGTCAATAGTACTTTGCGATCGAATTGCTTTTCTGTTAATGCGGTGCGGCCGCCCAGGCGGTGCCGCCTCGGTTGCCCTCCTAGTGCACGAGCTGAGGTTGCAAGCCCGTGCGCTGCATGTTGGCCTTAAGCGCCTCATCGATCCGCGCCACGGATTCGCTCAGGTGCGCCCGTGTCTCCAAGGACATCTTGATGCCCGGCTTATCCAGTGCGCTTTGCCGCCGGCCTCGCAGGCTCGTCAACCCCTGCCGTAAAAGCGCCTCGGCATCCTCTGGAACCGTGGAATCTCCGACCACCATGCCCACCATCTTGCGCAGATGCGCTCGCGGCAACGACCTGCGGTAACGGTTGATGTTCAGGGTCTCGCCCGCGCGCGGCACGCCTCTCCTTCCGGAAAGATTCGCCGGCGATCGAAGCAATCCCCCTGACCGCGCCGGTTTCGCCCCTTTCAATTGGCGACCGTGAGTTCGATGGTGGCGGTGGAAGGGAGTTTTGAGCCGGCCGCAGGCGACTGGTCAATCACCTCTCCGTGCGGGGATTGTGGAGCGGAGACGTAATTCACTTTGCGGCGCACTTGCACCTGGTCCAGGCGTCCCTGGGCGTCATTTTCGTTCAATCCCACCAGATGCGGCATGACGTAATCGGTCTCCCGCGGTCCTTGTGAAACCAGGACGTCCACGCGAGGCGTGGCGGCGCCCGAGCCCGGCTTGGGGTTTTGCAGCACGATGGTATCAGCAGACTGGTCCGGCATGCTGATGGCCGAGACTTCGCCGACTTGCAGGCCTTGGCGAAGCAACTCCACGCGTGAGGCGCGCAGGGAATTTCCTTGAAGCATGGGAATCTGCAACTGGCGCTGGCCAAGGCTAACAACGACATGGGCTTGCTGCGAAACTTTCATGAGCAGGCCAGCCGGGGGAGTTTGGCGCAAGACCACGTTGATGGGCTGGTCGCTGTAGATGCGGTCGGCGACGCGCAGCA
The DNA here is from genome assembly GCA_036262755.1 of Candidatus Acidiferrum sp. Taxonomy (GTDB): domain Bacteria; phylum Acidobacteriota; class Terriglobia; order Acidiferrales; family UBA7541; genus Acidiferrum. The sequence continues at coordinate 29,071 of DATAIH010000203.1, forward strand.
CCAGACCGCGGGTTTCAAGCATCTTGCTGGCTTCAGAAACGTTCTTGCCAACGAGATTGGGCATGGTGACTTCGCGGCCATGAATGGCGATGCGCATGGCCGTGATGGCGCTGAGAAAGGCCGCTGACGCAAGGATGAAGACCAGCAGCGTCATGCGGGTGAGCCATTCGAGTCGTTCGCGCAGAGTCATCTTGAGCCGTGAGTCGTCTTGAGGTAGTTCTAAGTTTGGCAGAAAACCAAAAAAAGAAAACGGGAAAGTGACGGTCCTTGGTCCGTTTTTCCGTTGCCTGCATTGCATGTTAAAGGAAAGCGAGAAAAGGGAGAAATGAAATCACCGCACGCCCTGGTGGTTGACAATTCTCTATTTTGCCGGGGCAAGACCGAAATTACCCGCGTGGCCCTGCACGTGTTTTAGGTCAGCCATCGGAGAGCCGATTCCCTGGGCGCGAGCATAGTCCAGAGCACCAAGCGGCTTTTCCCGCCGAAGATGGTCAGGTTGCATTGGGCCAGAGACCTCGAAACATGCTCATCGTTTAATACCGGATCGCGGAATCACCTCTTGAGAGGGGGAGCGGGATACTCTGGCAACTTGTCCTTGCTGGTGTCGGCGCGTTTGACTTCCAACTCGTCGAAAAGCAGCGATGGGCTGATCACCGTAGTCGGAATGCCGCCAGGGCGATTGCTGACCAGAGGGTCGTTGCCCGCGGCAATAACATCAGTGCGCAGCGCGCGAGTATCCAGTTCGTTGAAGACCGCGCCGCGCACGAGTTCTTCGTGGCCATCGCTCGCGTAAACGCGATAGAGCAGCCGCGGCGTGTTGCCGGGCGCGCCCAGAGTTTCGACGCGATAGCCGTAAGGCATGCCCTGTTCCTTGACCATTTCGATGACTTTCTTCTTCAAATCCCCGGGCGATTGCGGTTCGGAGCTCTTAAGCAAGAGAACGCCGAGGTTCGGGCCGGCGGCCAGGCCGGTGGCGGCGCGGCCATGGCCGTTCGAGGCAGGGAAGTCGCGAAGCGGCTGGCGGCCGATGAGGTAATTGGTGAGTATGCCGTTTTGGACGGCGTCAACCGACTGAGCCTTCACGCCTTCGCTGTCAAACATGTAGTTACCGATGAGACTCTTGCCCTGGAAATCCTTCAGTGTGGGGTCGTCAATGACGGAAAGAAAAGTCGGGAGAACGCGCGCTTTGTAGCTGGTGGCAAAGGCCCCGGTAGTACGGTTGGGACGACCGAGCTGCGGCTTGTGACCTACAAGGTTTTGGCCGATCAAGGAGGCAACGATGTCGTTGGCGGCGTCGGCGGAAAACAACACGGGGCCGCGATACTCTTCTTCGACGATAGGTGCTTTACGGAGAGCAACGATGGTGTCGAGCATTTGCTTGGCGTTTGTCATCAATGCGTCGTGCGAAGGCAATTCTTCCAAGCGCGCAACGACGTAATCGGGGCTGCGGCTGAGACGCATGCCGTCAGCGGCTTGCGCGGAGCCCTCCAAGGACATCGAGTAAGTCGTCTTACCACACCGCGTGACGGTGCCTTCGGTATTGACCAGGTATTCGTTAACGGCGGAGAAGCGCGCGGACGCGGCGACCGACTGCACGTCGGGATACAGGCGGTACAAGCCGGTGACGTCCTCGAGAGCTTTCTTCCAATACGCCTCATCGAGCTTCAGGGAAACCGTGGGCTCGACAGCGATGAGCGGAGAGGATTTGGCGAAATCGTCGACCGGATTGGCGTCGGTCGTGAAGCGCTTGAGTTCGGCCTGCTTTTCGGCGAGCGCCTGGCCAGCGGCCTTGTAGGCTTCGTCGGTAGCGAGCCAGATTTGGTGGCGAAGGGCAATGGAATCGTTGTCGAGCGGAAGAATGGTCGATTCTCCCTGGCCGCGTGCGTAGAAGCTGTCCTGTCGGTAGTCGCCGATGCGGACAATCACGCGCAGAACGCGAAAATGCGAGTGCTGGTTCTGGCGAAGGGCACCGAAATCGGCGTCGGCCTGGTATTCTTCGACGTCATTGACACGATATTCGATGAAATACGGCGGCTGAACCTGGTCCATTTTGAGCTGCGATTTGGAGCGGTCGATTTCACTCAGCAGGGCTTCGAGCAAGCCGTCCCCTTTGGCTGCGGCGCGGGCGGCAGCCATGGCGGGGTCGGCCGCGGGCTTGGAATCACCGGACGCGGCGCGGAGCGAAGGCGCGCCGGGCGCAATGGCCAGAGCGAGTGCGAATACCAGGTTGCGGTGAAGGGTGCTCATGGCCTCACCTCGGCTTTGGCTTGCGCGGGCTTTGCAGGGGAAGCCATGTCTTCGAAGCCGGGCGGAGGCAAGAGCGGCGGGCGTTCGTGCTGATGCGCGCGCTTCTGCACTTCCATTTCGGAGAAGAGCATCGAGGGAGCCACGGCGGCGACAGGAACCTGGCCACTTTCTGCGCCGCAGACGCCGTTGAAGACATGTTGCTGATCACCGGTTGTGAGAATGCGGGTCAAAGCTGCAAGAGGCGTCCCGACGATATCCACGCCGCGGACTAATTCATCGGGTCGGCCGTCGGCGTACACCTTGTAAACCATCACTGGCAGCACTTGAAAAGCCTGCGGCAGTTGGCGCGTGGTGATGGTGAAGCCGCCCTGGATGTCGTCGAAATACAAGCCGTAGGGTTTGCCCTGCTTTTTCACTTCGTCGATGAGTTTCTGGCGCATCTGGGCTTCGGGAACCGTCTGCGTGGAGGTGACAATCAGATTTCCCTGGCGGCCGATGGGCATGAGTCCGGGCTGATTGCGGCCGTGGCCATTGGAATCGCTAAAATTCTTGATGGGCATGCGGGACATCAGGAAATTCTTGAGCACGCCATCCTTGATGACATCAACCCGCTCCGAGGGCGTGCCTTCGTTATCGAACTGGTAGGCACCGGCGAGTTTCACGCCCGCCATTTCGTGAAGAGTGGGATCGTCGGCCACGCTGAGGAATTTTGGCAGGACTTCCTGGCCGACTTTCTTGGTGAAGGTTTGGCCCTCTTCCTCGTCGCGCTGGCGATGGCCTTCCAGACGATGGCCGAGCACTTCATGGAAGAAGACGGCGGCGGCGCGCCCGCTCAGCAGCGCAGGACCGTCGTAGGGCTCGGCCACGGGAGCTTTGCGTAGGGCGCTGAGGTCGGCGGCCATTTTTTCGATCTTGGCGTTGAGTTCGGCCTCCGCGGGCAGACCCTTGGCGTTGGGGGCCTGAA